>CAZJDV010000016.1:0-34806 GCA_964544865.1 uncultured Dehalococcoidia bacterium | reverse complement strand
TCTCTCGGGTTCTTTAACCCTCAGATGTGTCCCTTTTTCGCTGACCTTCTACAGTCTCTGGCCACTGGTCTAAGGCTTGGGGAGTTCCTGGCCCTTAGCGGGGACGACCTTGACCTTGATTCCCGGCTGCTCCAATGTAAGGGCACGAAGTCCCAGAAGAGCAGGCGCACAATAGAGCTGTCTGAGCCCACAGTCTCTTTGTTGAGGTCCCACAAGCGGGAGCAGCTAGAATGACGGCTGGGCCTTGGTAGCCTGTGGAAAGACCAGGGGTTGGTCTTCCCGTCCAGGGTAGGTACTCGCTGGTTTAGGAGCCCCTTCTGCCGCGGCTACAAGCAGCTTTTGTGCCGTTTTGGCCTTTCCGACCCGGACAGCATCACCTGGCATACACTGAGGCACACAGCCGCCAGCCAGTGGATACGTCACGGCGTAGATATATTCACGGTATCCCGGCGACTAGGCCACGCGTCAGCGTCCCTCACTATGGACGTTTATGGCCACCTCTTGAAGGGGCAGCAGGAACTGGCAGCGCGTGCCCTGGACGGACTGTTGGCGAGGGCCTAATCACCTCTTTTCTGCGTTGGGTCACTATTTGGGTCACCAACGGCAATATTACTGTGGTCGTCGCCCTCTCGCAGGGGCTCTTGCGACAGATTTCCGGCCAGCGCCTTGGCCAGGACAATCCCGTCGATGCTGCCCGCGGACGTGCCCGAGATGATGTCTATGACCACGCGCAGCCGGACGCCCTGGCGGTCCTCGATATGCTTGAACAGCTTCCAGTAGGCGTGCTCAGTGTAGCGCGCGGCGAACGGGTTGTTCCCCTGGTCCCGCTCGAACGCCCTCGACGCCACGACCAGATTTTGTAGCACCTTGGTCACCTCGTGCATTGCCAAAGCACTTCGACGAAGCCGCCGAGCTTCAGCGGGATGCCGGCAGCTCCTAGACCTTCAAGTGGAGGCTCGTGGCATCGGTCAACGTGGTCCGGGGCCGCAACCCGAAGAGGCAGCGGAAGGTCAGGGTGAAGCTGCCGGCCACGCCTGCCGGACACACCACTGGGGCCAAACCCGCATGTCCACGCCGAAAAAGAGGACCGGCGCGTGATGTTGACGGCGCCGCGTGCCGCCGCAGCGTAACGAGGCCACGGCGTCTTTCGCCCCCCTTGGTCAGGACCGGCTCATTCCCCTATGGTCGTCGC
Organism: uncultured Dehalococcoidia bacterium; assembly: GCA_964544865.1. Classification (GTDB taxonomy): domain Bacteria; phylum Chloroflexota; class Dehalococcoidia; order Lucifugimonadales; family CAJWER01; genus CAZJDV01. The sequence goes on along the minus strand of CAZJDV010000016.1, from coordinate 33,614 downwards.
CAGTACCCACATGGGCCCGTTGCCAACGTCGTAGACCTCCAGAAGGTCGAGCTCGCCGGTGCCGCTGTCTATGCGATATGAGGCGAGCCGGCCGGTCTCCAACCCAGCGGCATACAGGAAATTACCCGTGGGGTCGATGCTGAACGCCCTGGGCACGGTCTCCGAGGGCACCTGACCGATGGAGGTCAGCAGGCCCGTGGAGGGGTCGACCGAGAAACAGGCGATGCTGTCGTGGCCGCGGTTCGGAGCGTACAGGAACCTGCCCGACGGCGTGATCTGGATTTGAGAGCAGTGGTTCACGCCCACATAGCCCTCGGGCAGAGTCGATATCGTTTGCAGCGCTGTCAACGTACCCGCGCCGGAGTCGAAGTCGTACGCGGTGACGCTGCATCCCTGCTCGTTCGAGAAGTAGAGCATGTCCCGGCCCGGGTGAAAGCAGTAGTGCCTGGGACCCGCCTCCTCCGACGGTATAAGCATGGGCGTCGCGTTTGGAGTGAGACGGCCGGTGTTCTCATCGAACCTGAACTGATAGATCCTGTTCAGTCCGCTGCCGCCGGCGATGTGGGGGACGAAAGCGAATCGGTTGGATGGGTCGGTCTGCATGGAGTGTGCGCCCGGCGCGGTTGCACGCGACTCGACGGGCGGCGTCTCGACGGCGCCATCTTCACCGATTTGGTGGACCGCCGCCTTGCCCCCGCTGTAGTAGGCGGAGAGCAGAAACCTACCGTTTCGGTCCGTGGCAAGGTAGCACGGATCTGAGTCCACGAGCACCGAGCCGATCGGCGAGAGCCGTCCCGATCCACGGTCTATCCGGTAGCTAGATATCTGGAGAGCGCCCCGCCGTCCGACATAGAGGAAACTCCGCAGGGGGCTTATCGCCAGCGGCGCCGGGCGTCCCCCCGCCTCGAAGCTGTCAACCGACTCCAGTGCGCCCGTTTCGGGATCCATCGCGAGTAGTGCGATCCTATCTTCTTCCGAAATGGAAACATAGACGTAGTGTGGCATCGGATCATCTCCCTTGACTCATCGTCGCCGGTAGGTCGTGAGCCCTGCGTTGTCGGCCGGGCTCTAGGGACTCGACTACCAGCAATCTTCTTGGTATCGTGTACGAGCTTAACATACCCGAAGCCCGCTTCTCAGAACGAACACGAGAATGAGGTGACAAATGAGCGAGGAACTCTGCTTCGCCTCGGCGACAGAGCTTGCGGACCGCATCCGCAAGATAGCCCTTTCGCCTGTGGAGTTGATGAAGGCGTATCTGGACCGCATCGAGGCTGTCAATCCCAACCTGAACGCCGTCGTCACATTGGACGAGCGGGCGATGGAGCAGGCCCGGGAGGCCGAAGCGGCGCTCATGACCGGCGAGCCGCTGGGACCACTTCACGGCGTTCCCTTCACCGCGAAGGACTCTGTGGATGTGGAAGGGATTAGGACCACAAGAGGGTCCAGGCTGTTCGAGGACTTCGTACCCTCCGCTGACGCTGTCGCCGTCACGAGGCTCAAGGACGCCGGGGCGATCTTCATGGGCCATACCAACGTGCCCGAGTTCGTCTTCTGGTTCGAGACCGACAACAGGGTCTTTGGCCGCACGGAGAACCCGTGGAAAGCGGGTCGTACCCCCGGCGGCTCCAGCGGCGGCGAGGCGGCGGCGCTGGCCGCCGGCCTCACGCCCCTGGGCATCGGTAGCGACGTGGGCTGCTCCATTCGCCTCCCGGCGGCCTACTGTGGAATCGTGGGGCTCAAGCCCACCCAGGGACGGGTGCCGCTCACCGGACACTGGCCCGAGACGCTACTCAGGTACATGCACGTCGGACCGATGGCCCGCACGGTGCGAGACGTGGCCGGCGCCCTCTCGATAATGGCGGGCCCGGACAGACTCGACCCCTACGCGATGCCGGTGCCCGTGCCGCGATTCGACGACCTGGATACCCCTCCGGCCGGTCTGCGGGTAGGCTGCTGCGCTGAAGGTCCCTTCGCCCCCGTAGCCAGCGCAGTGCAGGAGGTCGTCGCCAGGGCCGCATCTGCGCTGGAGCAGGCGGGTTGCCAGGTGGAGCCGGTGTCTCTGGAGGACTGGAACGAACTGCCGGGCCAGAGCATCTCCTTGGCCATCTACACCGCCGAGGCCGGCCACTACCTCGAGCCCTACATCTCGGGCCGCGAGGAGGAGTTGTCCCCCGCGATTCGAAGCCGGCTGGAAGTTCCGGTTCCCTCGATCCGGGAGTACCAGCAGGCTCTTACGGACTGCGAGAGCCTCCGTCGTGTGGTGGCGAGATACTTCACGCGATTCGACCTGCTGCTCTGCCCGATGAGCGTGGTTCCCGCCCATCCCCACGGCGTCGCGGAGCTGGACGTCGACGGCCAGCGGGTCATACCTCGCAACGCGCTGCGGGCCGCGGTCCCCTTCGACCTGACCGGCTCCCCAGCGATTTCGGTGCCCTTCGGCTGGAGCGAGGACGGGCTGCCCATCGGAGTGCAGCTAGTCGCCCGCCACTTCGACGAGGCCACGCTCCTGCGGGCAGCCGCGGCGCTGGAGGCCTCCCATAGCCCTAGCCAGCGGCGTCCTCCCGTTGGGTGAATGGCCCTGGCGTAGTGAGGGATCTGCGGAGAGGTGGCGTCCCTCTGCCGAGAGCCTGAGGAAATTCCGCAGGAATCGGGGGAGTCCAGAGGCGGAAATTCCCCTCTGGTGGGAGTCTGGGAGTATCCCCCAGATACGAATTCTTCTTACCCTTTGAAAAGGACACGAGACGGGGAACGATTGACACCGTTCGGGAGTCCAAGTACCATCACCGTGGTCGATTGATGTGCGCTGCGGACACGCTCGGCACGACCCCCAATGGAAGGGAAAAACCATGAGCAAGGCAGGGCCCGAGGCGTTCACGAGCAGCATTATCAGGCCGCTGGACTTCGATCGCTTTTGGGAGGAGACCATCGCCGAGACGGCCGGGGTCCCCCTCGAGGCCAGGTTCGAGCCCATCCCCTTGCGATCGACGCCCGAAGTCGAGGTTTTCGAGGCTCACTACCGTTCCTACGGCGGGCTGGAGATCGCAGGCTGGTACTGCCGTCCACGCGGGCCGTCGGGCCCTTTTCCCGGAATCTTATATGTGCCCGGCTACGCCGGTGAGCCGGTGCTTCCCTCCTCGCTGGCGGCGAAGGGCTACGCGGTGTTTTCGGCCGCCCCCAGAGGAAAGCTCCGCAGCAACGGCGTGTTCAATCCCGGCTATCCGGGGCTGCTGACCCACAACATCGACGACCGCGACAGCTACGGCTACAGGGGCTTCTACATGGACGCGCTGCGGGCCTTCGACGTTCTGGTGGGACTGCCCGAGGTGGACCAAGACCGCATTGGGGTTCGCGGCTCGAGCCAGGGCGGGGCGCTGACTCTCCTCGTATCCGCCCTGCGGGACGGCAGCGTCTCCGCGGCCTCCGCCGGCGCGCCGTATCTCTGCTCCATGATGGATGCGGCCTCGCTGACCCGGTCCAACCCGTACGAGGAGATCAACGACTACCTCCGCCTGCACCCGGAGCGGCGCGGCAAGGTGCGCCAGGTCCTCGACTACTACGACATCCACAACTTCGTCGAGCGCATCACCTGTCCCATCATCGTAAACATCGGCCTGAAGGACGACGTGTGTCCACCCGAAACGGGATACGCGATGTTCGCCGCCATCGGCAGCGAGAACAAGCGCCTCTATACCTATGAGAACTGCGGCCATGATTCGGGCGGCGGCGTGGGGCACGATGGGATCGTCGGAGATTTCCTTGCCCAGCACTTGCGGCCCGAACCCGGTGGAGGTCCAAGATGACGCAGACGCGAACTAAGTTCGTTTCGTACTGGGAAAGCGTCGAAGATGATGTATTGGCGCTCGCCGGCGACCCGGTTGCTATCGAGGAGTCGCCCATCCGCACCAACGAGGTCTCGACGGCTTACTCGGTCAGGTTCAGAGGCATCGGAGGAATCTCGCTATTCGCCCACTACTCGGTGCCCCTGGGAGATGGCCCTTTTCCCGCCTTGCTCCAGGCGCCGGGATATGGCAGCGTCGTCGGCGTCCCGGCCCACGAGAGAAGAAGCCGATATGCCGTGATGGCGCTCAGCCACCGCGGCCAGAGGCTCTCGGATAGCCAGTACGCGGCGGCCTATCCGGGCCTTCTGACCGAAGGCCTGCCCGGAGCCTCCGAGTACCGCTGGCGCGGCATCGCGGCCGACTGCCTGCGCGCGCTGGACGTGCTCGCGGACCTGCCGGGGGCCGATTCCGCCAGGCTGGCCGTCGCCGGAAACGACCTTGCGGCAATCACCGCCGCCCTGCGGCCCAGGGTGCGGTTCCTGCTGCTGAGCGGCCAGATGCTTTTCCGCGACACCATTGGGCGCCGCGGCGAGCAAGACGCCTACCCTCTGGAGGAGTTCAACGACTACCTGCGCAGCTACCCGGAGAACGAGCAGGCGGTGGCAGACACGCTATCCCTCTTCGACCCTATCGCGTTCGCCCCGCGTATCGAAGCCGAGAACCTGATCACGTGCTCGACCGCCGAGTGTCCATCCGCCCAGCAGTTCGTTGACGCGCTTAGCGTCGAGTCGGCTCTCAGCGTCCGGTCCGGCCGCGGCTACCTCGACCACAGGCTCGAAGAGGACTGGCTCGCGAAGGTGACGGGGGCCGTGGAGCAAAACGGCGCGATATCGTAGAAGGCCACCTTAGATGGCTCCCTCGTAGACGCACTACGCGGCCAACATGACGAGTCGGTTTCCCTACGAGCATCTCGTTTTCCAATGCCCTGGCCAAGGGCCGCGACGCCATCAGCTTCTGTCGTCGAGTTGGTTTTAGCATCGACGGTGTCGATCTGTCGTATTACAGCGATATCGACCGGCCGGAACGAGAAGTGGCGGTGTTCATGAAGCGAAGGCTGGAGTGACCACTCAAGACCGTGGGCGAAGAGCACGATGGGGCCCTGTCACGACAACAGCGTTCCGCTATAGGAGAACCACTAGGAGGGCAAGATGAACCGTGACGAGCTAAAGAACTTGATCGTGGGCCCCATCGCGACCGTTCCGACACCCTTCGACGACGACTTCGAGTTGGACTACGGGCGAATGGCCGAGCTGACCCGGTGGTGGGTGGAGAGCGGCTTGGTCAAGGGCCGGGCGGTGATAAAGGTCGCCGCCGCCATGGGAGAGGGGCCCATGCTTAGCGACGACGAGTGGCCCTTCCTGCTACGGACTGTGGTTCAGGCGGCCGGGGGCCGGGCTGCCGTCGTATGCGGACTCCATTACAAGGACACCAAGCGCACCATCGAGGACGCCAAGCGAGCGCAGGACATGGGAGCCATCGGCCTCCAAGTGTGCCCTCCGATTTTCAACCTGCCCAGCCAGGACGACATCCTGGAATACTTCGAGGAGATCTCGGACGCCATCGACGTTGGCATCCTGGTCTACGTCACCAAGGGGATGAACTGCCCCGTCGATGTCGGCACCTACCGAAGGATGATGGACTTCGAGCAGGTGGTCGGGATCAAATGGAGCGTCGCGGCGAGTGACGGCGAGTACGAGGACATATTCGAGCTGGCGGACCATTTCAGCATCATAGACAACAGCTTGCAGCCGGTCCGCAGCCACAGGCTGGGCGGGAGGGGATACATCAACATGACCTCCGAGATCTATCCTCCCCACGACCTGAAAATCTGGGGCCTGCTGGAAAGCAGGCAGTACGACGAGGCCCAGAGGCTTTTCGACTCCGTCAACGGCCCTCTTCGTGCGTTCTACGACAAGGTCTCGGTGCGCTCCGGCGGCCAGGGGCGGGTCAAGAAGGGCCTGATGGCGGTCGTGGGCCGCCCGGTGGGTGCTTCTCGTCCTCCCTCTAAACCGCTAAACGACGAAGAGCTGGAAGAGCTGCGGTACCTTGTCGTGGGCTTCGGCTGGCCCGTCGCCGAGCCGTCCATGGCGATGACGTATGTGGCAACATCGACAAGCATACGGCCTTGATCGCGTCCGGAGGTCTGTTGGCCGTCCGCGGCAGGGGCGGAGTATCGGTCTGGGGGAGGCGTGGCAAAAGGCGACTCGTACAGGGCGATGTCGTAGAATAGCCTGGAGGGCGCGATCGCACTCTGCATAAGACCGAGTGCATGGATGACGAAGGCAAGAGGGGTCGACATGAGTCTGATCGACCGCGAAGAGTTGAAGGAGAAGCTAGATCGGCAGGATCCTTTCAAGCTGGAGATGGTGCTCGGTAATTGGGCGTTTCGAGCTAAGCGGATTCTGGGATCTATTAACGTCAATACACCTGAGGCCGCGACCGACGTGCTGGATCCCAGCGACTAGATCGTCGTCTACTGCTCCCACGTGAGGTGCTCGGCCAGCAGATTCGCGCTCCGGCTGTTGCAGAGGGCCGGATACACGAACGTGCGCCGCTACGCCGGCGGCATCACCGATTGGGAAGAGGCCGGATACCCGCTCGAGGGAGAATGGACCGATGACGGCTAGGCGGACGGCCATCGAGACCGTTCGCGCCCGCGCGGCCGGCCCGGCATGCCACCATCCCAAAGTGTGAACACTGGGTCCCAGGGCCTTTCGGCTGTCTCTTACCAATGAGCCCCTTCGACAGGCTCACAGCGAACGGGAATTAAATTCCGCTCCTGGTGAGCTCGTCGAACCACAGAATAATTTAGGCGCCAACCCATAACCGAAAGGCCCTGCACTGGGTCCCCGGAGGTGGTGCGGCGGCGATTACCGTGCCATAATGGACTCTCAATGCCGGTATCCGTGCAGGTTGGCGCCGGCAGTGAATAGATCAACATGTCTTGAGCGCCTTCTTTTTGGAGAGAGACTAGATGAAACAAGAATACGTCAACCCTTTCCTGGAACCGGCGATGCTGGTGTGGAAATCGGAGCTTGGCGAAACGCTGGAATTGGACTCCGTCACGGCCGTTTCCCGCAAGTACACCACCGAGGACATCACCGTTGCCATTGGCGTTAGCGGCCGGCTTCAGGACATTGTCCTTTACGGCTTCCCAGCGGAAGCGGCGAGGGCCGTAGTTGATCTCATGCTGGGCGAAGAGTACGAGGTGAACTCGGAGCTGGCGCTATCTGCGTTCGGCGAGCTCGCCAACATGGTTACCGGCAACGCGGCGACGGAGCTTTCCGGCATGGGATACCGGTGCGAGATAAATCCGCCCGTGATAATCGAGTCGGCGGGGACGGTGATCTCGACACTGGGCAGGCCTCAGCTTCTGGTCAAGTTCGAAAGCGAAGTCGGCCCGTTGCACACCCGCATCAGCCTCGCTGAGGGCGTCACCTAGCGACCCGGGTCGGGCCTCGCGGTCACTCAACTCCCATCCGAAGGCTCCGCCGGGAAGTGGCTCAGCATACTTTCCTTGTCCCTCGGATAGCCTCTCCGGAGATACCCTTCGATAATCAACGTAGGCGCTGAGCATGTAGAAGTGGCGAACCCTGCCCGTAGCGTGGCGTTTTCTGGCCTGAGACAGGCCATAGCAGGTATACTGGGTTGACTCCCGCACGGTTTAAGGCACATTTCGAGGTGCAGCGAAACGAATGCGACCGGACGCAAGCGACAAATTCCAAGAAGACCTGGATCTGACGCGAGACGCCCGCGGCGAGGACGTTCTATCCATCGGCATGGTGATTTCGCTGGTGGGGTTCGGGATTTTGGTGGGCCTCCTCGTTGCGTGGATCTCATTCGGGTCGCCGTGGAGTTCCTGGTCCGCGCCCACCGTGCTGTACGACCAGCAGCTCGTGACATCGCTGGTGGAGGAAGCCTCCCCCGCCGTGGTGGAGGTCTCTGTCAGCCGGTTTGGCAGCGTGGACAAGGGCTCGGGATTCCTGGTGGACGGCCTCGGGCATATCGTGACCAACTCCCACGTCGTGCAGGGCGCGGGGGACATCTCCGTGAGACTGCACGACGGGCGTATTGTCGACGCGGCGCTGCTGGGCAACAGTCCAGCGGACGATCTGGCCATCTTGGAAGTGGACTCGGAGCAATTCAAAAGAATAGCGCCCTTGCGACTGGCCGACTCCGGCAAGGTGAGGCCGGGCCAGCTCGCCGTCGCCATCGGCAGTCCCTTCCAGCAGCTCAACTCCGTTACCGTCGGCGTCGTCAACGGGGTGGGCCGGAGCGAGGTGGGCAGCGAGCTAAGGCGTCCCATGCCGGAGCTGGTCCAGACCGACGCGACACTGAATCCGGGTAACTCCGGCGGCCCTCTTCTCAACGCGGACGGCGAGGTCATAGGGGTCAATTCGGCCGTCCAGATCAGAGCGAGCGCCCGGGACCTCAGCATACAGACCGGCCTGGGGTTCGCGGTGTCCAGCAATACTCTCAGCGACCTGCTGCCGTACCTGCTCACGCCTGGCGAATTCAAGCGCCCCTGGCTGGGCGTGGAAAGCACCCAGCTCAACCGAAGCCAGTTCAGATCCCTCGACCTGCCCGTCGACGCGGGCGTATACATAACCCACGTATGCCGCGGGAGTCCGGCGGACATCGCCGGCCTGCGGGGCGAGCGATTCAGAATCAGGCCCACAGGCCGGGGAGACTTGATAACCGCCATCGACGAATATTCCGTGGTTGAAATCGGGGATATGGTTAGCTACCTGAATACGCTCAGGCCAGGCGCTCAAGTGGTGCTCACCATCATGAGGTCGAGAAAGCCGTATACGGTCGACGTGACCCTAGCCGAGTGGGAAAACACCTGCCAGTAGACCGGCGTTCTCGAGACCGCCGACGTCCGGCACACCGTCTTTCGGTCTCCCTCGACAGGGCCACCGCGCCAAACCTATCAAGAGGCAGTACATGAGTCTCTCGACGGCTGATGTCGTGATCGTCGGCGGCGGTCTGGCGGGCATCGCCACCGCCTACTATCTGGGCAAGAGGGGAATCAAGAGCGTGGTCGTGGAGCGCGACGCCTTGGGAAGCCACGCGTCGGGCTTCGCCTACGGCGGACTGGGCGCCCTCGACGGCGTTGACGTCCACCGCCCGACCCACACCGTCGCCGTGGAGAGCATGCGGCTCCACCGAGAGCTCGCCTCCACGCTGCCGGAAGAGACCGGTATCAACACCGAGTTCCGGGACCGCCCGTCGTTGTCATTGTGCTTCACCGACCAGGAGGTCGACGCCGCGAAGGCCAGTCTTCCGGTGCGACATCGGCAAAGGGAGTACGCCGTAAGCTGGCTCGACCCCGAAGGGCTTGGCTCCGTGGAGCCCCGCGTCTCCCAGGACGCCCTGGGTGCGGTCTACGTCGAGGGGATGGCCGACCTGGAGCCATACAGGTTCATCTTGGCCATGGCCAAGGCCGCCGAGGGCCTCGGCGCGACGCTCCGGCATGGCACGATAACCGGACTCAGGCGACGCGGAGAACAGGTCACCGCCGTGGTCCTGGACAGCGCCGAGATTAGCTGCGAGAGCGTCGTCCTGGCGATGGGACCGTGGAGCGCGAGGGCCTCGGACTGGCTGGGCGTTCCCATCGAGATAACGCCGCTGAAGGGCCAGATCATCCGCCTGAGAGCGTCGGGTGCGCCCTACCGATGCTCCATGAACTGGCAGGGCAACTACGCCACCACAAAGCCCGACGGGCTGGTCTGGGCCGGCACGACGGAAGAGGAGGCCGGATTCGACGAGACCCCCACCGGCGAGGCTCGCGACCAGATCATGGCAAATCTGCTAAAGATGGTCCCTGCGCTGGCCGACGCCGAGTTGGTGCGTCAGACCGCGTGCCTGCGGCCGCTATCGTCCGACAAGCTAATGGTTCTTGGGAAGGCGCCGGGCTGGGAGGGCGTCTACATGGCCACCGGCGCGGGCCGCTCGGGGATCATCCTCGGCCCCGCCATGGGCAGGATAACCGCGGACCTGGTCGCCACCGGCGCCGCCGGCATGAACATCGAGGCCTTCGACCCAGGGCGTTTCGCACGGGAGGTTCGACACCCCCGCCGGTCCTCTAGATAGCGATGGTATACTAGGGAAACGAAACTATTGGACTCGGTAGCCGAAAACTGGCGGGACATCATTGCAGTCGTAGCCCTTGCGGTGTCTTTTCTTGCATTCTCCATCGTGATCTGGCAGATTCTGCGAACCCGACGAGCGGCGGAGGCAGCGGAGCAGGCGGCGTCAGCAGCGAGAAAGAGTCTTGCTCAGTACCTCAGCATTGTAGATCTCGTTAGAGCTTCTGAGAGAATCGAGGAGATCAAGGGACTGCATCGGCGACAAGAGTGGCAGCAGGCGCTGCATAAATATCATGACATAAGATTGATGCTGTCCGACATTCGAGCACGACATCCCGTTCTCACCAGAGAGCAACGACAACTTATGCAGCAGGCAGTTGACCAATTCGTTACTATTGAGAGAGTAGTGGCAAGGTCGTTGAGCGCTGGCGGTCAGCCCAGCAATCCCGACCGGTATGAGGGGTTTCTCTTAGACGCTCAGTCTTTGTCGGATGGCTTGGCTAGCCAGCTGAAGCAATCAGTGTGAGGAAAAGCAACATGTCTGACCAAAGAACCGTACAAATCGCTAAGAAGCTTTTGGAACGATCGCGCGCTGGTGATGTGTCTTGGAGAGAAACGGTTGACGAGAATAGGTTTGCCGCGGCCTATGCTGACTACTCGATGTCGATCACACGGAAGGGCGACGATACTTGCGTCTTGTCAGTCCACAATCGACATGGGATCGTGGTTGATTCAATAGATGGGAAGTCTTATTTGGGAGATGAGCAGCCATTCGAGATGCTTAAGGAACTATTTCCCCTTGCACAGCGGACGGGCGTTGCTGCTATTGAGGCTCTCGACGAACTGCCAAAGGAACAGAGTAGCGAGGAAGCGGCGATCTAGCTGGTGTTTGATCCCATGGATTTGACATCCGACATACGTGCCCCTGCTGCCGACAGCCCTCGAATCTAACCCATGAGCCTCGTAGCCAGGAGCAGCGAGCTTTGGCGAATCCTCGAAACGTCCTCGTCATGCAGTCGGGCGGGAGCACGCCGGTCATCAACCGGAGCCTGTTCGGTGTGGTCCAGGAGGCGCTCGAGGGCGGCGGTCTCGGCGAGATCCACGGAGCGTCCCACGGCCTCGAAGGTCTGCTCGCGGGACGCTTGATCGACCTGCGCGATAAGGGCGAGGCTCGTTGGAACAGGATCGCCCGGACCCCCGGCGCCGCCCTGGGATCGACCCGCCGTAAGCTCACGACAGATGATGTCCCCGAGGTGCTGAGGCTGCTCGACGAAAAACGCATCGGCTATCTCTTCATCATCGGCGGCAACGACTCCGCAGAGACCGGCCACACCCTCTACTCGGAGGCCGCCGCCGGCATGGGGCTGACCGTCATCCACTTGCCGAAGACCATCGACAACGACCTGGTGCTGACCGACCACTCGCCCGGCTACGGCAGCGCGGCGCGCTTCGTGGCCCTGGCCACAATGGGCGCGGGCAGGGACGCAGAGGGCATGGGCGCATCGTCGCCCATCACCGTAATCGAGGTCATGGGGCGCGACGCCGGCTGGCTCGCGGCCTCGGCAGCGCTTGGGAGACGGGACGAGATGGACGCTCCTCACGTTATCTGCCTGCCGGAGGTGCCTGTGGACGAAGACCGTTTCCTGGGGATTGTCGAGAAGGCCTACGGGAGATACGGCTGCGCCGTGGCCGTGGTCGCCGAAAACTCCCGAGGCGTCGCAGGCCCGCTTGGTGGCGACGAGGAGCCCTGGTACGTCGACGACTTCGGGCACCCCTACTACGAAGGCGCGGGCCGCCATCTCGCGGCCCTCGCAGGCCGCCGACTGAACGTGCGAGTACGCTACGAGAGGCCGGGGACCATCCAGCGCTCCATGGCCGCCTGCGTGTCCGCCTCAGACGCCCGTGAGGCCGTGATGGCCGGCCGAGCCGCGGTCAGGTACGCGCTGGAGGGCGCCACCGACGCGATGGTGACGCTGGTGCGAGGCGACGAGGCGAAGTACGCCTGCACGACCGGTCTCGCACCGCTCGAGCAGGTCGCCGGCCAGGTAAAGAGAATGCCGGACAAGTACCTCGACACCTCACGCTACGGGGTCACCGAGCCGTTCCTCGACTACGCCAGGCCCCTGATCGGCCCACCTCTCCCCCGGTTCGGCCGGCTGCGATAGCGCGGGCACGGGGCAACACGGGGAAGTCGGTAGTATGATGCGCTCTGCTAGCAGGCCACACGAACCGAAGGGAGTGTCATGATGCCAGGACAGTTCGAGGGAAAGGTCGCCCTGGTTACCGGCGGCAACTCCGGTATCGGTCGGGCCACGGCCATCAAGTTCGCCGAGAGCGGCGCGAAGGTCGTCATCGCGGCCCGCAGGGTCCCGGAGGGCGAGGAGACGGTGGACATGATACGCGAGGCAGGCGGCGACGCGATCTTCGTCAAGACCGACGTTTCGCGGGCGGTCGACGTCGAGGTGATGGTCGAAAGGACCATCGAGGCCTACGGTCGGCTGGACTGCGCCTTCAACAACGCCGGGATGACAGGGTCCAGCGGCCCCCCGCACGAGCACTCCGAGGATGTGTGGGACGAGGTGATGAACGTGAACCTGAAGGGGGTCTGGCTCTGCATGAAGTACGAGGTCCCCCAGATGCTGCGAACAGGCGGCGGGGCCATCGTCAACGACTCGTCCCTCGCGGGACTGATCGCCACCCGAAGCCAGGTGGCCTACGTAGCCAGCAAACACGGCGTCATCGGCCTCACCAAGAGCGCCGCGCTCGCCTATGCCAAGGATGGGATCCGCGTCAACGCGGTGTGCCCGAGCTGGGTCGGAACGCCGATGATCAGCCGCCTGCTCGACGATCCCGACCGCAAGGCGGGTCTTATCGCCGCGCACCCGGTCGGACGGCTGGGAACGCCCGATGAGGTCGCCGAGGCCGTGCTATGGCTGTGCTCCGACGCCGCCTCATTCGTGATCGGCCACTCGATGGTGGTGGACGGGGGCATGCTCGCGGGGCGATAGCGGTTTTTCTTGACACCCAAACGGGGCACATAGTAGGATATTTCTGATGGACAATACAACCGAATAGCACCAGCTCTTATCCAGAGAGGCTGAGGGACCGGCCCGAAGAAGCCCGGCAACCGAGCGGATAGGCCGAGGGGCCAGCCGAAACGGTGCCAACTCCGGCGAGCGAGCGACGCTCGAGAGATGAGAGTGAATTCCTCTAACGAAGACTTTTCTCATCTGCGGAGAGTCTTTTTTTGATTGGGCGCCGCCCGCCCTCGTGGCGAGTCCGGACGATGGCCCATCGTGACATCGTCCGGGGGGCCCAGCGCATGGTGCGATTGTGGAGACAAGGGTTGGGTTCCATGGCGATAGTCGGGACGGCCGATTTGAGGCCGATCTGGTGGCGAAACGGCAGGGTCGACCTGCTCGATCAGACGCGCCTCCCTCACGAGGAGGTGTGGCTGGAGATCTCCGATTACAGAGTTGTGATATCCGCCATCCAGGAGATGCGGATCAGAGGTGCACCTGCGATCGGCGTCGCCGGTGCATACGCCGTGGCCCTCGCCGCTTTGGAGTTGTCCTACCTGAAGACCGATGAGTTCCTTCGACGGCTGGAGTTGGCTGCGAAGAATATTCAAGAGGCGCGGCCCACGGGCGCCAACCTGGCGTGGGCGGTGCGGCGCATGATCGACGCCGCCCACCGGGCGGAGTCGCCGGGGGCCGCGCTGGTCGCCGAGGCCGAGAGCATCCACCGCGAGGACATCGAGGCGAATCGAGCGATGGGCCGCCATGGAGCCGCGCTGCTGCCGGATGGCGGCAGCGTGCTGACACACTGCAATGCCGGCGCATTGGCCACCGGGGGTTACGGCACCTCCCTGGGAGTCATCAAGACGGCCTGGGCCGAGGGGAGGGTATCGCACGTGTACGCCACCGAGACCCGGCCCCTTCTCCAGGGCTCGCGACTCACCGCCTGGGAGTTGGTCCGAGAAGGCATCGATGCCACGGTGCTCCCCGACTCGGCCGCGGGGCAGCTCATGCGTCGCGGCAGGGTGCAGTCGGTCATCTTGGGCGCCGACCGGATCGCCGCCAACGGCGACGTGGCCAACAAGATCGGCACGTACACTCTCGCAGTGCTCGCGAAGGAGAACGGGGTACCGTTCTACGTGGCCGCGCCCACGAGCACCGTCGATCTGAGCATACGTGACGGGAACAGCATCCCCATCGAGGAGAGGGACCCGGGCGAGGTGACCCACATTGGCGGCGCGCGCCTGGCGGCCGAGGGGATCGAGGCGCTGAACGTCGCGTTCGACGTCACGTCCAACGAGTACGTGACCGCCATCGTAACCGAGGCGGGAGTCGCGCGACCGCCGTTCGACAGCGCGCTGGCCGCCGTCGTGGGGTCGTCCAATGGCTGAGGCAAAGACCGCGTTCATCGGCGGCTCCGGGCTGTACCGCATGCCGGGCCTCGGCGATGCCGAAGAGGTGCGCGTGACGACTCCCTTCGGCGCGCCCAGCGATACCATCCTCGTCGGTGTCCTCGAAGGGAAGAAAGCGGCCTTTTTGCCGCGCCACGGCCGTGGGCACACACTGTCGCCGACACAGATACCGGCCAGGGCCAATATCTACGCGTTGAAGACGCTGGGCGTCGAGCGCATCGTGTCCATTAGCGCGGTGGGCAGCCTGCGGGAGGGCGTCAGGCCCCTTGACCTGATGGTCCCGGACCAGCTCATCGACCGGACTCGCAGCCGCGACAGCACGTTCTTCACGGACGGTATCGCGGCCCACGTCGGATTCGCGGACCCGTTCTGCCCCGCGCTTAGCGGCGTGCTGGCGGGGGTCGCCGGACGGCACGCGACCACGCACGTGGGCGGCACATACGTGGTCATGGAGGGACCGCAGTTCTCGACCAGGGCCGAGTCCGAGCTCTACAGGTCCTGGGGCGCGAGTGTCATCGGCATGACGGCCCTGCCCGAGGCCAAGCTGGCCCGGGAGGCGGAGATCTGCTACGCGACACTGGCCCTGGTGACCGACTACGATTGCTGGCGCGAAAGCGATGAGGATGTCTCCGTCGAGTTGGTGATCGCCAACATGAACAAGAACGTTGCCGTGTCCCAGAGGGTCCTCGCCGCGCTGATGTCCGAGATACCGAGCGGTCGCGAGTGCGCGTGCGGCTTCGCACTGGCGACCGCCATCATCACGAGCCCGGAGCACATCACCGGCGAGACCAGGACCAGGCTCTCGGCGATCACAGGGAAGTATCTTAGGGCGCCGTCGAGGCCGGCGATGTAGGGGACGCAGGCCGTGAATGAAACCAGTAGGGGTTAGTCGGTAACGAACGGCCCCTTCTGAGTCTTCCCGAGCAAAGGGAGGACGTGTATGACGACAGGAGGAAAGGAAAATGCCCAGGCGAGAACCCAGGGAGCCTTACTACAGGATCAGCTTGGAAGAGGCGAGCGAGATGAGGGGCGATGCTGATGTCGTGATAGTGGACGTGCGGCGTCCCGACGAATACGCGGACGGCCACGTCAAGGGGGCCATGTTCATACCCGTGGACGATGTGCTGGCCAGAGTGGACGAGCTGCCCAAAGACAAGAAGCTGCTGTTCATCTGCGCCGCGGGGGTCAGGAGCGGGCTGGCCTGCGAGATGGCGGCGGCCATGGGGATCGACACCGAGAAGTTGTACAACATCGAGGACGGCACCGGTCCCTGGATCGAGAAGGGATATCCCACCAGCCATGGGGAGGAAAAGTAAGGGGATGGGGGGTGAGGTACGGGGGATAGAGCAAGAGGGTCTGATGCGGCAGGTTGGGACCAGGGAAGGTAGACGCATGTCGGTGTTGGTAGTGGGCTCGGTGGCGTACGACTCGGTCAGGACCCCGGCAGGCAGCCGGGAGGACGCCCTCGGCGGCTCGGCGACCTTCTTCTCGGTGTCGGCTAGCTATTTCACGCCGGTCAGCGTCGTGGCCGTCGTTGGCGACGATTTTCGGCAGGCCGACGTCGAGCTCCTGGAGTCCCATCACGTGGATGTCTCGGGTCTCGAGCGGCGGCCGGGCAAGACTTTCCGGTGGTCTGGGGTGTACGGCGCCGAGGGCCTGAACAGCCGCGAAACGCTGGACACGCAGCTCAACGTGTTCGCGGACTTCGCCCCCGAGCTAAGCCAGGACCAGCGGCGGCAACCGTTCCTGTTCCTGGCTAACATTGCGCCCGAATTGCAGCTAAACGTACTCGGCCAAATGGAGACCCGGCCCCGGCTGGTGGCCCTCGACACCATGAATTTTTGGATCGAGGGCAGCAGGGAGAGCCTCCGCAAGGTGGTCGAGACGGTGGACCTGCTGTTCATGGACGAGGGCGAGGCGAGGAGTTTCGCAGAAGAGCCCAACTTGGTAAGGGCGGCCGACCGCATAATGAACATGGGGCCGTCGGCTGTCGTGGTGAAACGCGGCGAGCACGGCGCTCTGCTGTTCAAGGACGGAATGATCTTCTTGGCGCCGGCTTTCCCGCTCAGTCTCGTGGTGGACTCCACCGGAGCGGGCGACTCATTCGCCGGCGGGTTCATGGGATACCTTGCGGCGACGGGCGACCTGAGCGTCGACGGATTCCGCCGTGCGGCGGTTGTAGGCTCCGTGATGGGCTCCTTCGTGGTCGAGAGCTTCAGCCTGGAGCGGCTGAGTGCCCTGGCGCTGGACGAGATAGAGGAGAGGTTCAGGGCGCTGACCGCCCTGACCGATTTCGCCCCGCTGGGCGAAGACGAGTCGCTGCCCATGCTCGACGGCTCGTGAGAGATCGATGTTGACAACCGTGGGCTCGTGGCAGCCATCACTGCCTGCATGGAATCTATCTTGAAACTCATCAAGAGGTCCCTCCGAGGTCGGAAAGGAGCCCCTAGATAGAGCAAACAAGTTGCCCCCGCCCAGGCGAGGGGAGCAGATGTGTTAGGGACGAATGTTGACACGAAAGTGGCGCCAGACCCGCCGAGGGTTGGAGCCCTAAGCGGCATACAGAGGATTATCAGGAGGCAGATTTGGCAGCGAAGGCTATAACAGGAGATATCAGAGACGCGTCGCTGGCGGCAGATGGCGTCAGGCGCATCGATTGGGCGGCCCGGGAGATGCCTGTAGTGAGGCAGATTCGAGAGCGCTTCACGAGAGAGAAGCCGCTCTCCGGACTGAGGATCGCGGGGTGTTTGCACGTCACGTCCGAGACGGCGAACCTTGCCCTGGCGCTGCGGGACGGCGGCGCGGAGGTCATCCTGTGCGCCAGCAACCCGCTTAGCACACAGGATGACGTCGCCGCGGCCCTCGCGGTCGAGTACGGCATCGCCACCTACTCCATCAAGGGAGAGGACAACGAGGTCTACTATAAACATATCAACGCCGTCCTTGACCACGGGCCCAACATCACAATGGACGACGGCGCCGATCTCGTCGCCATGCTCCACAGCACGCGGACCGAGCAGCTCGGAAACGTCATCGGCGGGACGGAGGAGACCACAACGGGCGTGGTCCGTCTCAACAGCCTGGCCGAGGCCGGCAAGCTCATGTATCCCATCGTCGCGGTGAACGACGCCGACACAAAGCACTTCTTCGACAACCGCTACGGCACGGGCCAGAGCACCCTCGACGGCATCACCAGGGCGACCAATGTCCTGTGGGCTGGCAAGAACGTCGTCGTGGCCGGTTACGGCTGGTGTGGCAAGGGCGTGGCGATGCGGGCCCGGGGCATGGGGGCCAATACGATCGTGACCGAGATCAATCCGATCCGCGCCTTGGAGGCCGCCATGGAGGGTCACAGGGTCATGACCATGCGGGAGGCCGCCGGGATCGGCGACATCTTCATCACTCTGACCGGCGGCATGAAGGTGGTCGACCGGAGCCACTTGGAGCTGATGAAGGACGGCGCTATAATCGCCAACAGCGGGCACTTCAATGTCGAGATCGACATCGAATCCCTGGAGGCCATGGCCGATGGCAAACAGGCCGTCAGGCCTTACGTGGACGAATACCTGATGCAGGACGGCCGCCGCCTCTACCTGCTTGGAGAGGGGCGGCTCATCAACCTGGCCGCCGCCGAGGGCCATCCATCGGCCGTAATGGACATGAGCTTCGCCAACCAGGCGCTCACGGTCGAGTACCTCGGGCAGAGCGCCCACAACCTGGACAAGAAGGTCTTCCCCGTGCCGCGCGACATAGACGATGAAGTAGGTGCGCTGAAGCTCAGCGCAATGGGAATCACCATAGACTCGCTGACGGATGAGCAACGCAAATACATCGAAAGCTGGGAGGACGGGACTTAAGGTCACCATGCTCGCCGGAGCGGCTTTCCGGCCGCTCGTTGGCTCGTAAGGTACCGCCTATCCTCCAAGGAGAAATAAATGCCCTTTAGCTTCTCAGACTCGCCGTCTTATCTCGTAACGTCGGAGTCGGTTACCGAGGGTCACCCGGACAAGCTGTGCGACCAGATATCCGACGCCGTCCTGGACGCGTTCCTGGCAAGGGACTCGCTGGCCCGCGTCGCGTGTGAGGTCTGTGTGACGACCGGGCTGGTGATGGTCATGGGGGAGATCACCACAAGCGCCGAGTACGTGGATATCCCGAAGCTGGTGCGCCACACCATACGGGATGCCGGTTATGTCGACTCCACCTACGGCTTCGACTACCAGTCCTGCGGGGTGGCCGTATCCATCGACGAGCAGTCCACCGACATCGCCCGCGGCGTGGATGTCTCCCAGGAGGCGCGGGGCGAGGTCGAGAGCAACGGCGAGAACACCGCGTTGCTCGGGGCGGGTGACCAGGGCATGATGGTGGGCTTCGCCTGCACCGAGACCGACGACCTGATGCCGCTTCCCATCTCCCTGGCCCACAAGCTCTGCCTCCGAATGGCGGAGGTCAGGAAGGAGGGCATTCTGGCCTATCTGCGCCCAGACGGCAAGTCGCAGGTGACAGTCGAGTACGCCTACGGTGTTCCCAAGCGCGTGCATACGGTGGTCATGAGCGCCCAGCACAGTCCCGAGGTGAGCCAGTCGGTCATCGAGCGCGACCTCACCGAGCTTGTCGCCCACGAAATCATTCCCCGATCTTTGCGCGACAAGGACACCAGGTACCATATTAACCCCTCAGGGCGGTTCGTGACCGGCGGCCCCGTCGGTGACACAGGTCTCACGGGCAGGAAGATACTGGTGGACACCTATGGTGCGATCGCCAGGCACGGCGGCGGCGCGTTTTCCGGAAAGGACCCGACCAAGGTCGACCGCTCCGGGGCCTACGCGGCTCGATACGTGGCCAAGAACCTGGTGGCCGCCGGACTGGCCGACCGCCTCGAGGTCCAGGTATCCTACGCCATCGGCATGGCCCAGCCGATCTCGATCTCCGTGGAGACCTTCGGCACGAACAAGGTGCCCGACGACACCATAGTCAGGCTGGTGGACAAGCACTTCGACCTGAGGCCGGGGGCGATAATCAGCGACCTGGACCTGCGACGCCCGATATTCAAGCAGACGGCCGCCTACGGGCACTTCGGACGCGAGAACCTGGACCGGCCCTGGGAGCGCACTGACAAGGCCGCCGATCTCCGCCGAGAGGCCTTCGTGGGTCGGGTCGCGGACGAGGCAGGAAGGTAGAAGGAAGGTGTTAGGTGCTGGGTGCCGGACGTAAGGGTGAATAGGAGGTATGCACAGGGGCGCAGCCTGTTTGCCGCGAGTCCGAGGGTGTCCCTCACATATAACACCTCCCCTTCCTGGTTGGGAAGGGATACGGGGAGACGGTCCAAAGCGCTACTCGGTCGCATATTCGGAAACTTGAGACGGGGGCCGCTCTTCTGGCGACGGCAAGGACTGGATCCAGATAGGCGGAGCGCGAGGTAGCTGATGGCCGACTTCGGGTCGGGAGAGTTGGGATCATGGCTAAGGGCGAAAAAACGACTCAGCCGCGAGGCGCTGAGCGGCCTGGAGAAGTGGCTGGATGATCCGGACTTTGCGGTCCTCGCGCCCGAGATTGAGCTACTCGTCCGCCAGGAACGATGGGATCTCCTGGAGGACTCGTTCTACACCCGCTTGAATATCGGCACGGGCGGGATTCGCGGGGCCCTCGGCGTCGGGCCCAACCGGGTCAACTCGCGGACCATCGGCGAGGTCGCCCAGGGACTGAGCCACTTCATCGACGACTACGGACCCGAGGCGAAACAGGCGGGCGTAGTCGTGGGCTACGAGGCTCGAAAGCAGTCGAAAGAGTTGGCGACGCTCGCCTGCGAGGTGTTCGCAGCCAACGGCATCCGGTCGTACCTGTTCGACGGGATGCGCGCGACGCCGGAGATATCCTTCGCGGTCCGGCGCCTGGAAGCGACGGCCGGAGTCCAGATCACCGCCTCCCACAACCCGAGGACCGACAACGGCTTCAAGTTCTACTGGTCTGACGGCGGGCAGGTCGTCCCGCCCCACGACGCGAGGTTCATGCAGCTCGTTGCAGGAGTGAGCGGGATACGCGCCATGCCGATCGACGAGGCGAGGTCGCAAGGCTTCGTCACGGGCATCGGCAAGGATGTGGACGACGCCTATCTTGAGGCGGTCCGAGGCCTTTCGACTACCCTCAGCAGATCGGCGAGCGTGGTCTTCAGCCCCATCCACGGCGCGGGCTCGACCAACGTACTGCCCGTGCTTCGCGCCGAGGGTTTCCACGTTTCGACGGTCGCCGAGCAGCTTGCCCCCGACGAACAGTTTCCTACCGCGCCCGGCGACCTGATCAACCCCGAGTACCGCGAGGTGATGGATCTGCCCATCCGTCTCGCGCGGACCCACGGCGCTGATATCGCCGTCTGCTCGGACCCGGACGCCGACCGCGTGGGCGTCGCCGCGAGGATCTCATGGGACTCGCCGGAGGTCCGGTTACTCACCGGCAACCAGGTCGGCGCGGCCCTCTCCCACTACCTGCTGTCCCGGCGCCGCGAGAGCGGACTGCTCGCTGGCGGCGACCTCGTGCTGACCACGCTCGTGACCACGGGTCTCATCGCCGACATCGCCCGCGGCTTCGGGCTGAGCCCGAGGGACGACCTGCGGGTCGGCTTCAAGTTCATCGCACGGATCATCGAGCAGATGGACGACACCGCCGGGTTCGTATTCGCCGCGGAGGAGAGCCTGGGCTACCTGGCAGGCGACTTCGTTCGTGACAAAGACGCGGCCATCGCGTCCCTGCTCATCTGCGAGATGGCCTCGTGGCTCAAGGATCGAGGTACGACTGTTCCGGCGTACCTCGACGAATTATACGAGAGGCACGGCTACTACAAGAACGTCCAGTACCTGGTGGAGCTGCCGGGAAAGACGGGCCGCGACGTCATGAAGGCCGTCATGCTCCACCTGCGCTCCAAGCCGCCCACGAGCATCGCGGACCTTCTTGTCACCGGTGTCGAAGACCGCCTCGGCGAGGATCTTAGGTCTCCGGACAAGTACCGCATGGGCAGCTCCGACGACATCGTCACCCTCTTCCTGTCGCCGGACCGGCGCACCCGCATCACTGTTCGCCCATCTGGGACGGAGCCGAAACTCAAGTGCTACGTGCAGCACCACTGCGCCGTGGACGACGACCTGGCCGCCGTCAAGGACGCCGTGGACTCGACGGCGGCGCAACTCGGCGAAGGCATCCTTGACCACGCGTTCGACGGCCTGGCCGAGGCTCTCAGAGACGCCTGGCGCAGTTCGACTCGCAGGGTAGTGTAGCGCCGCTGACGTAGTCATATCGGTGCTGAGCATCGTTGGGGTTGGTCTGCCCCCAGCGTTAAGCGCCTTGGGTCTATTCTTGCTACTCTCTCAGATATGCCTCAAGGTGGCTCCAGAACGACTCTTGGTGCCTGCGCCGTCGACCCACGAGACGATCAAAATGGGCTTTTCGACACTCAGCGTGCGTGGTCCGCCCCGAAGTAGCGAACCAGTAGTAGCTCCCCTCGTGCCCCGGCGAACTGCCAACGGCTCCCACCACCGTCTGGATAGTCCAATTTGGACTATCCCAATACTGACTCTATCCTAAGAAAGACAGATAGCACCGGTCGGAATACGCCGCGTGGATAAATCCATATTCTCAAGGGACTATGGCCTGTTCTTGCGTCTCCTTCGGGACACAAGGGAGCGTTATGGCCCAACGCAGGCGGATGTTGCGAACCGTGTGGGCCAAACGCAATCGTTGCATAAGCAAGTGTGAACGGGGCGAGCGACGCCTAGACTTCGTTGAGGTGCGACCTTTTTGCACGGTGATAGGTATTTCACTGGCGGAGTTCGCCGTCGAATGTGAGAAGACGCTTGAGGGAGACTGAGTGTCATTTCGAGACCGGTTACGTGAGATTCTGGAGGCAGAGGAACTCGAAACCGTCGGTACAGCTTTGGGGGTTCACGCCGTAGGACCCGCAACAGCTACTCGGTTGTCACAGTAAGAGACTGGATTCTTGCTTCGGCGCCATTCACCGGTCCCACACCGGTTGAAAAGGCTCTCCGTCGGACTTCTGCCCAGCTTCCCAATGAGCTATTCCCACCTGCTGTAGCGAATTTGGTGCGGTTCAGTTTTCTTATCGAACTGACGAATCTGAAAATTGGGTTGACCAAGATGAAGACCCGCTGGCTGCCGGGCAAAATTCTCATGCCCCAGCCCCAACTCTTTCGAGCCTGTCGTGGGAACATTCGAGCCGGGAAACGATCTGCGCGCGGCTACATTCGATGAGTGCCTTTACTTATTCACAAAGGCTTGTGATCTACTGTGCGAGAACGTCAGAGATGATCCGGCCCTGGTTGATTTGATCCGGTCTCATCTCTTTGAACAGCGCCAGGTGATCAATGTTTGATGCTGTACTGAATTTGGCCAAGCCTGTTCCTCACACGGGATGATATCTAGGTTGAGCGAAACATATCATGGCGGCAACCGCGCGTTAGCAGCGTTCGCGCGGTCTCGTCGGTTCCACGTTTGCGCGACCGAGGCGTCTCAGCAACCTGTATGACTAGATGCGACAGGTGGCAGCAGAGATTGATGTACGGGATACCAACGCGTCTCTGCCCTGGCGCTGTGACTCCAATCCTCGGCGCGGTGTATAATCGCTCCCATACCCCGGCTGGAGCGGCGCGATGGCGGCCGACAAGACCATGTCCATGCTTGAGGATGCGCCCCTGCTTATCCTAATGGACGGCCACGCCATGGCGCACCGAGCCTTTCACGCCATCCAGCAGCCCATGAACGTCCGCAGGACGGGCGAGGAGATCGGCGCCGTCTACGGGTTCATCAACACGTTCCTGCGCGTGCTTGCGGACCTGCGTCCGACCCACTGCGCCATCGCCTTCGACCTGTCGGCCCCGACGTTCAGGCACTTGGAGTACGACCAGTACAAGGCCCAGCGGCCGCCGACGCCCCCCGAGCTTCCGCCGCAGATCGACCACGTGCGGCGGCTCATGGATTTGTTTGGCGTGCCCATCTTCGATCAGAAGGGTTACGAGGCGGACGACGTGCTGGGCACCCTCTGCCGCCAGGCGGAAGAGCGGCAGATCGAGACGATCGTCCTCACCGGCGACACCGACGAGCTGCAGCTTGTCTCGCTCTGGGTGCGTGTCCTGCTGAGCTATAGCGTCCAGCGGAGCACCCTCTACGACATCGCGAAGGTGCGTGAGAGATACGGCGGGCTGGGACCGGAGGCCGTCGCCGACATCAAGGCCCTCCAGGGCGATACCTCCGACAACATCCCCGGCGTGCCGGCCGTAGGGGCCAAGACCGCCATCAAACTCCTCAACGAGTTCGGCACCGTCGAGGGGATTTTCGAGCGCATCGAAGAGGTCAAGCCTCCGAGGATCCAGCAGAGCCTTCGTGAAAACAGGGAGTTGGCCCTGCGCGGCAAGTTCCTGACCACCATTGCCACCGACGTGCCCGTCGATCTCGACCTTGAGAAGGCGCGGTTCTGGAAATACGACCGCGCCGAGGTCGTTGCAGCGTTGGGCGAACTCGAGTTCCATAGTGTCGTGAATCGTATCCCCGATCCCCAGGGCGGCGGCGTTCCGGCGTCCCAGGCCGGGCTCCCGATGGAGACCCCGATTCGCGAGACCGACTATGCGGTGGTGGACACCCCCGAGGCCCTGGAGCAGTTGGTGCGCGAGCTCGATTCATCACGAGGGTTCGCCTTCGATACGGAGACGACGAGCCCGAAAGCCGTGGCCACCGCGCTGGTCGGGATATCCTTCTCCAATTCGCCAAACGCCGGCTGGTACGTGCCCGTCGGGCACGACGATGGTAGGCAGCTCCCGCTGGAGCGCGTGCTCGACGTACTGCGCCCTATCATGCAGAGCGAGTCCGTTCCCAAGATCGCCCACAACGCCAACTTCGACATGACCGTGCTGGCGAGGCACGGTCTCCAGGTCGAAAACCTCGCCTTCGACACCATGGTGGCGGCCCACGTCGGCGGGAGAAAATCCGTTGGCCTGAAGGCGCTGGCGCTGGAGTGCCTGGGCGTTGAGATGACGCCGATCACCGAACTGATAGGCACGGGCAAGAAGCAGACCACCATAGCCCAGACGCCTATAGAGCGGGCGGCTGAATACGCCGCCGCAGATGCGGACTTGACGTGGCAGCTCTATGGGATTTTCTCCAAAGAAGTGGAGGAGAAGGGGGTCCGGAACGCCCTGGAAACCGTCGAGATTCCACTTGTCCCGGTGCTGGTCAGGATGCAGATCAGCGGCGTCGCAATCGACTCCGGCCACCTGGAAACGATGTCCGTGGAGTTGGCGGCCGACATCAGCGGTATCCAGGCCGAGATGTACGATCTGGTCGGCCACGAGTTCAACATCGGCTCGTCCCAGCAGCTCGCCGACGTGCTATTCAAGGAGCTGCGGCTTCCGCCCACGAAAAAGACCAAGACCGGCTTCTCCACCGACGCAGCCTCCCTGGAGCGGCTAAAGATCGTCGTGGACCTGGGCGAGGTGGCGGACGTGGACCCGAAGGCGGTCCAGGTGCTCGACCACGTCCTAGAGTACCGGCAGCTAACCAAGATAAAATCCACCTACGTAGACTCGCTTCCAGGCCAGGTCAATCCCGACACGAGCCGCATACACACCAGCTATCAGCAGACCGGATCGGCCACGGGCCGCGTGTCCAGCAACGACCCGAACGTGCAGAACATCCCCATCAGGACCGAGTTGGGCCGCCGGGTGCGAGAGGCGTTCATCGCCGACAACGCACCGGATTGGATGCTGCTGGGTGTCGACTACTCCCAGATCGAGCTTCGCATACTGGCCCATCTCTGCCGCGATCCAGGCCTCATGATGGCGTTCCAGAGCGGCCTGGACATACACTCCGCCACGGCTTCGACCGTGTATGGCGTGCCCCTGGACCAGGTGGACGCCGACATGCGGCGAATCGCCAAGATCATGAACTTCGGGGTTATCTACGGCCTCAGCCCCTTTGGGATAAGCCGGCAGACCGGGCTGACCGCCGAGGAGGGTAAGAGCTTCACCGACGCATACTTCGGCCAGTACCCCGGCATCCGCGAGTATGTAGACTCGATCAAGGCGCAGGTGAATACGACCGGCTACGTGGAGACGCTGATGCGCCGGAGGCGCTACATCCCGGAGATCCGCTCCAGCAGCTCCCATGTCAGGGCGGCCGGCGAGCGAATGGCTATCAACATGCCCATTCAGGGCACCGCCGCGGATATCATCAAGCTCGCCATGATCCGTATCCAGGAGCGGATGGACGCGCTTGGCCTGCGCGCCATGATGATACTCCAGGTCCACGACGAGCTGATCTTCGAGCTGCCCGTCGATGAGCTGGAGCAGATGAAGGCGATGGTGCTGGAGCTAATGCCCGCCGCAATGGAGCTGGCCGTGCCCCTGGCGGTGGTTCTCAAGACGGGCTACAATTGGGGCGAAATGGGGTAGGGCGCGCAGGGCCGCTGCAAAGCGAGTGCGGACGAGTCTTTCGACGAGCCCAGGACGAGCGGGCCCGCCGTGTTTCGTTCGTGGTGGGCCAGTCGGACCACACCTCGGCGGAACCAGCTACCGAGAAATAGACGGCCTAGGCTCCGTATTCTTTCCGTTGACACAAGTGGGCCGCTTTCATTACCATGTAGGTCTGACGTGGTCGCGACGGCTGAAGCGCATGGGGGGGTGCAAGCTATTGGCGTCTGAACTCGACACCAGTGTGATCCAGGCCGTCGGGCAGTATGTCACCAGCATGAGGACCAAAGAGAGCCAGTCTGTGGCGCAGCAGCATCTCATGAGGTTCGTCCAGTGGTGCGGCGCCGAGCGCGCCCTCTCGGACGTCAGGCCCTCCGAGGTGGGCGAGTACGGCGAGAAGGCGGTCGGCTCCAGTGGGGGTGCTCAGGCTGTAGAGCGCCTTCAAGGCATCAGGAAATTCCTCTCGTACGCCAGGAAACAGGGGATCATCGACCAGAACCTGGCCCAGCACCTTCGGATTCGAAAGGGCAAGGCACGGTCTATCAGGACCGCCGCCGCTGCCAAAATCGCGGCGGAGGAGCTCACGGCGCAGGGGCATCGGGAGCTGGTGAGCGAGCTCGAAAAGCTTCAGTCCGAGCGGGAGCCCATAGCCCGCGAGATTCGTCGAGCCGCCGCCGACAAGGACGTCCGCGAAAATGTGCCCCTGGAAGCGGCCCGGGAGCAGTTGGGCCACGTTGAGTCGAGGATCAGAGAGATCGAAAACACGCTGAGGGTCTCCGTCGTCACGGGGCCCAGGCGAGGTGTGAAAACGGTTGGAGTTGGGGCCAAAGTGCTGCTGAAGGACCTCAACAACGGCCGGGAGACTCGATATACGGTCGTCAGCGCATCGGAGGCGAAACCCTTGGAGAGAAGGATCTCCAACGTCTCGCCCGTGGGCAGTGCGCTCATGAGCAAGACCGCCGGCCAAGAGATCGAGGTAGAAACGCCCGGCGGGAAGCTGAAGTATCGAATCGTGAGGGTCACTTCCTAGCGACCAAGATGAATTAATTTTCGCCGATTAGGCTCGCCTGGGGCGGGCCTTTCTGCTGTCGGGGAGCGGCGTTGGGCCGGAGCGCGGGTGGACTGCTGGAGGGACGTCTAGGAGGCGTCATGGCATGATCCGGTGCTCCCCAGCGCCGGTCTCGATCTATTCGAGGAGGCCAACTGCCGGTATATGGAAAGCCTGAATCTTACGCCCAAGAGCATAGGTGGCCGGCCCGTCGCCCGGACTAGCCAGGAGTTCCGGCGCGACGATGACCTTGTCAGCCCCTCGTTTATCGGCACGGGTATCGTGCCTGTGGTCCCGGTGGTGCCCGGCCCTCCGACCGAGGGAGTCGCGGACTTCCTCGATCTGTCCTGTGGCACCGATGGGCCGTCCCGCGAGAGCCTCGGGTCGCTGATCAGGAACCTTCGCGACAAGTCCGGCAATGCGGTCTCCGGACAATCGTAGTGGACCCTGCCGAGGCCATAACCAGGCTCGTATTCCAGCTTGCCGTCATACTGGCAGCGGCCAAGCTGGCGGGCGAGGTTTTCGAGCGCTACCTCAAGATGCCGTCCGTTCTTGGAGAGCTAGCGGCGGGCATCGTCATAGGGCCCTTCGCCCTCGGCGGCGTGGACATACCCGCAATCGGCGCGCTCTTCGAGCATGTCGGTGTGGGTGCCGAGGGCGGCGAGATCGTCGCCATCCCGGTCTCCGAGGGCCTTTGGTCCATTGCTCAGGTGGGCTCGATCGTCCTGCTCTTCATGGCCGGCCTTGAGACCGACCTGCGCCAGTTCCTGCGATATGCCCGGCCGGCCTCGATGGTGGCGGCGGGCGGCGTCGTTTTCCCCTTCGTGTTTGGAGTGGTCCTGACCAAGGCCTTCGGCTTCGCCGATAGCTATAGCGATCCAGAGGCCCTCTTCGTCGGCGCCGTCCTCACCGCCACCTCCATCGGCATAACGGTGCGCGTCCTCGACGACCTGCGCCGGCTGGGTACGCCCGAGGGTGTCACCATACTCGGCGCCGCCGTGCTGGACGACGTCATAGGAATCCTGATCCTCACCATCGTGGTGGGAATCGACACCACGGGCGAGTTTTCGGCGGGGACCGTGGGATTCGTGGCGCTCAAGGCGTTCGGCTTCTGGCTCGGCTTGACCGGTCTGGGCATACTCCTGTCGCGCCGAATATCCAGCATCTTCGACAAGTTCCGCGGGAGTGGGGCCGCCCTGGGCCTTTCCCTGGCCCTGGCGTTCCTGGCCGCCGGGCTGGCGGAAAGCTTCGGCCTGGCAATGATTATCGGCGCTTTTTCGATTGGGTTGGCGCTCTCGGACACCGATCTGGCCCGCAAGCTGGACGAGCCGCTGAGGGCGGTCTATGCTGCGCTGGTGCCCATATTCTTCGTCGTGATGGGCATGCTGGTGGATGTCTCGGCCCTTGGCGGGATCTGGGTCTTCGGCGGGATCACCACGGCAGCCGCCGTATTGGGCAAGGTCCTCGGAAGCGGACTGCCGGCCCTGTTCACGGGATTCAACCGCACCGGAGCATGGCGTATCGGCATCGGAATGCTCCCCCGCGGCGAGGTCACACTGATCATGGCTGGCATCGGCTTCAGCAAGGGAATCCTGGGTGCCGACCTCTATGGAGTGGTCATAATGATGACCGTCGTCACGACGGCGGTTGCACCTCCGGTCTTGGCGGCCTCGTTCCGCAGCGGGACCGTAGGCACCCGGACCCCGCCGGAAGAGCCGGGGACCAGTGGTCGATAGCGCGGCGACCTCCGACACCAGGGAGCTCGTGGACGAGCTCCGCCGCCGCGTCGAGGGCGAGGTCCGGTTCGACCCGATGACCCGCGCCCTCTACAGCACCGACGCCAGCATCTATCAGATCGAGCCCGTCGGCGTGGTTCTCCCTCGTAGCGCGGACGACGTTATAGCGGTCGTGGAGACGGCCGCCCGGTACGGCGTCGCCGTCCTGCCGCGAGGCGCCGGCACCAGTCTGGCCGGCCAGGCCGTGGGCCGCGCCGTCGTGATCGATTTCTCGAAGTACATGCGCCACGTCCTGGAGGTCAATGCCGAGGAGCGGTGGGTCCGGACCCAGCCTGGGATAGTCCTGGACGAGCTCAATCACCACCTTCGGCCCTCCGGGCTTCATTTCGCGCCGGACCCAAGCACCAGTAACCGCGGCAACGTGGGCGGGGCGTTGGGCAACAACTCCTGCGGCGCCCACTCGATTCTGTGGGGCAACACCGTGGACAACGTGCGCGAGCTGGAGGCTGTCCTCTCCAACGGCGACCGCGCCACGCTGGGCCCCCTCGACGTCGGCCAACTGGAGTCCCGCCGTCGCCTCGACGGACTGGAGGGCGGGGTATATCGCAGCCTGCAAACCATCGGCGAGGCCAGTCGCGACGAGGTGATCGCGCGCTACCCGAAGATACAGCGACGTGTCTCGGGCTACAATCTGGACGAGCTCGTGGGCGGCGCGGATCTCGACATGGCACGCTTCGTCGTCGGCTCCGAGGGGACGCTGCTGACCGTCACGGAGGCCAAGCTGAGTTTGGTCCCGCTGCCGAAATACAAAGGTCTGGCGGTGCTGCACTTCGGCGATCTGATCGAGTCCATGGAGGCCACCGTGGCCACTCTCGAGTTGGCGCCCGCGGCTGTCGAGCTTGTCGGTAGCATGATCATCCGCCACGCCCGCGCCAGCCTGGAGTACTCGCGGCGCATGGCCTTCGTGCAGGGCGACCCGGCCGCCATCCTCGTCGTCGAAATGGTGGGAGACTCCAGGTCCGAGGTCGGCGGCAAGCTGGACGGTCTCGAGGACAGGATGGGCCGGAGCGGCCTCGGATATGCTGTGACCCGGTTGATGGGGATGGAGGAACAGGCCGATGTCTGGGCGGTGCGAAGGGCGGGCCTCGGCCTGATGATGAACGAGCCGGGCGCAGCGAAGCCCCTTCCCTTCGTGGAGGACACGGCTGTCGCGCCCAAGCACCTCCCGCAGTACGTCCGGCGCTTCGAGGAGATCGTGCGAGACAATGGCACCACGGCGGGCTACTATGGCCACGCCAGCGTCGGATGCCTGCACATCAGGCCCCTGATAGACCTCAAGCTCCAGGAGGGCGTGGACCGTATGGTGTCCATTGCCGCGCAGGTCAGCGACCTCGTGCTGGAGTTCGCAGGCGCGATGAGCGGCGAGCACGGCGACGGCCTGGTCCGCAGCGCCTGGAACGAGAAGATGTTCGGCCCCAAGATCTACGACGCATTCCGCCAGGTCAAGCGGGCCTTTGATCCCCAGGGCATCATGAATCCGGGCAAGATCGTCGATGCAGCCCCGATGACCGAGGACCTGCGGATCAGCCCCCGGTTCCGGCCGCTGGATCTCGCGACGGGTTTCTCGTTCTCCGAGGAGGGTGGATTCGCCGCCGCCATAGAGATGTGCAACGGACAGGGCGCATGCCGCAAGGTGCTCTCGGGGACCATGTGCCCGTCGTACATGGTCACTCGCGACGAGGAGCACTCCACCCGTGGCCGAGCCAACGCTCTGCGGGCGGCGATCTCCGGCGCGCTGCCGCTGGATGCGATGACCGGCAAGCGGCTCTACGACGTGCTCGACCTGTGCCTGGAGTGCAAGGGCTGTACGGCCGAGTGCCCCTCCAACGTGGACATGGCGAAGCTCAAGTACGAGTTCCTGGACCGCTACCGCAAGACCAATGGCTACCCGGTGCGGGACCGCATTTTCGGGAACATCGCGCGACTGAGCCAGATGGGCTCGTTCTTCGCGCCCGTGTCTAACTGGGTGCTCAAGTCCGATGCGCTCAAGGACCTGATGGAAACCTACGCTGGCATCGACAAGAGACGCGCCCTGCCGCCCTTCGCCAGCCAGACCTTCGCCCAGTGGTTCCGGGCCCGCGGAGGCTCGTCGGAGTCCGCGTCCACGATGGGCCAGGTGCTACTGTTCCCGGACACGTTCACCAACTATAACCATCCGGAGCTGGGCCGCGCGGCTGTCGAGGTGGTGGAGCACATGGGCTACCAGGTGGTGATACCGGACACGAAGTGCTGCGGCCGGCCCATGCTCTCGGCTGGGATGTTGGACAAGGCCCGCGCAAACGCCCGTGCCAACGTCGACGCCCTGCTTCCCTACGTCGAGAGAGGCGTCAGGCTGGTCGGCCTGGAGCCGAGCTGCATCCTGAGCTTCGGCGACGAGTACATGGACCTTCTTGGAAATGAAGGCGGCGCTCGCAGGGTCGCATCAAGCTCCATGCTGATCGAGGAGTTCATAGCTCGCGCGATAGCAGAAGATGGCGCGCGGCTGGAGTTCAACAAGGAGCCGGGCAAGGTCCTCTTCCACGGCCACTGCCACCAGAAGGCGCTCGTGGGCACCGCCGGCGCGATGGAGGTGCTGCGCTCGGTCCCCGGCTGCGACGTCCGGGAGATAGAGTCGGGCTGCTGCGGGATGGCGGGCTCCTTCGGCTTCGAGAAGGACCACTACGACGTGTCGATGAAGATCGGCGAGCACGGCCTGTTCGGCCCGATACGCTCCGAGGAAGGCGAGTTCCAGGTCGTTAGCGAGGGCATCTCCTGCCGCCAGCAGATCGCCGACGGCACCGGCAGGCAGGCCAAACACCTCGTGGAGATACTGGCGGAGGCGCTGTAGTACTCGA
This sequence comes from uncultured Dehalococcoidia bacterium, assembly GCA_964544865.1. Classification (GTDB taxonomy): domain Bacteria; phylum Chloroflexota; class Dehalococcoidia; order Lucifugimonadales; family CAJWER01; genus CAZJDV01. Next base: position 2,105 of record CAZJDV010000016.1, on the reverse strand, counting down.
GGCGGGGGGCCGGAGATTGTCCCAATCCTGTCAAGAGGGAGTCCAGAGGGAAGCCCTCAGGCAAGGGGCATGGGGGATGTGCCCCCATATTGAATAACACCCAGGGCGGGTGGGAAGCATCTGCCCCTTCTCTTGAGATAGCTGCCAGGTGCCCTTTCACCCCAGGAGGGCATGATGTCATCCACCCTGTCCAGCACCGGCTCGCCGGACATTCGCGCGGACATCCTTATCGTGGGTGGAGGCACGGGGGCTGCGCGGCGGCCCTCTCGGCGACGAGTATGGGCCTGCGCGTGATAATGACCGAGTCCACGGACTGGATCGGCGGACAGCTCACATCCCAGGCGGTCCCCCCGGACGAGCACTCCTGGATAGAACGGTTCGGATGCACTGCGCGGTACCGCTCGTACCGTAACGCGGTCCGCCAGTACTACAGGGACTACTACCCCCTGACCGCCGCCGCGCGGTCAGACCCATATCTGAACCCCGGCTACGGCTATGTGTCCCGGCTGTGCCACGAGCCTCGGGTGGCGCTGGCGGTGCTGGAAGGGATGCTGGCCTTTCCCCGCGCGGCGGGCCTGCTCGACGTGCGGCTACGGCACAGGCCCGTGGCCGTGTACGCCGATGGGGACCGGGTCCGCGCCGTAACTCTGCTGGACATGGACAGCGGCAAGGAGGTCACAATCGGCGCGGAGTACATCCTCGACGCCACCGAGCTGGGAGACCTGCTGCCCCTGGCCGGCGTCGAGTACGTGACCGGCTTCGAGTCTCAGTCCGAGACCGCCGAGCCCGACGCCGTCGAGGGCGACGCCCAGCCCGACAACGTGCAGGCTTTGAGCTGGGTCATGGCCCTGGGCCACGACCCGGGCGGCGAGCACCTCATCGACCGGCCCGCGCAGTACGAGCGCTGGAGGGACTTCGAGCCGGACCTGACGCCGTGCTGGCAGGGCCAGCTGCTGCGCTGGTCGCGGGGCCGCCGCGAGGGCGACAGAGTGTGGCGCGACTCCTACGTCCTGTTCCCGGGGGAGTCCAGGTTGGACGACAGGCGCGACAGCCTCTGGCACTGGCGCCGCGTGGCCTACAAGGGGCACTACGCCCCAGGGGTTATGGGCGACGAGAGGACGCTAGTGGTCTGGCCGCAAAACGACTACTTCGTGTCCAACATCATCGACAAGCCGGAGGAAGAGACCGCCCGCTACCTGGAGGAGGCGCGGCAGCTATCCCTCAGCTTCCTCTACTGGATGCAAACCGAGGCCGAGCGGCCCGACGGAGGCGCCGGCTACCCAGGACTCTACCTGTGCCCCGACGTCACGGGGACCGCCGACGGCCTGGCGAAGGCGCCGTACATCCGCGAGTCACGCAGGATCAGGGCCGAGCTCACCGTGACCCAGAACCACATCGACGCGGAGCTCCGGGACAGCGCTGAGGCGTTCCCGGACACGGTGGGCATCGGCAACTACCACATCGACGTCCACGTCAGCTCGGGCGGGAACAGCATCATCGACCGCCCGGCCCACCCGTTCCAGATCCCGATGGGCGCGCTGCTTCCCGAGCGCGTCGACAACCTACTGCCCGCCTCCAAGAACATCGGCACGACCCACCTCATGAACGGCTCCTACCGCCTGCACCCCGTGGAGTGGAACATCGGCGAGTCGTCCGGCCTGCTGGCCGCCTACTGCGTTCGCAACCGCAAGACCTCGCGCCAGGTGCGCCACAACCCTGACCTGCTGCGCGAGTTCCAGGACCTGTGCACCGCCCACGGCATCGAGCTGGAGTGGCCCCAGGTCGGCCCCGAAAACCGCAACGCCGCCTTCGGCAAACGAGTCCTCGGAACCCTGCAAAGGGGCGCGATGCCGTAGGGGTGGGGTAGCGGGTGGGCCTTTAACCAGCCCTGTGATAAGCTGGCTCCCAAATGTTGGGTTGGCAGATATGATGGAACACGCAGATAGGAAATTGGCCGTCGCATTCTTCCCCGTGGAGATCGTGTTGGCAGGCCTGCGCGTGAGCAACCTGGCCAGTGTTGTCAATCAGCAAGAGTGGGACAGTTATGGAACCGAGAAGATTTGTTGTGATGAAGAGTAGAAAGCGATCTCTCTGACGGCTCTGTT
>CAZJDV010000015.1:0-35158 GCA_964544865.1 uncultured Dehalococcoidia bacterium | reverse complement strand
CCCGCCGCCTCCATGAACGGGGCCTGGACCCGCGCGGAGAGGATGGCCCAGTAGGCGATCAGGTTGGCGTCGGCGCCGGAGTGGGGCTGCATGTAGGCGTGGTCCGCGCCGAATATGTCCGTCGCTAGAGACGCCGCCATGCTCTCGACGGTGTCGACGTTGTCGCAGCCGGCGTAGAAGCGGTGGAATGGGTAGCCCTCGGCGTACTTGTCGGTAAAGAGATTCCCCTGGGCAAGCTGGACGGCCAGAGAGGAGAAATTCTCGCTCGCTATCATCTTCAGGTTGGCCCGCTGGTCAGCCAGCTCCGACACGATGGTTTTGGCGACTTCGGGAGTCACGGCGTCGATCTGCTGTAGGGAGGCAAGGTAGGCGACGAATCCGGCGTCCGGCGTCTCTCCCTTGGAGGCCGCGCCGGCAAGGTAGCCGGCCAGAGGTGATGATTGGGACATAGAGTTCCTCGTAATTGGTATTCTGGCGCAGATTTAGTCTAGCCTTGGCGCGTAGGGGTGTCAACGCCGCTATTCGATCGCCATTGGAGTATAATCTTTGCAGCATACGAAGACTCGGCGCCTGGCTGCCGGGATTAAAGAGGATCGCGATGCGCTTTGGATTACCGCTGGGCGTGATGTTCGCCCCTAGCGCTGCTGATGAGCTGCGGCTCATCGGACGACACCTCGCCGCCGGCGGACCAGGAGGCCGAGGCCGGGCCAACCGCAGCGTCTCTGGAGGCGATGAGCTTCCAGATCGCCCTTGGGGAACCGTTCAGGATCGATGCTTCGCCGCTGCCGGGGTCTATTGGAGAGCTGCCCCTCGAGGGAAACATCATTCTGGAATTTTTGTCACTGGAGAGAGATCTCACTGTATTGCCGGAGACGATTCCACTGGTTGCGACCGGCTATGCCGGCGACCCGGCGAACATAACCTACAACGCCAAGGGCACGTTCGTCGCCGTCTTCTACGACGTCACGAACGAAACCAATGGGGTGCTTCGGCCGGGCCTTCATGTCAATGGAGTCTTCACAATGGCAGACGGCGCGGGCCGCCAATGGTCCCCCGCGAGCTTTGCGACGCACCCTTTCGACGCGTCGGCGGCCTTCGCTCTGCAGGCGGATATGGTAGACCCGAGGGAGTGGGTCGAGCCGGGCGAGACCGTGACCACGGCCATCGCCTTCGATATTCAGCCCGGCGCCGCCGGGCTCCGGCTTCGCTCGGAGTTGCTTGGCGTGGGAGTGCCCTTGGACGACTGACGCAATCTCCCTGTGGCCTTGTGGGAGCGTGTCATCTTGAGGAGCGGACCGGCGAACGACCTGGGGTGGGGCGCGGACTCGCGTGCAGGCGCGTCGCCCCCAGCCTCCTCTAATGTTCCAGTCCCACTGATGCCCTGCTTGGTCAAGGACGGTGAGTCTACTCCGCGTAAACCATTTGGCGCCGCTAAGGAATCATAAACAGTGAAGGGAAGGTAGCTGATCGACACTGAGAAGATTAAGAGATCGGCCACCGCGATCATCGAGGCGATCGGCGAAAACCCGGGAAGAGAGGGGCTTGCCGATACGCCGAGACGTATGGCGGCCATGTACGAGGAGTTCTTTTCGGGCCTAGGCCAAGACCCAGTGGAGGTCCTTTCGACGGGCTTCGAGGAGGACCACAAGGAGATGGTCGTCCTCAGGGACATCCCATTCATCTCCATCTGCGAACACCACTTTCTGCCGTTCTTCGGGACCGCGGACATCGGCTACATTCCCAACGGCCGCGTCGTGGGCGCCAGCAAGCTGGCGCGGGCCCTCGACATCCTGGCGCGGCGTCCTCAGATCCAGGAGCGGCTCACGAGCCAGATCGCCGATGCCATCGACGAAGCACTCGGCCCTGATGGGGTCGGCGTAGTTCTCAGCGCAGAGCATATGTGCGTGTCGCTCAGAGGGGTCAAGAAACTGGGGAGCAAGCTCGTCACCAAAGCCAGCCGCGGCAAGCAGAGAAGCGATAAGTCGACCCGGCGGGAGTTCGATTCTCTCCTGCAGGAGGGTTAAGGGTGACAGAGACAGTCCGGATCGACGGCTTCGATGAGACGCAGGCCGAATGGGCGGAGCTGCTTTCGCGCTGCCCGTCCAACACCATATTCGTGACCCCCACGTGGCAGAGGGTATGGTGGGAGTGCTTCGGCGGCGAGCCCGGTCCTCAGATCATTTCGCTCTACGACGACGGCGAGGCGCTCGGCATCGCGCCGATCATGAGCCGGAACGACACGATCAGCTTTCTAGGCGACACGGACCTCTTCGATTATCATGACTTCATTGTGCCGGCGGGCCGAGAAGCGGCTTTTCACGCCGCACTGTGGCACCAGTTGGAGCGCATGGAGTGGCGGACTGTTGATCTGACCTCCCTTCGGCAGGACTCGCCGACCCTTCAGCATCTTCCGGCCTTGGCCAAAGCCAGAGGGCACTCAGTGGAGGTCGTCGAGGAGGCCATGTCGCCGGTTGCGGCGCTGCCGCCCACCTGGGAAGAGTATGTGGCCGGGCTACCCAAGAAACACCGGCACGAGCTGAAAAGAAAGCTGCGAAAGCTCGAGGCGGCTGGCGACGTACGGCAGTACGTCCTGGACACTCCGGAGCAAGTCTGCGAGCGCATGGCGGACTTTTTCCGGCTTCACCGCGCCAGCAGCCCGGACAAAGCGGAGTTCATGACCGAGCAGCGCGAGCGGTTTTTCAGGCGGATCGGCGCGGAATTCAGTGCCCGCGGCCAGTTCCGGTTAGAGTTAATGGAGCTGAGCAGAACCGTAGTCGCATCATGCATAAATTTCGACTACCGGGACTCATATTTGCTGTATAATAGCGGGTACGATCCGGCCTTCTCGCATCTGAGCGTTGGAATCCTAAATAAGGCTCTCTCCATCAAAGAGGCGATAGGGGCAGGCAAACACTTCTTTGATTTCCTCAGAGGCACCGAGCGTTACAAGTACAACCTGGGCGCCGAGGACCGCGCAGTATACCGGCTCACGGTTCGGCGCCGGCCGTAATCGTCCTGTTACGCCTAGTCGCGGTCCTTGGCCTAGCGATCAGCGCCTTGCCCGGTACCATTGAGCGCAGACCCGGAGCGTGCCACGATTGCGGCTCCATCGCGATAGGCCGCACAGCCAGGCAGAGAATCTAGCGGAGAACGATAGGTGGAATGAATAGACTGGCGCTTTTGAGTGTACACGGATGTCCCGTCGCCCGACTCGGTGCGAAGGACACCGGCGGCATGAATGTTTACGTCCTCCAGATAGCCAAGGAATTGGGCAAGAGGGGACGCAAGGTCGACGTCTTCACTCGAATCCACGATCCCAACGATGAGCAGATCATGGAGCTGGGCAGTAACGCGCGGGTAATACACCTGAATGCAGGTCCATGCGGCGAGGCGAAAGCCGGACTCCACCGTTACATCCCGCAGTTCCTCGATAGCCTCAGTAGATTTCAGGATGACGAGGGCTTGTCTTACGATCTCGTGCACTCGCACTACTGGCTTTCGGGGCTCGCGGGAGTCGAGTTGAGCCGGACATGGAGCGTGCCCCACGCGACGACGTTCCACACCCTGGCGCGGGCGAAGATGGAGGTCCGGCCGGGCGACCGGGAGTCCGAGGTGCGGCTGGACGCCGAGTCCGCGGTGATGAGCAGCGTGGACTCGATGGTTGTCTCCACCGAACAGGAGAGGGGGGACCTTCGCCGGCTCTACCAGGTCACGCCTCAGAGAGTGCGGGTCGTACCCGCCGGCGTGGACCTGGATCTCTTCGTGCCCATGGGCAGGCAAGAGGCTCGTCGCAACCTCGGACTGAAGGAGAGCAAGATCATCCTGTCCGTGGGACGTATGGAGCCGCTCAAGGGCCTGGACATCCTCATCTCGGCATTCGCCGGATTGAAGGACATCTCAGAAACAAGGCTGCTCATCGTCGGCGGAGACCTGGGCAGCGATCGGGAGATAAAGAGGCTGAGGTCTCTCACGGCGAAGCTGGGCCTGAGTGATCGGATCACCTTTACCGGTATCGTGCAGCAGACCGAGCTGCCTAAGTACTATGGCGCCGCCAACGTGTTCGTCATGCCGTCCTACTACGAGAGCTTTGGACTGGCGACGCTGGAGGCAATGGCGTGCGGTACGGCCGTGGTCACGTCCAGGGTCGGAGGCCCAATGTCCTTCGTCGAGGAGGGCAGGACCGGATTCCTGGTGCCGTGGGCCTGCCCAGAGCCCTATAGCGAGCGAATCGAGATGCTGTTGAGCGACCCGGCCCTCCAGACTCGCATCGGTCTTGCGGGAGCGGCCAAAGCACGCGAGATGGGCTGGAATACCGTGGCCAGCGCACTGCTGGACCACTACGATGCCCTGATCGGGGAGACGCGGATGGATGTAGCGGGAGCTTGAGATTGGCCAGTCAACAAAACTCCGCCCGAAAAGCGGCGGGCGGGAACCCGGTCGTCAGACAGAGGTCTCCGATGCAGAGGCTGCAGCGGCATACCTCCCGTCGGGTCGTCACGGGATTCCTTTTGCTGGTCCCCCTGGTCATTACCGTCTGGATCTCGTACTTCGCTTTCTCCCTGGTGGATGGGGTCTTCCGCAGCGAGGACGGGATTCTCAGGTTCATGGTGAGAGACAGGCCGTGGGACTTCTGGGGGGTGGGAGTTGTCATCACGCTCTTCCTGCTCTACGTAACCGGCGCATTTCTAGCGGGCAAGCGGGTGCGAAAGTGGGAGGACTCGCTGCTCTCCAAGATTCCCATCTTCGGTAGCATCTACAGCGTCTCGCGTCAGTCAATCGATGCGCTGTCCTCCTCCACCGGCCAGCATTTCAGCCGCGTGGTGTTCGTCGACTGGCCTCGTCCGGGGACCAAGGCGCTGGGTTTCGTGACAGGGCACCTCCGCGCGGGCCTGGGTGGCGGCGTCCCAATGGTTGTGGTCTACATCCCCACGGTCCCGAATCCGACGTCGGGCATGCTGACCTGGGTCCCGGAGGATGATGTCATCAACACCGACATCACCGTGGAGGACGCAATGAAGACGGTCTTCTCCGGCGGTATCGTCCTGCCGATGGAGTGACCACCGGAGGTGTCGCCGCGCTTATACCCCCAATGGAATTGCCTGAGAAGACAGAGTCGCGGCGGTTGTAGAGATCCGGCGCACGCCTTTCGTCCACGGGCGGTTTCGATCCGGCGGTCCACCGGAATCGAGGATGTTTTCCTCCGCGGAGCGTTCTGATCGGCGACCCCGGGTCCGGGTGCGATCGCCCAGGTCGTTGACACACTGCGCGGCGTCCTCCATGGTGGTCCGGTCACTTGTTCCAGGGCTCGACGCACGTCGCGCAGAAAGGGACTGCCAGGCCAGACGATGTACGATGTCCACGCTCATATACTGCCGGGCGTCGACGACGGTCCCAAGGCTCTCGACGAGAGCTTGAGAATGGCCGCCGTGGCGGCCCAGCACGGCACCCAGGTCATGCTGTGCACGCCCCACCGCAAGGACGTCACCGAAAACTCTTCCGTCGAATACATTCGAGACCTCGTGGCCGAGCTAAACGAGAAGCTGAGGGAGATGGGTGTCGAACTGGAGCTGTTGCTTGGCATGGAGAACCACCTGGACCTCGAGTTGCCTCAGGACGTCACGATCGGAAGGGCCTTGCCCATGAACGGCGGGCGTTATTGCCTGGTGGAGCTACCGTTTTTCGGCCGCCCGAACTACATGGAAGACGTCCTGTTCCGCCTCCAGCTCCAGGGAGTGACGCCCGTGCTGGCCCACCCCGAGCGCATCGAGGCCGTGCAGCGCGACCCGGAGATGCTCGCCGGCTTCGTGGGGCGGGGAATGCTGAGCCAGGTCACGGCAGGTAGTGTCGAGGGCCACTTCGGGAGGAAGGCCAGGGACTTCACGCGCACCCTGCTGCGGAGGCGGCTGGTCCACATCCTCGCGTCCGACACACATTTCGCGGAGGGAAACCGCTCGCCGCTGCTGATGCCGGGCGTCGAGGCCGCTGCCGAAATCGTTGGAGAGGCCGAGGCCCGGGCGATGGTGGTGGACACGCCGAGAGCGGTCCTGGAAGACCTGCCCGTCGAAGTCGAGCCGCCGCGCCCCGACGAGGGCCCTAATAGCTGGTGGCGGTTCTGGTAGGATGCCGGGAGCCGAACGCCCAGTATGGCTTCGAGACCCCTGTCGCGCTTTCAATCAAACAGCCAGCCGTTCATCTTCGTCGGCGTCACCGTGATGAGAAGAAACTCACTCTCCCGGAAGGTCTTCTCCGCGTACCTCTCGCCCTCCTCGCGTCCCTGGTAGTTGATCGACATCGTCCACAACAGCTCGCGGGGCCACTCGCTGGAGATCGTGGCCGTGCCGTTGACCTGGACGAACCCGTTGGGCGGGCCATCGGCGGAGATGGAGGCCGACACCCTGGGCTCGTGCCGGATGTTGCGGATCTTCACCGCGTGAGGCTCCACCAGCAACATCAGGTTCTTGCCGTCGTAGTGGTGCCACACCGGAGCAACGTGTGGAGAGCCATCGGGACGCACGGTGGCGAAGTGGCACAGGTACGGCCTGCGCAGGTACTCGTCTATCTCCCGCGAGGTCAGTCGGGCCATCAGTCCGTCTCCTGGGCAGATTTGCTTTCGGGCCCGCCGGCCCAGAGGGACATCTTCATTCCACTTTCGTCATCCACCCTTGCTCCCGCCTGGTCCAGCGTCTCTCGAACGACGCTCCAGATCTGCTCGCTGATGGAGTCGGCGTCCTGGGTCCCATCGATTACGCGCACTCGCTGCGGATCACTCCTGGCGATCTTGAGATATCCGTCTTGGACACGGCGATGAAATGAGAGAGATTCCTGTTCGAATCGCCGCGTGCCCTCGCGGTCCAGGCGGCTTACGGCAGTTTGGCCGGCTGCATCCTCTTGTTCCAGGTCGCGGTGCGATCCCACGCGTCTCAGTGCCTCTTCCGGCGGGCAGTTCAGAACGAACGTTACCGAGGGCATGAGTCCCTGGGTCGCGCCCCGGTTGATGACGCCAATATCCCTCAGCGGCAGGCGCCGGCCATAGCCTTGATACGCGGTGGTGGAATCTGCATACCGGTCTGCGATGACCACCGTGTTAGGTCTTTTCAAGGCCGGCGCGATCGTCTTGGCAACCAGCTCGGCCCGCGCGGCGGCAAACAGGAACACCTCTGATCGAGAGGTGAGCTTGTCACGTTGCTCCCGGATCAGCCAGGCCCTCACGTAGTCTCCCAAAGGGGTCGAGCCCGGCTCCCGAATCGAGACTACGGTGAGCCCCAGGCTCTGGAGGCGTCGGCGCAGGACCTCCGTCTGGGTGGTCTTGCCGCTGCCCTCTCCACCCTCGAACGAGATAAACAGGGACAATATCTCCTCCAACCCGGCCTCGATGGACTTGTTGATGCGCCCGCGCTGGGTCTGGGGCGGCGCCGGGGCGTACTCTGTCGCCCGGCGAAAGACTCTGCCGCGGGTCGCTATCCGGACCGGGGGACGTACGAGTGCTGTGTCAGCTGTGACAGAGCACCTGTGCCTAGCGCCGGTAGAGGATCACGTGGCGGCCGGGCTCGCGGCCCATGCTGCTGGAGGCCAGGCCGCGCTCTTCGGCGAACTGGTGCTGGAGGCGTCTGATGTACGCCACCTGCGGGCTAAGCTCGGCCTGATGGTCCCCCTTCTCGAGTATGCGCGACGCTGCCTCTCCCGCTTCCTGAATCGCGCCCCCGACCTCGTCCTCCGACCCGAGTCGTGGCTTGCTGCGCGACAGGGCGCGCAAGAACTGATGGATCTGGGTGGAGGTGTTCTTGCGCAGTACGTACACCGGCCTGCCCAGCTCCTCCGCCTCGACAAGGGCCTTAGTCCGCCGCCGATAAAAGTTCTTGGTCGTCAAAAGCAGGTCGGCGCTGGATATGTCAGGCACGAGCTCCACGGCCACGTTGGAGGAGCGCACGGCTTGCTGAAGCTTACCCTTGTTGACTCCGTATGGAAGGATGTGCGTGACCTTGACCGGCGGCGCGGACGGTGCCTCCGGAGCCACGCGCTCCTGCTCTCCCCTGCGCCTCTCTCGACCCTCGCTCATGGGTGGGCGCGACTCGATACGCTCGCCGCCGCGGCCATTCTCCGTCAGAATGGTTGCGCTCATGGGCGCCTGGGCCCGATGCACTTCGCCATCCTCATCCAGATACCTGTGTTCGGCCGTGACAGGGTATCCGCGCAGCATGCGGTCCACCACGTCGGCCACGTCCGGGTGTATGTTGACGTCGTCCCAGCCTCGGATCTCGACGAGTATGTCGAAGGTGGGCGGCGCCCTGCGCTCCAGGACCGTCTTTTGTGTGCGCCGCCGCCGCGCCTCATCGTCGCCCAGCGTCACGGCGTCGATGCCGCCGATCAGGTCCGAAAGCGTGGGGTTCATGATCAGGTTATCCAGGGAGCTGCCGTGGGCCGTGGCGACGAGCTGCACACCGCGCTCGGCGATGGTCCTCGACGCGTTCGCCTCCAACTCGGTGCCGATCTCGTCGATGACGATGACCTCGGGCATGTGGTTCTCGACGGCCTCAATCATCACGGCGTGCTGCTGGGACGGGGACAGCACCTGCATCCGCCGGGCGCCGCCGATGCCCGCATGGGGGATGTCGCCGTCTCCTGCTATCTCGTTGGACGTGTCCACCACCACCACGCGCTTATGGGCGTCGTCCGCCAGGACCCGCGCCACCTCCCTGAGCATGGTAGTCTTGCCCACGCCGGGCCTGCCCAGAAGAAGCACGCTCTTGCCCGTCAGGACCAGGTCCTCGATGATCCTGATCGTCCCGTAGACCGCGCGGCCCACCCGAATCGTGAGTCCAACGACCTTGCCGCTGCGGTTACGCATCGCCGAGATGCGATGCAGAGTGCGCTCGATTCCGGCGCGGTTGTCCCCACCGAACGGGCTGATACACTGTATCACATACTGGATGTGCTCTTCCGATACCTCTCCGGGACCGAGGGCCACGGTCTCCTGGGGGAACCTCGCCTGGGGCTCGCGGCCCAGGTCCAGGATGACCTCCAGCAGCTCCGTCTTGTCCTCTCTACCGGCCACGGGCCGCCCGATTTCGGGCGGCAGCTTCTCGATGATCGCGTCCAGGTCCGTGTCAATCCATTGCTGCATCTACTGGAAAATCTACCTCCAGGGTCTATATCGACGCTGTCTTGGCCGCATCACGCCGCTCTTTCAAGCGGACAGGGGTCACCATGGACCTCACCAAAGTAACATACTCGGATTCCACTTCGAAACCTCTTTGCCACATCGCGTTCTGCACGAGCGTCTGATGGTCCTGCACGAGACAAAAGATCCTGGCATGGGCCCGCAGGCGCTCCAAGCCATAGTCGATCAGGGCGGCGGCGGGCTCCTCTTTCGGATGGACCATGACGAGCATCATGCCGTCGCCGAATCGACGGATGGTCTTGAGCCAGCCCCTGACCTCCCCGTCCCTTTCGAGGACATACTCTTGGGAGCGGCCACGGGTTCGCTCCTTGGACGCCGACCACTGCCCGAAGGTCATTCCGGACGTGAGCCGGGCCTCCTGCGGGGTGCAGGCCCCATACAGGCGGAAGACGCCGTGATCGTCCGCCGCGGTCTTTTTTCGCACCGCGACAGGAGGAGGAGGAGGAGCCGGCTTCCGCCGGCCCCGGTATAGGAGCTCATGGCCGCTCGGAGAGAACCCGCAGCGCATCGCGAGGTCGACCAGCGGATCGTCGCTGAGGAGCCTGGCGAAGATCCTCTCGCCGCCGCGTCGCACGACGCTCTGCGAGAGCGTTGCGAGCAGATTGACATGGTTGGCATCGTCGTCCTTGGCCAGAAAAAGGTGGGAGACCTCCCAGGTGCGGGAACCGGAACGGGCCTTGGCGGCGACGATCCCGGCGATGCCGCCGCCGTCGGTCAAGGCCAGGGCGGCGGCGCCCTTGTTTTGCAGTGACAGCGTCAGACCGGGAACTTGCGCCACAGACACGCCGTTCCCCGCCTCTCGACTCAGACTTTTCAGGGTGCGGACCCGATTGCCGCTGCCGTGGCTGCCGAGAAGCGCGTAACGGGCGATATCGAATGGATGGAGGCGTCGTATCACGACTTGTGTTTGTCTACTTCGAGCGTTCTACCATTCCCGTAAATAGCTGATGTACTCGGTCGTCCCCCGCGAGCTCCGGATGGAATGCCGTCGCCAGCATCCGGTCCTGACGGACCGCCACCGGACGGCCATTCCCCACCTTCGCCAGGACCTTCACCGAGTCGCCCGCCCGATCGACGGCGGGGGCTCGGATGAACACGGCGCGAAATGGCGGGCCCGGCACCTCGCAGAGATCGATATCCTCTTCGAAGCTATCGATCTGACGGCCGAAGGCGTTGCGGCTAACATCGATGTCCATGAGGTGCAGCGGCTCGGGGCGGCGGTCGGAAAGCCGGTCCGCGATTACGATCATGCCGGCGCACGTGCCCCACAAAGGCATCCCCATCCTTACCCTCTCCGACAGCGCCTGCCTGAAACCGTAGATGTCGATAAGCTGGACGATCGTGGTGCTTTCGCCACCCGGTATGATCAGTCCGTCCACCACATCGAGCTGTGCCGGAAGCCTGACCTCGGGAGCGTCAACGCCCAGACGGCGGAGTGCCTGCTGGTGTTCGAAGAAGTCGCCCTGGATAGCAAGGACACCGATCTTGACCAAATCACCAGCCTCTGGTGGACAGCAACTCTTCCTCCGGCATGGTCCTCACGTCCAGACCCGGCATCGCGCGGCCTAGCCCCTTGGATATCTCGGCTAGCATCCCCGGCTCGTTGTAATGGGTGGTGGCCTTAACGATGGCCTCGGCCATGATCTGCGGAGTCTCGGACTTGAAGATGCCGGAGCCGACGAAAACGCCGTCGACGCCAAGCTGCATCATCAGCGCCGCGTCGGCCGGGCTCGCGATTCCACCGGCGGCGAAATTCACCACCGGAAGAGTGCCGGTGTCATGGATCTCCTTGACCAACTCGTACGGCGCCTTGAGGTCGCGGGCGGTGGCCATCAGCTCGTCGACGCCCATGGACTGGATCCTGCGCATCTCGCCCAGGACGCTCCTGGCATGCCGCACGGCCTCGACGATGTTGCCGGTGCCGGCCTCACCCTTCGTGCGGATCATTGCCGCCCCCTCGCCGACGCGGCGCAGCGCCTCGCCAAGATTGCGGCAGCCGCACACGAAGGGCATCGTGAACGGGTGCTTGTCGACGTGGTTGTCCTCGTCCGCGGGCGTAAGGACCTCCGATTCGTCCACGTAGTCGACACCGAGGGCCTCCAGTATCTGGGCCTCGACGAAGTGGCCGATGCGGCACTTGGCCATGACCGGGATGGTCACGGCCTCCATGACGGCGACGATGATGTTTGGGTCCGCCATGCGTGCCACGCCGCCCTCCTTGCGGATGTCGGAGGGCACACGCTCGAGCGCCATGACAGCAACGGCGCCGGCATCCTCGGCGATCTTGGCCTGCTCGGCGTTTATCACGTCCATGATGACACCGCCCTTCAGCATCTTGGCCAGTCCCGTCTTGACCTGCCACGTACCTGTTTCAACCGTTGTATTGATTGCCATGCCTTGCTCTCCGTGCATGTAAGGATTAGCTAGGGAAACCTAACGACATTATACTCTCGGTCAAAATCCTTGGCAATGATGCAGCGTAACAAAGAGAAGAGGGCGTTCAGTGGAATGCCTGTTCCTTCGACCGTCCCAAATACACCCCTTGACATTCCATCTTAATGGAAGGGTTAGTATGTCAATGAACACATTGGAGGGTTGCAAATGAGGATCGGAGAGTCGGCCAGGTCCGCGGGACAGACGCCGCAGACCATCCGGTTCTACGAGGCTGAGGGCCTGATGCCGGACCCGCCCAGGACGCCGTCAGGATACCAGGGTCTATGGTGACGAGGACATCGAGCGTCTGAGATTCATCAGGATAGCCAAGCGTTTTGGCCTGTCGCTGGAGGAGATCGGAGGCATTCTGCGCCTGCACGACCGCAGGGAGCCCACGTGTGCCCACGTCCGCTCCCTGCTCGATGAAAAGCTCGCGCAGATAGAGAGAGCCCTCGCGGAATTGCAGGCGTTTCGATCTGAGATCAGCCGTCTCAAGGATGAGGCGGGGGATCAGACGGATTACAGGCCCTCGGTGGGTGGCATCTGCTCCATCATCGAGGAAAGCGGGATCGATGCTGGTGTCACGACCCTCTCTCTAAGTCTGGCGGGACCGACACCCCGGTAGGCGGCCACGACGGTGGCGCGGCGTCCGATATTCGACACCGAAGTGGCCCGGAAAGGGGTCGGGACAGAATGCGGGAACTTGAACTGGATTCATTGAGACAAGAATTCAACACTGCGAGCGGGTCCGTAAGGGTCGTTTCGCTCCACTCGCCGACCTTAACATTGTGCCAGTACGGACACGGCGTTGTCCGCGGGGTATTCGAGCGATTTGAAGTCGCCCCTCTTCGAGGCCTGGTGGTGTTTCTTCCGATGCTGGAGGAGGGCGCCGCCGGACCGGCTCGAGAGATGGCGCTCACGCTTCAGGACAGCAGAGTTACGCAGCTCTGGGGCCAGGAGCGCAAGCTGGGCGAGCTGGTGTCGCGTACCCTCGGCCTTAGCGAGACGGCCTGGGATGTCTATCTTCTCTATCCTCCCGGGGCCGTATGGGAGGGCAGTGGCCTGCCCCGACCGTCGTTTTGGATGCACCAGCTCGACTCGGACAGCGGCGCGGACCTGGGCAACCGGTTGGACGCCGTGAAATTTTCCGACGAGGTCGGCCGTCTGTTGAAGGGCAGCATATAGACGTCTCGCTGAACCCACCATCCACCGCCGTGACGGTCTGCCGATACGACATTGTGGTAATGGAGGCGCCGCCGCGTTCGCCACCGCGACCAAGGCCAACGACCTGGGGAAAACGGCCCTTATGATAAACAGCGGGCTCCCGATAGGCGGCCCGTGTGTCAACGTGGGCTGCATGCCCACCAAGACGCTGCTCACGATCGGGGACGAGCTCTTCTACGGCCAACACTCACGCTTCAAATCCCTGCTCAACGGCCACAAGCCGTCGTTTGACTTCGCCACGGCGGTAGCGAAAAAACCGAGATCGTGGCGTCGGCGCGCCAGGGAAACTACGTCGGCGTGATGGACGCGCTGGAGGGAGCCACCTATCTGGAAGGGCGGGCCAGGTTCATGATCGCCGCGGGCCCTTCCACCAGACCGCTTTCTGTCGAGGGGTTCGACCGGGTTGATTGGCACACCAACAGAACGGTCATGGGCCTGAAAAAGGCGCCGGAGTCCATGGTGATTATCGGCGCGGGACCGGAGGGACTGGAGTTCGCGCAGATGTTCGCCCACTTCGGGACCAACGTTACGGTCGTGGTGGCCGATGGCCACAGGGTCTTGCGCCGGGAAGAGCCAGAGATCGTGGCCGAGATCTTGCGCAGCCTTTCGGACTAGGGGATTCGGTTCCGATTGGATGTATCGATTGAAAGCGTCCACGAGACCGCCGGCCGCAAGGAAATCACCATAAGCGGGTCCGATGGGGGGAGCGACTCGAGGCGGACGTCCTGCTACTAGCCACCGGCATCCAGGCCAACACATCGGACCTGGGGCTGGAGAACGCGGAGGGCGAGACCGGCCCCAGTGGCTTCATCCAGATCAACGAGCACTATCAGACCGTCAATCCCGCCATCTTCGCCGCCGGCGACTGCGTCGTCAAGATGGCCCTGGAGACGGTGGCGGCGAAGGAGGGCTCGCTGGCCGCCGAGAACGCGCTGACCGGTTCGGAGAGGTGGTTCGATCACGACCACGTGCCTCACGCCGTGTTCACCAAACCCCAGGTGGCCAGTGTCGGCCTTACGGAAGAAGAGGAGATGGAGCGCTTCAACGCCTGCGCATGCCGCACCATCTACATGGACACCGTGCCCAAGGCTGACGTGATCAAAGAGACGCGCGGCGTCTTCAAGATGGTCATTCACCCGGAGAACTCCAAGATCCTCGGGGTCCACATCGTTTCGCCCCACGCCGCGGACCTGATCCACGAGGTGACCCTGGCCGTGAAGTTCGGGCTGACCGTGGACGACATCATCGACACGCTGCACGTGTTCCCAACCCTCAGCGAGGGCATCAAGCGTGTAGCCCAGTCCTTTACGCGCGACATATCGGTCATGAGCTACTGTGTTGAATAGGCAGAATCCTAGACTGGCATCCGTACATCCAGATCGCAGCATCACCGGGAGCGTCATATGAAATGAGCACCAGGACAAGAGCAACAACGGGGTTTATATCGAACGTCGGCGCCGGCGTCGTACTCCTGGTCATGGTCGTCGGCGCGCTTGTGTTCTTTTGGAACCAGATCTTGCAGCCGGGCGAGTTCAGCTCGATGAGCCTGCCGGTAGTCGCTCTCGCGGCCGGCGTGGCGGCGACCTTCAATCCTTGCGGTCTGCCGGCGCTGCCGGGCTTCTTCACCTTCCTGGGCGGCAGCGGCGAGGAAACACCGGTGGGACGCAGGCTTGGTCTTAGCCTGTCGACGAGCCTTGGCGCGATGAGCCTGGTTATGGTGCTGGGCGTCGTCGTGGCCCTCGCCGGGGCGGGCACTAAGGGGCTGATCGGTCCCTATGTGCGCTGGGTGCAGCTCGCAGTGGGCCTTTTCCTCATCGGCCTGGCGACTCTTCACCTGCTGGGCCGGACCGCGAATGCGCCGCTGGTAAGGCCGATAATGCGCCTTGGCGGCCGTATCTGGGAGGTCGCGATGGACAGGCCGCCCCCTCCGCGGCAGCTTGCTGTTCGGCGGCGGGTTTGTGCTGGTAGGTGTGGGTTGAACTGGCCCTTTCCTGGCCGCGGTCTCGGTCTTCGCCACCGGGGTTGGAGGGTTTCTCACGGGATTGCTAGCGTTTCTGATCTTCTCCGTGACAATGGGATTGCTGATCTTCCTTATGTCGTTTCTGGGAGTGACATCGGGCCCGGCCCTGGCCGTCCCGCTGCGTCTTTGGGGCCGCCGGATTCAGGTCGTCAGCGGCGTGATAATCACCCTGGTGGGCGCCGCGCTGGTCTATTCCGTCGCCAATCCTGGGGTGCTAAAGAACTTGCTCTTCTCCTGATACCGAGGTTCCCGGGTCCTGATAGGAGGCGTAATTGAGTGCGACAGAAGCTGCGCGTGTCGTTCATCTGAAGGTCCCGGGGATGACCTGCGAGGGCTGAGTCATCACCATCCGCATGGCTGTACGCCGTGTGAAAGTCGTCCGAAAGGTGACGAGCAATGTAAGAGAGAGGACGATAAGCGTCGAACCCGGACCTGAAGCGGACACCTTGGATGAGCTCTACGAGGCGATGGCCCGCATCGGATACAATACCGAGGAGATCTAGCAGGCCGCCTCAGATGCGGTCCTACGCGGTATCTGTTAGGGCGTTAGACTGAACGCCCTCTCGGCGCTTTCACCAAGGAGAGGTCCATGGCATCGACAAAGAGATCGCCAAAACACACGGGTTCGACAGCGCTCACCGGCTCGTCAGACTCGTGGAAACGCGCACAGTGGTGGCTCACGGGCGGCGCCACTGTCGGCATGATAGCCCTGGTGGTATTCCTGTTCTCCACGCTTTCGGGTACGGGTGCCTCCGGCGGCTCGGTCAACGCGGAACCGGCCTCTGTGCCAGCCGCGTTCGACTTCGACGTATGGCTCTATCAAGGATGGGACGAAATCGGCGCACGCCAGATCTCCTTCGGCGATCTGCTGGGCGGCAGGCCCATCGTGCTGAATTACTGGGCCTCCAACTGCCCGCCCTGCAGCGCGGAGATGCCGGAGTTTCAGAGGGTGTACAAGACCTTCAAGGGCGAGGTGACCTTCTTCGGTCTGGACATAGGCCGATTCAGCGGGTTCGGAGGCCCTGACGAGTCGGTGCAGGAGCTGGGCCGGCTCGGGGTCTCCTATCTGGCCGCACCGGCGCCGGACGTCGAGACCATCCAGCAATTGCAGGTCCAGGGGCTTCCATCGACTGATTTCATCATGCCGTCGGGCGAGGTCTTCAGGAGGTGGGTCGGGACACTCAACGAGGAGAAGCTAACGGAGATCGTCCATGAGCTGGTCGACGCATCTTGAGACCTCGACCGAAGTGGCCACTCACCGGTACTCGTTGGCCGGGACTTCGTGGGCGGGCGCGACAGGCCGCCAAGAGCGCGGGTAGTGGCGGCCCGCCAAGGACAGCAATGCGCCGTGAAACAGATGGAGGGCAGTGAACGTGTTCCCAATCATCGCGGTAGTGTGTTGCGTTGTCGCGCCTCTCGTCGCCGTGGCAGCGGTTGGTCTGCTCAGTGTGCTGAGCGAATATCAGGAGAGGGCTGTCAACGCCCGTTGGGCCGCTGTGCGTGAGCGGGTCCGCATCTCGGTTCGAGGGTAGGCGGCATGGGGGAGACCGGCACAGCCGTCGCGTAATATACTTGGGGAGGCAGGCACAGGACCGACGACGGTCTCCAGGCTGCTTGCCTGCAGTTCACATTGCCGCCGCCTTCTGCGCGCGCAAGTCAAGGACTACGGCTTTGTTCATCCGCCCTCTCACTATTCTCACGACGATGTTACTAGCGGCTCTGGTCGTCGCATCTTGTGGCGACGACAGTTCGTTCGAGCCGGTCGCCACGACAGTAGATACTCCTGCCGCTACGCGTACTCCCGTCACGACGCAGACGGTCACGCCGACGCCACGGCCGGCCCTGACACCGACTGCGACGCGCCCTCCGGCTCCCGTGCCCACTCCCACCATCGGCCCCGGGACGCTGCCCACGATGAAGATCGAGGTCGCGTTTCCCAACCTGTCGTTCCAGCGAATGGTCCACCTGGCGTACTCCGGCGCGGACGAAACGAGGCTCTTCCTGATGTTGCAACCCGGAGAAATCGTGGTTTTCGGCAACGACAGCGAGGTGGCTTCGACCGACACCTTCCTGGACATTCGGGGCCGTGTGAACGATCAGGGCAATGAAGAGGGTCTGCTCGGATTGGCCTTCGACCCGGCGTACGAGGCGAACGGCTACTTCTACGTGTACTACTCGGCCGCCGGGCCGAGGCGCTCGGTCATCTCCCGGTTCTCGGTCAGTACCGACGATCCCAGGCGTGCGGAACCGTCCAGCGAGCTGACGATCATGGAGGTTGAGCAGCCTTACGCCAACCACAACGGAGGCTCTATGTCGTTCGGACCCGACGGCTATCTGTACGTCGGGCTGGGCGACGGGGGTCTCAGGGGCGACCCTCACGGCAACGGCCAGGACCGCTCGACGCTGCTCGGCGCAATACTCCGCATCGACGTGTCGGACGTGGGCGCGGAAGGCGGTTACGCGATACCGCCCGGCAACCCGTTCGCCGGTAAAAGTGGAGGCGCCAGAAGAGAGGTCTGGGCGTACGGCCTTCGGAATCCCTGGCGTTTTACCTTCGACAGGGAGACCGGCGACCTGTGGGCCGGCGACGTGGGGCAGAACCGCTTCGAGGAGGTCGACCTGATAAGTCCCGGCCTCAACTACGGCTGGAACATCATGGAGGCCACTCACTGCTTCGGCGGGGAGCTGAGTCTGAGCGACCTGCTGCGCCGGGGAGAAGAGAACTGCGAGCAGGAGGGGCTGGAGCCGCCGGTCGTCGAGTACGGCCGAGATGGCGGCTGCTCCATAACGGGCGGGTACGTCTATCGGGGCGCGCGGCTGCCCGCGCTTTACGGCGCCTACATATACGGCGACTTCTGCAGCGGCAAGATATGGGCCCTCAGGCACGACGGCGAAAGCGTGGTCGAGCACCGCCTGATCGCCGCCACCCGACAGCAGATACCTGCATTCGGCGAAGGGCCGTCGGGGGAGCTGTACATCCTCTCCTTCGGCGGCAAGATCTATCGGCTGGAGCGGGACTGAAATCGTCGGTTAGCGTTGCGACCGGGCCTCTCTGTTCTCTCTGCATCCTCCGCGCTGAGTCTCGAATCCTCTATGCTATAATTCTGTGGGGGAGAGGTGGCCGAGCGGCTTAAGGCGCTGGTCTCGAAAACCAGTATGGGAGCAATCTCATCGTGGGTTCGAATCCCACCCTCTCCGCGGCCGTGATCGTGCCCTTGACATACGCGCCGCCAGAGTCCGCCACGTACTAAGGAGAGATGCCAGAGAGGCCGATTGGGCGCGACTGGAAATCGCGTGTCGTCGCAAGGCGACCGTGGGTTCGAATCCCACTCTCTCCGCCAGCTTCCCTAGCGCCATCGGTGGCGGTTGGCGCTGGGCCGCCGCGGACCCCATGCCTCGCCGAACCGCCGGAGCGCACCCCGCTCTAGCCACCTATGCTAGAATTAGCTTCTGTGGCAGATACAAGCGACATAAAGTACTGGGTGGCGTTCAACCGGATTCCGGGCATCGGCAGCGTCCGGTTCAAGCTGCTTGAGGAGCGGTTCGGCACCCTGGAGCAGGCGTAGCGCGCCGGTTTGAGCGAGCTTCGCGCCGCCGGTCCTATATGTGCTGGGGGAGCTTCGTTCTAAGGACGAGCGCTCGGTCGCCATCGTCGGCCCGCGCGTGCCGACGGCGTACGGTCGCGAGGTAGCGTACCAGCTCACTCACGACATCGCAGGCTCCGGCGTGACCATCGTCAACGGGCTGGCCCGCGGCGTCGACGCCACAGTGCACCGGGCCGCATTGGAGGCGGGCCAGCGGACGATCGCCGTAATGGGCAGCGGGCTCGACGTGATGTATCCGAAGGAGCACGCCAGCCTGGCTTCGGAGATCGTGCAGAACGGCGCACTCGTTTCCGAGTACCCGATGGGGACGCGGCCAAGGGGCGAGAACTTCCCGCGCCGAAACCGCATAATGAGCGGCATGACGCTGGGCACCGTCGTAGTGGAAGCAGGAGAGAAAAGCGGCGCGCTGCTCACGGCCAGTCACGCGCTGGAGCAGGACCGTGAGGTGTTCGCGGTACCGGGTAATATTTTCTCTCCCAACAGCCGTGGCGCCAACCGGCTGATAAGGGACTCGGCGGCCAAGCTGGTCGTGGAGGCCAGAGACGTCCTCAAAGAGCTGAACCTGACATACGTGGGAAAGCAGGTGGAGACGACCGCTCTGTTCCCCAAGGACGAGAGCGAGTCGGAGGTGCTGCGGCGCGTGACCTTAGACCCCGTCCACATCGACGAGATCATCCGGGCGTCGGGTCTCGGCATATCGACGGTCAGCAGTACATTGGCTATGATGGAACTCAAGGGATTGGTAAAACAAGTCGGGGGCATGAACTACATCAGACTGAAAGAGCCCCTCGCGGAATATCAGGCGGTGTGAATCAAATGGCAATAGACCTCGTAATAGTGGAATCCCCGGCGAAGGCCCGCACCATCGCTCGTTTTCTGGGCAGCAAGTATGTCGCGTTGGCGTCGATGGGCCACGTCAGGGACCTTCCGAAGCGCACGATCGGCGTGGATGTCGAAAAGGACTTTCTACCTTCATACACGCTGCTCTCGGACAAGAAAAAGATCGTCGCTGAGCTAAGGGAGGCCTCAAAGAACGCCGACGCGGTATACCTGGCCACAGACCCGGACCGAGAGGGCGAGGCCATCGCGTGGCACCTCATCGAGGCGGCCAAGATCCAGCGGTTCAAGATCCGCAGGGTCGTGTTCCATGAGATAACGTCGTCCGCCGTAAAGGAAGCGTTCGAGAACCCGCGCGATCTTGACCAGCACCTAATCGACGCCCAGCAGGCCAGGAGGGTCCTGGACCGGCTCGTGGGGTACGATCTTAGCCCCGTGCTGTGGAAGAAGGTCAGGAGGGGCCTTTCGGCTGGCCGGGTCCAGTCCGTGGCCCTGCGCTTGATCGTCGACCGTGAAGGTGAAGTCAACGCGTTCGTTCCGGAGGAGTACTGGTCCATCGAGGTCGCGCTGACTTGGCGGAGTCCCTCCGGGGAGGAGAGCACGTTCAAGGCGAAGCTTCGCGCCGTCAGTGGCCAGAAAGGACGCCTGAAGATCGGCACGGGGGAGGAGGCTCGGCGGATTACCGCGGACCTCGACTCGGCCTCCTACAAGGCGGCCAAGGTAACCGAGAAGGAGCAGCGGCGCCGTCCGGCCGCGCCGTTCATCACGAGCACCCTCCAACAGGAGGCCAATCGGAAGCTCGGCTTCACGGCCCGCCGCACGATGATCATCGCGCAGCAGCTTTACGAGGGCATCGCCCTGGGTGGCCAGGAATCCGCCGGCCTGATAACGTACATGAGAACGGACTCTACGAACGTCGCCGCCGGCGCCTTGGCGGAGATCAGCCGCTACGTCAAAGACAAGTACGGCCCCAACTACGCGCCGAAAACTCCCAGGCACTACGCGAAGAAGGTCAGGGGCGCCCAGGAGGCGCACGAGGCCATCCGCCCCACGTCGATCCTCCGAGAGCCGAGTTCGGTGAGGGGGTATCTGAGCAGAGAGCAGGCAAGGCTCTATGATCTCATCTGGAGGCGGATGCTGGCCAGCCAGATGACCGACGCCATATTCGACTCGGCCACCATCGACGTCGACGCTGCCTGTGCCGGCCCGAACACAGTCTATGAGTTCCGCGCGACGGGATCGGTTCTCAGGTTCCCCGGCTTCCGCAGGCTATATCTGGAAAGCAAGGACGATTCCTCCGCGGGCGACGATGACGACGTGCCCCAGCTCCCTGACCTTAGCGAGGGCGACCCGCTCGATGAGCGCTCGCTTACACCAGATCAGCACTTCACCCAGCCGCCGCCTCGTTTCACCGAGGCGACCCTGGTTAAGGCGCTCGAAGAGCAGGGCATCGGCCGACCGAGCACGTATGCCCCCACCCTGGCTACTGTCATGGATCGGGACTACGTGAGGAAGGACAAGGGGCGTTTCGTCCCGACCAAGCTGGGGACCGCCGTCAGCAAGCTGCTGACCACCCACTTCCCCGACATAATGGACCTCGGCTTCACGGCTCGCGTCGAGGAGCAGCTCGACGATATCGCGAGCGGCGAGTGTAGTTGGAAGCCGGTGATCAAGGAGTTCTACGGACCTTTCACCGAGGCGGTGCAAAAGGCGCTGGCAGAGGCGGAGCGCGTGCCAAGAGACCAGATCGACGAGGAGACCGACGAGGTGTGCGAAGTCTGCGGCAGGCCAATGGTCATCAAGACCGGGCGATTCGGCAGGTTCCTGTCGTGCAGCGGTTTCCCGGAGTGCAAGACCTCACGCCCGTTGCTGGAGCG
The DNA here is from genome assembly GCA_964544865.1 of uncultured Dehalococcoidia bacterium. Taxonomy (GTDB): domain Bacteria; phylum Chloroflexota; class Dehalococcoidia; order Lucifugimonadales; family CAJWER01; genus CAZJDV01. The sequence goes on along the minus strand of CAZJDV010000015.1, from coordinate 13,984 downwards.
CGTCGGCGTGGAGTGCCCCGAATGTGGCAACGACCTGGTGGAACGCCAGAGTAGGGCAAAGGGCAAGAGGGGGGGCAGGAGCAAGTTCTACGGTTGCTCCAACTACCCGGTCTGCACCTTCGCGGTCAACCAGCGGCCCATTCCCCAGCCGTGCCCGGAGTGCAGCAAGATGCTGGTCGCATCGGGCCGCAGCAACGCGAAATGCACTTCCTGCGACTTCCGAGGGCCAGTTCCCGAGGACGTGGTTGTTGAGATGGCCTCCTAGATGTGACCCGGACAAACCCAGACCTGTAAGCGTCTCTGTCTTCACTATTGGCCGCCCCTCAGCGTGCGTAACGGCGTCCAATTGGACGCTCCCAGCGCCGCCGCCATGGACCGGAACCCCTGGGGGACACGCCCGAATACGCCTTTAACCGGGCGGCACAAACGGTGTAGAACAACTGTCATGGACAACTCCACTTGGAAAGAGTTGATGGACCGATACACCGCGCACCTGGCGGGCGAGAAAGGATTGGCCGCGCTGACGATCCGGAACTACCGGACGGACGTGCAGCCTCTCTACGAGTACATGCAGATGCGGGGCGCCGAGAGTCTGAAAGCCCTGGACCGATACGCACTGAGGGCGTATCTGGCCTGGCTGGTCGAGATCGGTTACGCCAGGGCGAGCTTGGTGAGAAAGCTCAGCGGACTTCGGACCTTCCTGCGCTGGCTGCTCCGCGAGAAAATCATCGACCGGGACCCGCTGCCCAGGCGAGGGATAATGAAACGGGAGTCCAGGCTTCCGCGGTTCCTTTCCCAGGAGGAGGCGGCCAGACTCGTTTCGGCGCCGGACTTCTCCGACAAGTTCGGTACGCGGGACAGGGCTCTGCTGGAGCTGATCTACGCTGCTGGCCTGCGTGTCAGCGAGACCAGAGACCTTGACGTGGAGGATGTCAACCTCGGCACACAGGAGCTGCGTGTGACCGGCAAGGGCTCGAAGCAACGGGTGGTCCTGATCGGCGGCGTGGCCAGGTATGTCCTGGAGGTCTACCTGGGCCGGCTACGCCCGCAGTTGGCGAACCCCGACAGCGGAAGGGCGCTGTTCCTCAACCGCTTCGGCTCCAGGCTCAGCCAGAGGAGCATCCAGCAAAAGGTCCAGCGCTACGCGGCCAGGATCGGGCTCGGACCGGACGTGCATCCGCACACGCTCCGCCACTCATTTGCGACCCATCTCCTGGATGGCGGCGCCGACCTGCGGGTGGTGCAAGACCTGCTGGGACACGCCAGCCCGGCGACCACACAGATCTACACCCACGTGACGCAGTCCAAGGCAAGGGAGGTTTACCTGTCCGCCCACCCCAGGGCGAAGGGGCGGGTGGATGTCGAGGCGGCGGAACCTCCTCACCCGTTGACGGATTCGCGCGGGTCGTCAGTAAAGGCTGGTGAGGCATCATGAAGGTACTGGTCATTAACGGCCCCAACCTCAACATGCTGGGCAACCGGGAAGCGTCGCTCTATGGGACCGAGACCCTCGGCGACATCGAGCGGCGCATCGGGGAAAGAGCCGAGGCCCTGGGCATCGACGTGGAGTTCTTCCAGTCCAACCACGAGGGCGGCATCGTCGACTACATCCAGGAGTCCGCGGAGGGCGCGTCGGGGATAGTGATCAACGCCGGGGCGCTGACCCACTACGGCCTGTCGATGCGCGACGCGCTGGCCGATGCGGCCCTGCCGACGGTCGAGGTGCACCTGTCGAACATCCACTCGCGGGAGGAGTTCCGGCGCCGGTCCGTCGTTGCGCCCATCGTCGAGGGACAGATCGCGGGCCTGGGATGGCGGGGCTATCTGTACGCCCTCGAGTATCTGGCCGCGCTGATACAGGAAGGGAGCGACGCTTGAGCAGTAACGATCGGCTGGGCAGGCTGCGCGACGCGTTGAAGGAAAACGAGTTGGACGCCATTCTGGTGTCGAGCGCGGAGAACCGGCGGTACCTCTCCGGGTTCACCGGTTCCGCCGGATACCTGTTCATCTCCCCGGCCCAGGCGGTTCTCGTGACCGATTTTCGCTATGTTGAGCAGGCGGGCCGCCAGGCGCCCGGATTTCGTGTAGAGCGCATCCAGTCGTCGCTGGCGTGGCTGCTGGAGTTGGCCGCCGCGGCGGGCGCGCAGCGTGTCGGGTTCGAGGCCCAGACGATGACCGTCGGCACCCATACGGCGTTCGTCAAGGCAATCGAGGAGGCCTCCACGTTTGATAAAGTGCAACTGATCCAGACCTCCGATCTGGTGGACAGGATGCGGGCGGCCAAGAACCGGGAGGAGATGGCGCATCTGCAAAAGGCCATCGAGATCGCCGACGAGGCGCTCGACGAGGTATCGCCCACCATCCGGCCCGGCATGACCGAGGCCCAGGTCTCATGGGAGCTGGAGAAGGCCATGCGCGAGCGGGGCGCGGAGAGCGTGTCGTTCGAGACCATCGTCGGGGCAGGCGTCAACGGGGCGCTGCCGCACCACCGCCCAGACGACACTGTGATAGCCGACGGCCAGCCCGTCGTCATAGACATGGGCGCCACATACGAAGGGTACTGCTCGGACCTGACCCGCACGATCTTCGTTGGCGAGCCGGACGATACCTTCCGGAAAGTATATGGCACGGTCCTGCGCGCGCAGGTCGCCGCCGAGGAGCAGGTGAGGGTCGGGATGACCGGGCAGGAGACGGACGCCATCTCACGCGACATCATCGCCGAGGCCGGATACGGCGAGTATTTCGGGCACAGCCTGGGCCACGGAGTGGGCCTCGCGGTTCACGAGTACCCGCTGGTTGGCCCAAAAGCCAAGGACATTATCGAGAACGGCATGATGTTCACTATCGAGCCGGGGATCTATCTGCCTGAATGGGGCGGCGTCAGGATTGAAGACATCGTCGTCATGGAAGGCGGCCGCGCCCGTGTCCTTAGCAGGGCGAGGAAGATGGCGACTGGGGGCTAGGGGCAGGGGGCTTGGGACTGGCGGCAGCGGCGCCGGCACGAGGACGAGGACGAGGACGAGGAGAGTGTAAATGACCATAGGGTACGGAGACCTGAAGAGGGGGCTTCCCATCGAGTTGGACGGGGAGCCATACGCCGTCGTGGAGTACAAGTCGCGCAAGATGCAGCAGCGCGCGCCGGTGATGCAGGTCAGGTTCAGGTCCCTTAAGACCGGCCGCATCGTGGACCGCTCGTTCCAGGGATACGACGTCAAGTTGACCCTCGCCTCGGTCGAGCGCCGGAGCTCCCAGTACATCTACGAAGACGACGGCATGCACTACTTCATGGACACCGAGACCTTCGATCAGTTCCCACTTGGCGCCGAGCAGGTAGAGGACGCCCTGCCCTATATGGTCGTCGAGACGACCGTGGAGGTGGTCTTCCACGAGGGACAGCCCATCGCCATAGACCTCCCGGTATCCGTGGAGTTGAAGGTGACTGAGGCCCCGCCGGGCCACAGGGGCGACACGGCCCAGGGTGGCACGAAGCCGATCAAGCTCGAGACGGGCCTGACTGTCCAGGCGCCGCTTTTCGTTAGCGAGGGGGAGACGGTACGCGTCGACACTCGCAACGGCGAGTATCTGGCGAGGGTCTGAGATGGCCGTCTACTCGGTCGCGCAGCTGACTGGGTACCTGAGCGACCTGCTCAAGCGAGACTCGTTGCTATCGGACGTATGGGTTAGGGGCGAGGTCGCCAATCTTGCCCGGCCCGTCTCGGGAAACTACTACTATACGCTGCGCGATTCAAGTGCATCTCTGCGCTGCGTCATGTTCGGCCGGCGCTCGCGAGGCGCTGAGCTGCTCACCGACGGCGCGGCGGTAATCGCCCATGGCCGCATCGCCATCTACGAGGTGCGCGGCGAGCTGCAGCTAGTTGCGGACATCGTCCAGCAGGAGGGGGTCGGTGATCTCCAGCTAAGGCTGGAGCAACTCAAGCTCCAGCTCGAGAACGAGGGGCTGTTTGACCAGTCGCGAAAGCGTCCCATTCCCCAGTTCCCCCAACGGGTTGGCGTAGTCACGTCGCCCACCGGCGCCGTCTGGCAGGACATTCAGACGGTGATAAGGCGCAGGTACCCCCTGGTCGAGGTCTTACTGGCACCATCGGCGGTGCAGGGCGAGAGCGCCGCCCCGTCGATCATCGACGCCCTTGAGGCGCTGGACGGCGAGCCGGACATCGACGTCGTGATCCTGGCGCGCGGCGGCGGCTCCCTGGAGGACCTCTGGTCCTTCAACGAGGAGGCTGTGGCCAGGGCCGTGTTCGCTAGCAAAGCGCCGGTCATCAGCGCCGTCGGGCACGAGACGGACGTCACGATAGCCGACCTGGTCGCGGACCTGCGGGCCCCGACCCCCTCAGTGGCCGCGGAGATGGCGGTGCCGGACCAGTTCGACCTGTCAGCCGGCCTCCTTGCCTCGCGCCAGACCCTCACCACCTCCCTTGGAAACGGACTTCGAGGGAAGGGTGACGCCCTTGGGCACTCCCTGCCGCGGCTTCAGCGCGCAAGCCCTGACCTGGACGGCCTGCGCTTTCGCATCGACGACCTTCTTCACAGCGTGGCCGTCGGCTTTCGCCGCGGCGTCGAGCAGCGGTCGGAGCGCGCCGGCGGCCTGGCGATGCGCCTCAGAGCACTGAGTCCAAGGGATACCCTGCGGCGAGGGTATGCTATAGTAAATTCGCCGGACGGGGCGGCCGTCATTATCGATTCCGCGCAGGTCAGCCCGGGAGACCGCGTCGAGGTCACCCTGGCAAAGGGAGGGTTTGAGGCCGACGTCGTGGACACGCGATCTGACGGTCCGCGTCGAGACGGCGACCCGGTAAGCCATGCCCTGCACGGACTCGATTGACGCTTAAGGAGAATGCTTCGGCGGGACAAACAATACTGCCGGAAATGCCACGGGTCTCTCGGAGATGAAGAATCCTCGCCGGAGGTGACGGAATCGCACAGTCCGCGATTGATTATCCAGTCCAGTTCTCTGTCGACTATACGGACCGGCCGCTCAACAGATTCAGCAACTTGTTCAGGCCGATATTCTTGACTCCAATCGCCTTAATCCTCGCCGCGATCAACGGCGGCACCCTGTATACGGCCTCGACGCTGATGATACTCTTCCGCCGCAAGTACCCCGGATGGTGGTTCGACTGGTCATTGGAGCTGTCCAGGTTCACCAACCGTATCGAGGCATATCTGCTATTGCTCACCGACGAGTATCCCTCCACCGACGAAGAGCAGTCGGTACACCTGGAGGTACCGTACCCCGACGTCGAGACGGACCTGAACCGCTGGCTCCCCCTGATCAAGTGGCTGCTCGCCCTGCCTCACTGGGTGGTGCTTGCGGTCTTGGCGGTGGTCTCCATCTTCGTCCTGATACTGGCGTGGTTCGCGATTCTCTTCACAGGCCGGTACCCGCGAGGGCTCTTCGATTTTATCGTGGGAGTCCTGCGCTGGGGCAACCGTGTGTGGGCCTACTCGATACTGCTGAGCACCGACCGGTTTCCGCCGTTCCGGCTCGGAGCATAGGTCCTGCCAGCTATGGGAAGCGGCAAGCGCAAGAAAAAGAGTCCAGGTATCGACGACCTGACCTTCGAGCAGGCCATCGCCCGGCTGGACGAGACGGTGGAGGCATTGGAGGCGGGTGACGTGCCGCTTGCCGAAGCCACACGCCTCTATGAGCAGGGCATGAAGCTGGCCCGCGTATGCAGCGAGATGCTGGCCACGGCCGAGCTGAGGATAACCCAGGTCCAGACGGCCTACGGCGAGCAGATGCGGCTGCCCCAGGAGGAGCGAGCGGAGCCGGAGGACGAGTCCTGATAAGGACCGACCTCCATATACACACCAGCTTCTCGCCGGACTCCGAGATGGCCCCCGAGCGGCTCGTTGAGCGGTGCGTCAAGGTCGGCTTGAGCTGTATCGCGGTCACCGATCACGATACCATCGAGGGCTCTCTCGCGGCACGGCGAATCGCCCCGTTTACCGTTATCATCGCCGAGGAGGTCGGGTCCTCCGAGGGCGAGATCACGGGGCTGTTCCTGCAGGAGACCATTCCCGGCGGGCTCTCCGCCCTCGAAACCGTGAGACGCATCAAAGAACAGGGCGGCATCGTATCCATCCCCCATCCCTTCGACCGCTTCAGGCGGCACGTCATTAATCGTGACGCCCTCGAAGAGATCATCCCCCACGCCGATATCGTTGAGGCGTTCAACTCGCGCAACAACCTGGCCGCCGCCGACCGCAAAGCGGCGGAGCTGGCCAGGGAGCACGGGAAGCTGACATCCGGCGTCAGCGACGCCCACACCGCCATCGAACTAGGACGGACCTACGTGGAGATGCCTGAGTTCGACGGGACGCCGGGAGACTTCATTCGAGCGCTGCGCCAGGGCAGGATCGTCGGCCGCCGCATGAGTCCGCTGATCCACGTGGCTACCACGCTTACCAGGCTCAAGAAGCGGGGCCTTGGCCGCGGCTCGTGACCACTCCGGCGGCCCGCAACGGCCTGGCTGCCGACCGTGGTCGTAAGTGGCCATGCGTGACCGCTGGCGTTTCCGCCGTATCGGCTGCTGATGCCTTTCTGGATCTCCAACTGGCGGGGGCCCAGCCGGTTTTCAGATAGGCGAGCACGGTTTCAACTTCCTGGTCCGTAAGGGTGTCCGCAAACACAGGCACCGTTCTGCCGTGGGAGGGGTTCCGGCCCAGGATGATGTCGACTAGCTGTCCGTCAGGGTGGTGCCACGTGTGGCCGGCTGGGCCGTGAATCGGCGTCCCGTCAATCGCTCCGTCGCCGGTCGCCACATCGCCGTGGCAACTGGCGCAGTTCGCCGCGTATATCTCGAATCCGCTCCGCGGTGACGGCCTCTCCCCCGTGCCACATGCCGCTACGAGAATGGCGAGCAGGACCGCTGCGGAAATCCTGGCTCGCCTCATCGCTGAAGGGTATCTTTCAAGTCCTCGTGCCACCCACGGGAATCGATGATCAGCCGCCTTTTCCCGTACCTGTCACTCGCCGTCCAGGAATCCTCTTATACTATGGAACGACCTCGCGCGGCTTTCGCTTCATGCGTCGTCTGATGGTACTACGATCACTCGAGCGAGCCGGTTCGCACCGGACGCTGGCGGTCATTAAACCTACAGAGCCGTGGCGCGGTCAGGCGGGTCAGGCGGCAAGGCGGCCTGCTCCATTTCCTTGGACCGGTCTTCGACGGAGACGCGTGCCCTACGGGGGACATCCAGGTCTTTGAGATATCCGCATTGAAGGCAGATGATGTACGGACTCCACATATCCTTCCCCTCGACGACATCGCCTCGTTCGCATCTAAAGCAAGACTTGTACCATATCATTATCGCTCCTCCCTACGACCCCGGCCCGTTGCTGGGTCGTGTGCCCTTCTCTTGCGATCCTTATTGTCGACGAAGGGGCGTGCGCAGGACGTGAAGCAAGGGCGGCTCGGCATGAAGAACGCGTGAAGATAGCATCGTGGGAACGGATATTGAATTAGGGCCCGGTCACGGCTGGCTTGATGGGTCGGGTGAGAAAACTAGCGCGCGGCCATGCGATAGCCGACCTGCGGCTCGGTGAAGATGTACTTGGGGTGCAGTGCGTCGTCGCCCAGCTTGCGTCTCAAATTGCGGATGAACGCGCGGACGAGCTGGGCCTCGCCGGAGTACTCCGGTCCCCAAACGCGCTGTAGAATCTGGTCGTGGGGCAGCACTCTCCCCGCGTTGGTCGCCAGCTCGTAGAGCAGCTTGTCCTCGGTCGCCGTCAGGGGCGTACGGAGCTCGTGGCTCACCATGCCCAGGAACTCGCTGCGCAGCTTCTCCATATCCTCCAGCGGCGTCATGTCCTGGACCACCGCGATCGCTCCCGTGATCTCGTTATCCGCTGAGTATATCGGCGACGCATTCACCGGCGTTGGGATGCTGCGTCCGTCTGGGAGGTCGAGACTGGAGGCGATTCTGCCGCCGAGGTCGCCGAGCTGGGAGAGTTGGCCTCGCAGACGCTCGACCTCGGCTCTCAGGCCGGCGAGCTCCTTCGCCGCGGATTTCTCGGAGCTATTACCGATTGCAACTCCGTGCTGTCCATATGGGCTCCAAGCGCATCAGGATTATAGCACGCGGCCTCGAGACGACGCGGATTTCCCAGGTCCGGCCCAATAGAGGATAGCCCCCGCGGCACCCTCCGACGCAGGATGCCGCGGACACCGACTGTCTTCGCGTCGCAATGATGACGCTGCACCTGGACTACACAATCCGCCGCCGGACCATAGGGGCGCCCCAAGTGAGCAATCGCTCCGAACAGGCATTGAACGCGACGATGGGCCCGCACGGCTTTGAGGCATCACGCCGATTGCGATAAAATATCGGTCTCGAGGACAAGCCTGGGATCACCGTATTGGTGGCCGCGACATCGGTGAGATGCTTGAGACCGCGCAGTCATATTCGTGGTGAGGCTGGTCGATGAGTAGAGCGCAGCAGAGGTGGATTCTGGTGGCCGCGGCGGTCGCCCAGAGCGCCTGGCTCTTTGCCGCCTTTGGCATTGTCGGTATCCTGCTCAAGGCAGGGCTCGGAGGCGGCGTCGGGAGTCCGATGACCTGGCCCTCCGCCCTCACGGTTCTCGCCGTCTCAGCCATGATTAGGCGAGCTGGCCAACTCGTCGCGATGCCCCCTCGGTGTCCAATGCGTTCCAGACGGCGGCTGGGTTAACGGTCTTGTACCTCGTCGTCGCCAATCAGGTCGACCCCGCCACGCGCGGGTTCGATGTCATGTGGGCCAGACACGTGATGTCCGTGGCCGATCCGGTCGGCTCCGAGTTCACTTTCAGGGCCGTCGTCGGCAGCTTGATGGCCCTCGTCCTGTGGTGGAGAGGCCTGGTGCTGGCCTCGTCAAGCAACCCCGTTGGGACCATAGTGGATACCTTCAAGCGAGGAGTGGTCACGATCGCTTGTGCCGCATTGTGGACTCGTTGAGCTCGGTCAACCTCGACCTCTACCCCACGATGTTCATATTCGTCGTGTCGGGTTTCGCTGGTCTGAGTGTGGGCCATCTGCGGCCGGCGTCGAGCGGCGACGCCGGCCGCGGCACATGGCCCGTGCTCATCGGCGCTTCCATGGTACCCGTGCTGGCCATCGTCTCTGCATTCGGCCAGGTGCCGGGTAGCTGGCTGGCATTCATTGGGCGCATGGTTTTGGAAATCTGGCTCTTCATCTTCGACAACGTGCTGTTGCCGATCATCGCCCTCATCGCGCGGCCCGTCGGGGTTCTATTCGAGTGGCTGATGGGGCTATGGCAACCGGACCCGCAAGGTGACATTCGAGAACTCGACGAGTCCATGATACAACTCCGGGAAGCGGCGGAGGACTGGCAGGTATCCCAGGCGACCGAGGTCACGATATGGATCGTGGTCATCATACTGCTCGCCGCCGCCGTATTCGCCCTTTCGCTGATAGTGGGGAGGCGGCAGACGCCACAATGGGAACTAGACGTAGACCGGGAATCCATCCGAGTGGAGGCCAACCCGCTTTACGACGTGGCCAGGCTATTGTTCGGCCTTCTGCCCGAAAGCTGGCGGCGGGGCAAACATCATCCGTTCAGCCTGCCTGAGGGCGAGCCCCTCGTCGTGGAGGCGCTCAGGATTTACTACGAGTTCCTGACACTGGCCGAGTCAAGGAGGATCGCACGACCCGCCTGGGAAACGCCGGTCGAGTTCCAGGCGAAACTGGAGGCCACGTTTCCTCCCAGACTGGTCCGACTGGCCACCACAGCCTTCGTTCGGGCTTGCTACGGATACCACTGCCCACCGAGGAGGATCTCTTGGAAATACGCCTCCACCTCGGTCCATACGCTTAAGGGGGTGCGCGGAGCCGCCATGCCATCCCGGAGCACAGGCCCACTGCGCCCCTATCCCATCTGGCCGCCACTTGCTCCCGGGACGCCGATGGTGTAGCTTATTTCGCAAGCCTTCCTCGGTCGGATTTGGGCCTGGAGGGGCCCTACTCCACCCCGGGAGGGAACAGTGGAATCAAGCAACGGCCAGAACGGGGGTGCGAAGCACCGCAACCTTGTGGTGCTGCAGCTCTCGGGCGGGAATGACTACCTCAACACCGTCGTCCCCTACGAGAACGGCCTCTATTACGACCACCGGCCCACCATCGCCCACGATCCCGAGCGCATATTGAAGATCGACGACGAGATCGGGTTCCGGCCAGACCTCGAGCCGATCAAGCGGCTGTGGGACGAGGGCAAGGTCGCTATCATCCACGGCATCGGCTACCCGGAGCCCAACCGCTCCCACTTCCGTTCGATGGACATCTGGCACACGGCGCTGCCGGAGGAGATTGGCACCGAAGGCTGGCTTGGCCGGGTGATACGGGAGCTGGACCCGAGGTCTGAGAACGTCCTCACCGGCGTCAATTTCGGGCGTGGCCTGCCTCGCTCCATGGGCTTGAAGGGCGTCCAGGTCGCCTCCGTGGGCGACCTGGACACCTACGGCCTGTTTCCCGACATGGAGGAAGCGCACCTGAGGAAATACGCCGTCGAGTCCTTCGCCAAGATGTACGGCGCAAAGGGCAAGGACGCGGTGATGGACTTCCTCGGACAGACCGGCGCCTCCGCCCTTAAGGGCGCCGACATGCTCGGGCTGGCCCCCGAGAGGTACTCGTCTTCGGTCGAGTACGGCGACAACCCCATCGGCACGGACCTGAAAAACGCCGCGAAAGTCATGTTCGCCGGTCTCGGGACCCGCATTTTTCACACCCAGTACGGGAGCTTCGACACCCACTCCGGCGAGATATTCAAGCACGACCTGCTCTGGCAGGACACGGCGAGGGCCGTGGGGGACTTTTGGGACGACATCACCGAGCACGGCCTGGACGACGACACGATCATCTTCATGTTCTCGGAGTTCGGGCGGCGCATCCGCGACAACGGCTCAGGCACGGACCACGGCTCTGGCGGGGTCGCCTTCCTCGTAGGCAACTCGGTAGAGGGTGGGATGTACGGCGAGTACCCCTCGCTTGAGAAGAAGGACCAGTTCGAGGGCGACCTGCGCTACAACAATGACTTTCGGATGACCTACAGCTCCATTCTCGAGCAGTGGCTCGAGATCGAGGCGCCGCCCATCGTGAACGGGCGATTCGAGCATTTCGAACTCATCGAGAGCTAGAGACGGGTTTTGGGTGCTAGGTGTTAGGTTTTCAGTCCAACCCTCAGCCCCCGGCTTCGGAGGCATAGGCAATGAGCAGCCACGATATCGCGTTGATGGCCCACCTCATGCGGCGCGCGGGCTTCAGCGCGACTCGCGACGAGCTTGAGACGTACGTGTCACGGGGCTACGAGTCCGTCGTGGAGGAGCTTCTGCACCCCGGCGACCCGCAGGTCATGCATGACGATATCATCCGGCGCCTCCACCACGCCCTGGACGAGGGGTCGGATGGCGCGGCGGCCAAGTGGATGTACCGCATGATCACCACCCGGTGCCCCCTGGAGGAGAAGATCACCCTCTTCTGGCACAGCCTCTTCGCGACCGCATACTCCAAGACCAACAACTCCAGGTCCATACTCAACCAGATCGAGACACTGCGCCGGTTCGCGCTGGGGAGCTTTGGGGACCTTCTCGTCGAGCTGTCCAGGGACCCGGCGATGATCTTCTGGCTCGACAACAACGACAACCACAAAGGCACCGTCAACGAGAACTACGGACGTGAGCTGCTGGAGCTCTTCTCGTTGGGCATCGGGTCCTACACCGAGACCGACGTGAAGGAGGCGGCCCGCGCGTTCACCGGCTGGACCTTGGGCAACGTGGAGTACATGGCGGTCAAGGCAAACAAGGACTCCTTCTCCCCCTTCGGCAGAATCGCCTGGCACTTCGAGTACAGGGCCGACGACCACGACGACGGCGAGAAGACCTTTCTTGGCGAGACGGGCCGGTTCAATGGCGAAGACATCGTCGAGATCATATCTCGCCAGCCCGCCGCGGCGCGCTTCGTCTCGACCCGTCTCTTCCAGTTCTTCGCCGCCGACATAGTGGACAAGGATGGAGAGAGGGTCGTCGAGAAGATGATACGGTCCTATTTCGACTCCGGCCACGAGATCCGCTCCGTCCTTCGCACACTATTCAACTCCGACTTCTTCAAGTCGGAGGCTGCCCGCTTCGCCAGGGTTAAGGCCCCGGTCGAGCTGGTCATAGGCGCGATCCGCCAGGCGGGCAGTTACCGTGAGCCCAGCCTCGGGATCGAGAAGGTGGCTGGCATCTCCTACTTCATGGGCCAGGGCATAATGCGTCCGCCCAGCGTCGAGGGCTGGCACGAGGGAGAGGAATGGATCGAGAGCGGCGCACTGATAGAGCGCGTCAATTTCGTCGCCCAGGAGCTTGGTAACGTGTCGCTACCCGGTATCAAGCGCATCATCGAGCGCGTCGGCTCCGACAACGGCGGCGCCCTGGCACCGGACGAGCTAGTAGATCGCTGCCTGGACGTCATCGGGCCCATCGACGTAACGGACGAGACCAGAGAGGTCCTTGTATCCCACGTGGCCAGGCGCGGCGCTGTCGACCTGCGGGACAACAACGTTCGGGACGAGTCCGAGAAGCGGGTCGGGGAGCTGCTCGGACTGATCGGGTCCACCCGCGAGTTCCAGATGGCCTGATCCGGGCCCGAGCGTGCCCAGACGATCCATGTCCACCTCACAGGAGCACTCTGCATGCCCGCCCAGACCACAACGGCCCGCCAGACCCTCGGATACATCAAGACCATAGGGATGATCAGCGCCGGCGGGCGCTTTGTGGCGGGACGGGGCTTCCTCAGCCCATATTCCCAGGCCACCAGCAGCGACGGCCGCATCTTCGTCGTAAACCGGAGCGCCCACCGGGTCTGCATCTGCGACCTGGACGAGAACTTCATAGGCAGCTTCGGCGACGGTCCCGGCGATGGCGACGGGCAGCTTCACCTGCCGACGGACATGGCATTCGACGGCCGGGACCGGCTATACATCGCCGACGAGCACCTGCACCGCATCTCCATATTCGACACTGAGGGCGCGTTCCTGGGCAAGTGGGGCGAGCAGGGCGATTCCCCGGGCCGGCTGAACGGCCCCTCCGGCATCGACTTCGACTCCGAGGACAACGCCTACGTCGTGGACCGGCACAACCACCGCGTCCAGAAGTTCACCCCGGACGGCGAGTACATCACGCACTGGGGCGGCTTCGGCAGCGGGCCGGGGGAGTTCAACATGCCCTGGGGGATCGAGGTCGATTCCCAGGACTACGTGTGGGTCGCCGACTGGCGCAACGACCGCATCCAGCGCTTTACGGCCGAGGGCGAGTTCGTCCACAGCTTTGGCGAGAGCGGCGAGGGCGACGGTCAGTTCAACCGGCCCGCCGGCGTCGCGGTGGACTCCGAAGGTTTCGTATACGTCGCGGACTGGGGCAACGAGCGGGTCCAATTGCTCTCGCCGGAGGGCGGGTACCTGGACAAGTCCAGGGGGCAAGCGACCCTGACGAAGTGGACCGAGGAGTTCATGGAGTCCAACCCAGACGAGAGGGACACGAGAGCCATCGCCAACATGTACCCGGCGCTTCCCCCCCACCTCAGCGACCCTTACCGCGCCTCGTCCCAGACCGAGCCCTACTTCTGGGAGCCCGTGGCCGTCCACGTCGACGCCGGCGACCGGCTCTACGTCACCGAGTCCCGCCGGCACCGCTTCCAGATATTCCAGCGGACCTAGTATTCGGTCCGGCAGGTCTCGACGCGGTATGTTATTCCCTTAGCTACCGTTGACTGAGTCCGGCGCGGCTCACCGCACGGCGTAGAGGAACCCATCGCTGCTGCCGAAGTAGACCACCCCGTCGTTGATGGCGGCGCCTGTAGAAGGTCAGCGAAAAAGGGACACATCCGAGGGCTGAAGGACCCGAGAGAAGGAGAGTGGTGCGAGCTCCTGGACAAGGGTAGAGTACCCAAGAAAGGAGCAGGTGAGACCCAATCATCAGTAGGAAAACCAG
>CAZJDV010000014.1:0-37596 GCA_964544865.1 uncultured Dehalococcoidia bacterium | reverse complement strand
TTGCTGATTGACAACAGCCGGTATAGGCGAAAAAAGACCAGGCTAACAAATCTCGCTGCTGCCCGTCGTCCATAGAAGTGACATCCGCCGACAAGCGCCCAAGCCCCCTAAAACGCCTCCTCCGCGGCGGCGATGGCGTCCAGGTCGGCCCGGGTGTATGAGCCCAGACTCCTGAAGTCGAGGTCGGTGTAGTTCTTGATCCATCGCATGGCAATTTTCACCGCCTTGCGATAGCGCTCGGCTCCCGCGGCGAACACCGCCTCGCCGGCCTCGTCAAGCTCGCCGGCATCCTCCCGATGCAGCCTCAGGATATCCCCTACCTCCTCGTGAAGCAGGGACTTCACCAACGGAAAGTCGTGGGGCTGCCCGGTCTCGGCGTCCCTCGCCACGTGGCGGACCCTCTGGGCGATCTGAGCGACGGACATCCGGCCGGTCGCCAGGTCCTCCATCAGGGCAGGGTGGATGCCGGGCTTGCCGGCCAGGCTGTCGATGCCCTTGGCGCCCCTGCCGTTGAGCCAGCCCTCGATGTACTCGATGAGCATCCTGGCGTTCCGGCGCGTGCCTCCAACGGTGACCCTACCCTCCGGCACCCTGACCTCGATCGGGTAGTTGCCGGGATCATGCTGCTCCGGCGATGGCGTCCAACCCGTGGCACGTAGCTTCTTGAATGGGTCGGCGGCGGTCTTCATATGGAATATGTGCGCGACCCACGCCCGCAAGAACCCCTGCTCGGCCTCCCACTCCTTGTCGGCGGTGATCGAGGCGGCCGCAGCCTTGTTGACCTCCGTCTCGCGGCTCGGCAGCGCCGTCGCCATGCCGCCTATCGGCACCGCGCCGCGCTTCAGGCAGACCGCCACGAGCCGCCTGAATATGGTGGCCAGAAAGTCCGTCGTCTTGATATCTACGTCGAATCTGTCGGGCCACACGGAATCGGCGTCGCTCATGACGAACTCGAAGATACTGGCCTTGAAGTCCCAGCGAGCGGCGTTAAGGCCGGCCGCGTATGGCCCCAGGGCGTGCAGCACCTCCTCCATCTGGTACGCGATCGGAAGCGACTCGACAAGGGGGATCGCCCGGATGACGGCGTCGGCCGGCAGGGCCAGGCGCTCGACGACAAAGTCGAAGAAGTCGCGCCAGAACCCCCCCTCCTCCGCGGACTCCAGCTTGGGCAGGTAGAAGTAGAGGCCTTGGCCACGCGCGATCTGCGCCCTACCGGCGTGGAAAATGGTCAGGGCCATGCCGAGGATGGCGGCGGACGCCGGGCTGCCATCTATGGTGACGTCGGGCTCGTAGAGGTGCAGCCCGCGCTCCCGGTGCATGAAGAACGGAATCTCCCCTTCCTGAATGCTGTAGTGCTTGCCGGTCTGCTCGTTGGTGAACTCGAGGGTTCGCTGGACCGCCGCGAACCGGTTGCGTGCCGCCGTCACCGTGTCGATGAGCCGATGTCCCGCAGCGTCCTCGTCGTCGTCCAGGTCGCCCACCGCCCGCGAACCCTCCGGACCGGGATTGAGGGCATTGATGAACATGCCTGTGATAGAAGCGGGCCCGGTGATCTCGATGCCCGAACGCCTGAGCTCCTCCGGCACGGGCGGAACACGCCAGTCGCCAGTGTTGATCTCGGATACTGGCATGTGACCCGGCATGATGCCCTGATTCAATGCCCTATCCAGCACGTCGGATCTCTTCGCCAACAGCTCGCCGATCCTGGGAGCGAACCCGTCGTGGAGCTCCACGAGAAGCTCGATGAACTCGGGCGTGAACACCTCATCGGCGCCCTCCACTTCGGCGAACGCCACCCTTTGCGTTGCGGTCATTCTGGATGCCTCCAAATACTAGCCAGCGAAATCAGCCCACATGTTACCACACACCCCCCGCTCGACGGCTCCCAATGACAGCGTCCGACCAGCCCTCCAGCTTTGCCGTCTCACCTTCGCTCTGATATACTCCCCAAGGCCCTAAAGGCCATACTCTAGATTAAGGGTGAGGAAGAAGGATGCCGGTTTGTGCGGTTTTGGGGGCGCAGTGGGGCGACGAGGGCAAGGGCAAGATAGTCGATGTTCTGGCCAGGAACGCCGATGTCACGGCCAGGTTCTCCGGCGGCAACAACGCCGGACATACCGTCAAGAACCCGCAGGGGACGTTCAAGCTTCACCTAGTGCCGGCGGGCATATTCTGGCCCAAGGGCATCGGCGTCATTGGCAATGGCGTGGTAGTGGACCCTGGCGCCCTGCTGGAAGAGATAGCCGACCTCAAGGAACGCGGCATCGACCTGACCGACCGGCTAATCGTTAGCGATCGAGCCCACTTGGTAATGCCCTACCATGTCGTGCTCGACGAGCTCGCAGAGGAGGCCAAGGGCGACCAGGCCATCGGCACCACTGGCAAGGGAATCGGACCGGCGTACACCGATAAGGCCGCGCGCATTGGCATTCGAGTTGCGGACCTCCTCGATCTCGAGGCGCTCTACCCTACTCTGGAGACCATAGTCGGCCACCACAACACCATCATCGAGAAGGTGTACGAGGGTACCCCCGTTTCGCTGGACGACGTATTCGAGATGTGCAGGGAGTGGGTATCCGAACTCGCGCCCTACATCGGTCCCGTGGAGCACGTGGTCTACGACGCTGTGGAAGAGGGCCAGACCGTCATTATCGAGGGCGCCCAGGGGGCGATGCTCGACCTGGACCACGGGACCTACCCGTACGTCACCTCGTCCCACCCCACCATCGGCGGCGCCTGCACCGGGCTGGGATTGCTGCCGCGCCAAATCGACATCGTTCTGGGCGTGTTCAAGGCATATGCCACCAGGGTGGGCAGCGGACCCTTCCTCACGGAGCTCTTCGACGACATCGGCGACGGCATCCGGGACCTGGCCGAGGAGTTCGGCACAACAACCGGCAGGCCTCGCCGCGTGGGCTGGTTCGACTCGGTCGTGGCCCGCTACAGCACCAGGATAAATGGGTACACGTCCCTCGTACTGACCCGCCTGGACGTCCTGGACCACCTCGACACCATCAGGGTCTGCGTCGCCTACGAGCTTGACGGCGAGCGTGTCGAGGACTTCCCTGGCAGTTCCGCGATCCTGGAGCGGTGCAAGCCGATCTACGAGGACATTCCCGGCTGGGACAGCCCCACCGCCGGCGTCACGAACGTCGAGGACCTGCCCAAGGGGGCCCGCGTCTACGTCGATCGTCTGGAAAATCTGGTAGGCCGTCCCATCGACATCATCTCCACAGGCCCCTACCGCCACGAGACCATAGTCGTCCGCAAGGTGATCTAGAGGGCTGGCCACCACTACCCGAGCGCGCGGCACCCCTAGCTACCGTTGAACCGACATCCAGGTGGCCACGCGCCACTCCCACCCTACACCGGCACCGGGAGGTCGATGGCATAGCTGTCCATCACCGCGTCGAATCTGGCCTTGAAGCCAGCGTCCGGCTCCACCAGGGGCAGCCTGGGCTCTCCCGCGTCGAACCCGGCGCGGTTGACCGCGTACTTTATCGGGATGGGGTTGGTCACCCAGAACAGCGCCTTGAATATGGGGAGCATGCGCCGGTGCTCTTTTGCCGCCGTCTCAATGTCGCCCTCGAGGACCATTCCCATCATCGCCTTGATCTGGTTGCCGATGATGTTTCCCGCGACGCTGACGATGCCAAACCCGCCGACGCATATTATGGCGAAGGTTTCGTCGTCGTTACCCGACCAGACCCGGAAGCCGGGCGGCGCCGCGTCCACGATCTGGGTGATCTGCACCGGGTCGCTGGAAGCCTCCTTTACGCCCACGATGTTGTCGATCTCGGCCAGCCGGAGCGTCGTCTCTGCGGTCATGTTGAGCGAGGTCCGAGACGGCACGTTGTAGAGCAGACCCGGCAGCGACGTGGCCTCCGCTATGGTCTTGAAGTGCTGGTACAGCCCCTCCTGGGGCGGCTTGTTATAAGCGGGCACCGTCAACAGCAGGCCGTCCACACCGACCCTCTCGGCCTCTATCGATAGCTCGATGGACTTGCGATGGTTGTTATCAGTGGTCCCGGCGATCACCGCGGCACCGTCCCCGACCTCCTCCTTGACCTCGGCGAATAGCCTGACCTTCTCGTCGTCGGTCATGGACGGTGACTCTCCCGTGGTGCCGCCGATCACCAGGCCGTCGTTGCCCGACTCGATGAGCCCTCTGGCGAGCTTCCGCGCCTGCGAGTAGTCCACCTCGCCGCTCTCGTCGAAGGGCGTGATCATCGCAGTAAGCAGTCTTCCGATCTCGACCATGCCTATACCCTCCCTTTTGCCGACAGCAGCTCTCGCAGCATGAGCTCTTCGGCGATCTGAATCGCGTTAAGCGCGGCCCCTTTCCTGAGATTGTCGGATACGAGCCACATCACAATGCCGCGCGGGTGGGACTCGTCCCTGCGAATCCGGCCCACGAACACCGGGTCCAGACCCTCGGCTTCGACGGGCATAGGGTACACGCTGGACGCGGGATCGTCCAGGACCACCATGCCGGGCGCGGCGGAGAGGATATCCCGCACCTCCGGGGGAGAAATAGAACGCTCGAATTCCACGTGGACCGCCTCGCTGTGAGATACCATCACCGGCACTCGAACGCAGGTCGCCGACACCGCCAGGTCCGGCCGGTGAAGTATCTTCCTGGTCTCGTGGACCATCTTCATCTCTTCACTGGTGTAGCCGTTGTCCAGGAATTCCTCGACGTGGGGCAGGACGTTGAAAGCTATCTGGTGCGGGTATAACGAGGGCTCAGGTGTCTCCCCCGCCAGCACCCGTCCGGCCTGGGCGTTGAGCTCGTCCATGGCCACGGCGCCGGCGCCGGAGACCGACTGATAGGTGGCCACAACCACTCGGGTGACCGGGTTAGCATCGTCGAGCGGCTTTAGCGCCATGACCAGCGGCGTGGATGAGCAGTTGGGGCTGGATATGATGCCGCGGTTGTCCTCCAGGTCGTCGGCGTTTACCTCCGGCACCACCAGCGGCACGGCGGGGTCCATCCTGAAGGTCGAGCTTTTGTCGACCACGACGGCCCCCTGCTCGATGGCCAGAGGCGCGATCTCGCGGCTGACATCGCCGCCGGCGGCGATGAACACGATGTCCACCTCTCCGAGCAGCTTCGGAGTGGCCTCCTCCACGGTCAGATCGCACCCATTGACCGCGATCCGCTTGCCCCAGGATCGCCTCGACGCGCACAGCCGGATTTCATCCGACGGGAACCCGCGCTCCTCAACAATGGCGAGGAACACCCGGCCGACGGCCCCTGTGGCTCCGATCACCGCGATCTTGATGCTGTTCAAGGTTCCTCCAGAGGACAACGGTTCTAGCAGATGATAGCCGATTGTGGGGCTGGAATTCCAGGTCACGGTCGGGAAAATAGATCGCCTAATGCGACGATTTAGAAGATTCGTGGCCGGTTCAATCGGCAGCGGGCAGGCATATGAGGGAAGGCCGCGAAGACCGGCGTCGAGGGGCTGGCTACAGCCTCATGATCTTGTCGAGGCCGACGGTCAGGCCTGGGCGCTTGACGGCCTCGCGGATCGCCATCATGACGCCCGGCATGAAGCTCTCGCGATTGATGGAGTCGTGGCGGATCGTCAGTGTCTGGCCGAGTGCGCCAAATACAAGCTCGTGGTGGGCCACGCGTCCGGCCATGCGCGCGCTATGGATGGTCACGCCGCCGGACGTACCGCCCCTCGTGCCCGGCACCAGCATTTTTTCGGGCTGCGGCGCGAGAAATTCACCGCCCTTACCCTCGAGTGCGGCATTCGCGATCGCTATGGCGGTGCCAGAAGGGGCGTCGATCTTGGCCTCGTGGTGCGTCTCCGTCAGATCGGCGTAGTCGAAGAAGCGGGCCGTCTCTCTGGCCAGGTGGATCATCAGCACCGCTCCCACGGCGAAGTTCGGCGCGATAATGATGCCCACGTCGTGCTCCTCAGCCAGGATGCCGGCTTCTTCGATGGCCTCGGGCTGGATCCCGGTGGAGCCGATGACGACGTTGACCTTAAGGGGGGCCGCGGCGCGCATCACCGCAGTCGCGCCATCGGCGCTGCTGAAGTCCACGACGACTTGAGCATCGCCGAAAGTGTCCTCGACGGACGCGAAGAGTGGCACGGTGCCCGACCCGTCCGGGAGCGCGATGGTGTCATCGTCGGCGAACGCGTCGGCGCCGCCCACGGGCTCCATGTCCCCCTCGCCGCACAGCGTGGCAAGCACCTGCTGCCCCATCTTGCCCAATACGCCGTGTACCACAACCCTGATGGGCTCCATGTCTGCCTCGCTGCAAAGCGTGTCGAGTACTAGCTGCCCCATCCTGCCCGACACGCCACGTACCCCAACCCTGATGGGCTCTATTACCACACTACGCCAGAAGCTCGACCGCAGAGTGCGCAAGCGCCTGGAGTGCTATCGCGCTCCTTACTCGGCTATCTCTCTACACCCTGCGGTGAATTCCAGACCCTACCGGGACGGCGGCCTGCCCCCCGGGGGACGGGGACCGGAACCACCCCGGTCACCGGAACGCCAGCCGCCCTGGCCGTCGGGCCTACCGGGACCGCCCTCCCTCGACCGGCCGTCACCCGGGCGTGAACCGGGGCCACCGTCGCCGGGCCGCCCTCGGCCTCCGGCGGGCATCTCGCGACGGCCCGCAGCCCGCTCCGACGCATTGCCGCCCTCGAGAAGGGCGCGTCTGGAGAGCGCGATCTTGCCGCTGGGATCTACGCCGATAACCTCGACGGTGATCTCCTCGCCAAGCTGAACGACATCTTCCACCGTGGCTACACGGTAGTCGGCCAGTTCGCTGATATGGACCATGCCATCGGTGCCCGGGAGGATCTCCACGAACGCACCGAAGTTAAGTATGCGGACCACCTTGCCGGTGAAGACGTCGCCGACCTTGACCTCCCTCGTCAAGCCCTCGACGATCTCAATCGCCCGCTTCGCCGCCGCACCGTCGCTGGAGCCAATCGTGACCGTCCCATCGTCCTGCACGTCGACGGTCGCCCCTGTCTCCTCAACGATTCCGCGAATGGTCTTGCCTCCAGGCCCGATCAGCGCCCCTATCTTGTCGACTGGTATGCTGATGCGGGTCATCCGCGGTGCGTAAGGACTCATCTCTGCCCGCGGCGCGCTAATCGCCTGGCTCATCCGATCCAAAATGGTAAGACGCGCCTCCTTCGCCTGGGGCAGAGTGGCCTCGATGACGTCGAAGCTTATGCTCTCCAGCTTGATATCAAGCTGAATCGCGGTAATCCCTTCCGCCGTGCCGGCCACCTTGAAGTCCATGGCGCCATAGTGGTCTTCCATGCCCTGGATATCAGTCAAGATGGCGGTCTCGCCGTCCTTGCCCGTCGCCAGCCCGATCGATATCCCGGCCACCGGCGCCTTGATCGGGACGCCCGCGTCCATCAGAGCGAGGGTGCAGGCGCATACGCTGGCCATCGAGGTACTGCCGTTGGAGCTGAGGACGTCGGCCACGAGCCTGATGGTATATGGGAAATCATCTTCGCTAGGCAGCACGGGCGTCATCGCGCGCTCGGCCAGCATCCCATGGCCGATCTCTCTTCGTCCCGTCGAGCCGATGCGGCCCGTCTCGCCGGTGCTAAAAGGCGGGAAATTATAGTGAAGCATGAACCGCTTTGTCTCTTGCGGGCTAAGGGTATCGAGCCGCTCTGCGTCGCGGGATGACCCAAGGGTGGCCACGCCAAGCACCTGGGTCTCCCCACGCTGAAACAGGCCGGTGCCGTGGGGCCTGGGCAGAATGCCCGTATCGGCCTCCAGGGTCCTGATGTCGCGCAGGCCCCTTCCGTCGGGCCGCTTTGCCTTGTTGAAGATCAGCGCGTTGAATCCTTCCTCAAGCGCGGCATCGAAGGCGTCAAAGATATGTCCGTCCTCGTAGTCTTGCCCGAATTTCTCCCGCACCTCACTCTTGAGCGCGGCGATGCGGCTCTGCTGATCGTCCCTCCCGTCGCTGTTTTCGAGGGCGTCCGCCACCCGATCCCTCACCAGGACGCCGATCTCGACGCCCAGATCGGCGGGGAAGCTGGCGCTGGGATAGTCTGCCTTTGGCTTGCCTCCCTCGCGGACCATCTCCTCTTGCAACTCGATGATCTGAAGATTCGTCTCCTGGGCGAGCCGGATGGCCGCGAGGATGACCTCCTCTGAAAGCTCGCCGGCGCCGGCCTCCATCATCATGACGCCCTGCCTCGAGCCCGCGACCACAAGGTCGAGACGGCTCTCAGCCTGCTGCTGGTACGTGGGGTTGATTACGTATTCGCCGTCGACATATCCTACCCGCGTGGCGCCGATGGGGCCGCCGAAGGGGATGTCTGAGATGCTCAGTGCCGCCGATGCCCCGTTGATCGTCAGGATATCCAGCGGATTCTCCTGATCGGACGACAGAGCGGTAATGACGATCTGAGTGTCGTTGCGAAATCCTTTGGGGAAGAGGGGCCTGAGAGGCCGGTCGGTGAGGCGGTCGGTGAGGATGGCGCCGGTGCTGGGGCGTCCCTCTCGCCGGAAGAAGTTTCCGGGTATCTTGCCCCTGGCGTATAGTCGCTCTTCGAAATCGATTGTCAGGGGGAAGAAATCGATCCCCTCCCTGGGTTTGCTCATCGTGGCGGTGACCAGCACCACCGACTCGCCCGTGCTGAGCAGTACGGAACCGTTGGCCTGCTGTGCAAGCCTCCCGGTCTCCATGGATATATCTCTCGCGCCAATGCGGCGCTGATAAGAAGACGGCATGAGAAGTAAGGCCTCCTACGGGGAACTTCGAAAAGACAGTCCAAATTTCAGGGAACTATCTTCTGAGTCCAAGCTTGGCAATGAGCGACCGGTAACGGCCCACATTTTCCCCGTTGAGGTACCGGAGCAGCCGTCGGCGGCGCCCCACCATGCTCAGGAGGCCGCGACGTGTGGCTTCGTCGTGTTTGTGGACGCGGAGGTGAACAGTCAACCCATTAATACGAGTGGTGAGCAACGCCACCTGGACCTCCGTCGACCCGGTGTCGCCCTCGTGAGTCTGGTACTCGCTGACTATCGGCTCTTTCTCTAAGCTACTTAGTCCCATCTGCTTGTATTCCAAGATTCCAGGATTATATTTGAACAGATTGTATCACAGGGCCCAGGCACCGGCAATTGCGAGTATCCCCGGTCCTGCCTATTTCGACCTTTCTCCTCCTGGGCATCCCTTCGACGGGTTCAATACGCACCGCAAGGCCGGTTCGTTCATCGTGAATAACGTCGAACCACTACCCGATGGCGCCTCATGCCGCCATTGCTACTTACAAATGGCAGGTCCGGGCCGTTCAAAGTCCATTGTCTGGCCACCCTCGCATGGGTCGACAGGCTAACCGCGAGCGGGCCAAGTACAAACGTTCGCTCTGAGCCCGTCGAAGGGCACATTTAAGCTTACTACGCAGACGCCCTGACGGCTAGCTAACGGCGGTTTACCGGCCAAATCGTGTATGGTATACTGCGGGCTGTCGTCTGACGGCCCAAACCTTCGTCTGGACGCACGCAGGAAAGGCACGCAGGAAAGGATGGTGTTGACTCGTAAATACTATGGTACAACAGATACAGTCGGAAAGACCCGACCAATCGCCCACCTCGGTGACCATGAAGTCCCTGTTGGAGGCGGGGGTCCACTTCGGGCACCAGCGACGGCATTGGAACCCCAAGATGACGCAGTACATATTTGCTCATCGCAACGGGATCCACATCATCGACCTACAGCAGACGCTCTACTACCTGGAGCGAGCGGCGGCCTTCATTGAGGAGGTCGCGGCATCGGGCAAGCAGGTAATTATGGTGGGCACCAAGAAGCAGGCCGCCGACACGGTTGTGGCCGAGGCTGAAAGGTGCAGCGCATACTACATCAGCACGCGCTGGCTGGGAGGTACACTCACCAATTTCACGACCATCCAGGCGCGGATAGACCACATGGTCAAGCTGGAGACTAGGAGAGACAACGGCGAGTTTGAGGTCCTTCCCAAAAAGGAGGCCCTCAAGTTGACGGACTCGATCATCCGCCTCAACCGGTACCTCGGCGGTATCAAGGCGATGACCGAAATGCCCGGGGCACTGTTCGTGATCGATGTCGGGAAAGAGGCCATCGCGGTGGCCGAGGCCCGAAGGGTCGGCGTTCCGGTCGTCGCACTCGTAGACACGGATTGCGATCCGACACTCCTGGACTGGCCAATCCCCGGCAACGATGACGCCATCAGGTCAATAAGGCTGGTCACAAGCCACATCGCCAACGCCATAATCCACGGCAACAATCGAAGGCTCGCCATGGAGGAGGACGTGGAACCGTCGGAGTCGGGTGAAAAGGCAGCCGCCCAGGAGGAGGTGGTGGCCCCCCCCCCTGTCGCAGAGGCAACCGCACCGGTTGCGGAGGCGCCTGCCCCGGTCGCGGAAACAGCCACTCCGGTCGCTGAGACACCTGCCCCGGTCGTCGAGGCCGAGGCCACTGAAAATGCCTCGCCAGAGCCTCGACAGAGTAATCAGGAGGCGGGTTGACAACTACTGTAGAGCAAATCAAGGCCCTGAGAGAAATGACCGCGGCCGGCATCATGGACTGCAAGCGGGCCCTGGAGCAAGCCGACGGCGATCTTGAGAGCGCTCAGCGCGTGCTGCGCGTAATGGGAATCGCCTCAGCCGCCAAAAAGGCATCCCGTGAGACGAACGAGGGCCTCGTCGAGTCGTACATCCATAGCGGAGGCAGAATCGGAGCCCTGGTCGAGCTCAACTGTGAGACCGATTTCGTCGCGCGGACCGACGACCTCAAGGACCTGGCCCACAACATAGCCATGCAGGTCGCGGCGATGTCGCCCATCTACGTGGACGAAGGCGACATTCCCGACGACGACGACCAGAATCCCCAGGAGGTGTGCCTGCTCCAGCAGGCCTTTATCAGAGACCAGAGCGTTACCATACAAGACTTGCTGGGCGAGGCGATCGGGAAAATCGGCGAGAACATTCGGGTCCGCAGGTTCGCCAGGTTCGCCCTTGGAGAATAGTGGCTTTGACCACCAACGGGGCCAAATACGGGAGAGTCCTTCTAAAGATCAGCGGCGAGTCGTTCAAAGGTAGTCAGGGCTACGGCATCGACCCGGAGGCCATCGGCTACATGGCCCGCCAGATCAAGAGCGTTCACAGCCTGAGCGTGGAGTTGGGAGTGGTCGTGGGCGGCGGCAACATCCTGAGAGGTGTTGAGGCCGAGGCCTGGGGCATGGACAGAGCCAGCGCAGATTATGCCGGCATGCTGGCCACCGTTATTAACGCACTCGCCCTCCAGGATGCCCTCGAAAGCCGCTACAACGTCGACACCAGGACTCAGAGCGCGATAAACGTCCAGGCGGTTGCCGAACCCTACATCCGCCGGCGTGCGATTCGCCACCTGGAAAAAGGCCGCGTCGTGATCTTCGCCGCCGGTATCGGCAATCCCTTCATGACCACCGACACCGCGGCCGCCCTCCGTGCAACCGAGATAGACGCTAATGTCCTGCTGATGGCCAAGCACGGTGTGGACGGAGTATATGCCTCCGACCCCAACATCAATCCAGACGCTCCAAGGTTCGAGTTCCTCACCTATCGCGATGCTCTGGAAAAGCGCCTGGGAGTCATGGACACGACGGCCCTCTCCTTGTGCGAGGAAAACAGGATACCAATCGTGGTGTTTGACGTTTTCACCGAGGGCAGCATCCGGCGCATAGTCAGCGGGGAGCGCATTGGGTCCCTGGTGGCCGAGAAAAGATCTTCGTAGCCCCCCTCGGCCTCCAGCCATCGCGCCCATACCTGCGATCTTCGCGGACAGCGCGCACATACATTTCCGCAGGAGACTATATCATGGACACAGTGCGAGAGATGATCGCCGATTCCGATTCCCGAATGCAGAAGTCTGTGGAAGCACTGCTTCGCGATCTCAACACGGTCCGGACTGGACGCGCCAGTCCTGCCCTGGTGGAGACCCTCACCGTAGACTACTACGGCACGACGACGCCCCTGAACCAGATCGCGTCCATCTCCGTTCCCGAGCCTCGGCTGCTGATGATCCAGCCCTGGGACCGCCAAGCCCTCACGGAGGTGGAGCGAAGCATACTCAAGTCGGACCTGGCCCTAGTCCCGAACAACGACGGGACCGTCATACGAATCAACATCCCGACCCTCACCGAGGAGCGCCGCCGCGAGCTCGTCCGCCTCGTGGGAAGCAAGCTCGAGGAGGGCCACGTCGCCGTCCGTAACATCCGGCGCGACAACATCGCCCGTCTCCGCCAGTTGGAAAAGGACAAGGAGATCTCCAAGGACGAGGGAAAGCGCGCCGAAGCGCAGCTCCAGCAGGTGACCGACTCGTACATCGAAAAGATGGATGAGCTCAGCACCCAGAAGGAGGCCGAGGTCATGGAGGTGTGAAAAGGGCAGCCCCCGAGTCGACTGTCCCAGTGCCGACCGCAAGCGCAGCCGCCAAGACCGAAATGGGCCCGCCTCCCACGCACGTGGGCATCATCATGGACGGCAACGGACGGTGGGCGCAGGAGCGCGGCCTTCCGAGAAGCGAGGGGCATCGCGCCGGGGTCGAGAACGTTCGGCGGGCCGTCACAAGCTTCGCCGGCTACGGGATCGAGTACCTCACGATATTCGCGTTCTCCACCGAGAACTGGGACCGCCCTAACGACGAGGTCGGCATCCTGATTCAGCTTCTTGCCGAGGCGCTACACATCGAGACCGAACCCCTTCATCGAGAGGGCGTGCGCATCAAGCACCTGGGCCGGATGGACCGCCTTCCTGCCGCGCTCCAGAACGCGATCCGCGAGAGCGTCGAGCTGACGAAGGGCAACCAGGGCATTACGCTGAGCGTCGCCTACGACTACGGCGGGCGTGCCGAGATCATCGACGCCGTCCGGTCCATTCTGGCGGACGGCCTGGCTCCCTCGGACGTCACTGAAGAGGTCTTCCAGCAGCACCTGCATACCGCCGGGCTGCCCGACCCGGACCTTATCATCCGCACCGCCGGAGAGGTGAGGCTGAGCAACTTCCTCCTCTGGCAGGCAGCCTACTCGGAATTCTACGCGACCGACGTGCGATGGCCGGACTTCGACGAGGACGAGGTAGCCAAGGCCCTGCTCGCCTACAGCCGGCGCAGGCGCCGATACGGCAGAGTGGGCCCGGGAGAGCCGTACTGATCAGCCGCGATCCCCTAGACCCCAACCGCTTATTGTCCTGCAAGCAGTCGCGCACTATCTATCCCTTGCCGAGCGTTACCCCATGAGCCTGCGATTCGCCAGCGCGGCGGTCTCCATACCGATTCTGGCGCTGTTGATCTGGGCCGGCCCCCCGCTGTTCTCACTGCTCATTGCCGCCCTGGCCGGCGTCGGCTCTTGGGAGGTCTGCCGCCTGGCCAGGAATCGTGACCTGCGGCCCGTGGCTCCCGTGGCGATCACCTGGTCAATCGCGCTTGTGGCCGTCGGCCACGTCCTAGCGGAAGACTGGTCGCCGCGAGACACGACCAGGGCCGTGGTCGCCATAGCGGCGACGGCCTACGTGTTCTGGCAGGCACGGAGGTCCCGGGGGCGGATCGGCCTGGCCAACTGGAGGATCACCGCGGGCGCGGCCCTCTACCCCGGCGGCCTCCTCGCTTTCGCGCCGCTGCTCAGGGGACTGGACCAGGGCATTTGGTGGGTGTTCCTGCTGGTGCTGGTGACCTTTGCGACCGACACATCCGCCTACCTGGTGGGCGGACTCGCAGGCAAGACGCCGCTGGCCCCCTCCATCAGCCCCGGCAAGACGCGGGAGGGCGCCGCCGGGGGGCTACTCGGAGCGGTTGTTACCAGCGCGGTCCTGGCCTCGGTCATGGGGCTGGCGGTATCGGTCCTGTCCGCCCTGCTGCTCGGCCTCCTCATGGGCGTCGTGGGCCAGCTCGGCGATCTGGCCGAATCACGCGTCAAACGTTGGGCCGATGCGAAGGACTCCGGACGGCTGGTCCCTGGCCACGGCGGGGTCCTCGACCGCCTTGATTCGATTGTGTTCAATCTGGTGCTCGTGTATTATTTTGTAATATGGACGGTCCCATGAAGGGTCTTGTCATACTGGGCTCGACGGGCTCGGTCGGTACCCAAACGCTGGAGATCGTACGGTCGTTTCCAGACGATTTCAACGTCGTGGGCCTGGCCGCCCACAGGAGCCTGAAGCTCCTGGAAACCCAGGCCAGGGAGTTTCACGCAAAGCTCGTCTGCTGTGAGGGGACGGACGAAGAGAAGGCCGCCATATTCTACAACGGCGGTCTCGAAAGCAGCATGGAGGACATGGTCCGTGATCCCGGCGTGGACCTGGTCGTCACCGCCACGGTCGGCGATGTCGCGCTGGGCCCGACCATCGCCGCCATCGAGGCGGGCAAGAGCGTGGCGCTGGCCAATAAAGAGTCCCTCATAATGTCCGGCAGGCTCCTGACCGCCATGGCGCGGGAGCACGGAGTGGGACTACTTCCCCTGGACAGCGAGCCCAGCGCCATCTGGCAGTGCCTCAGGGGCGAAGACACGACGGTCTCCCGGCTGATAATCACCGCATCGGGAGGGGCCTTCCGCGACCTGGACCCCTCCGAGCTGGCGGACGTCACACCCGCCCAGGCCCTGCGGCATCCGACCTGGAAGATGGGACCGAAGATCACAGTCGACTCGGCGACGCTCATGAACAAGGCATTCGAGGTGATCGAGGCCCACTACCTGTTCGACGTGCCGTGGGACGACATCCAGGTGGTGATCCACCCGCAGAGCTACATCCACTCGATGGTGGAATTCGTTGACGGGTCGGTGAAGGCGCAGATAAGCCCCCCCGACATGCGCCTGCCGATTCAGTATGCCCTGTTCTACCCCGACAGGGTATTCAACGAGAGCATCGCGAGGTTCGACCCCGTGGGCGCCGGGGCGCTGACATTCGATGAGATGAACTCCGAGCGCTACCCGTGCTTCCGGCTGGCCATGGACGTGGCGCGGCGGGAGGGGACGTGGCCGGCGGCGCTGTGCGGCGCCGATGAGATGGCCGTCGAGCTGTTCTTGTCTGAGCGAATCGGGTTCCCTGAGATTCCCACGGTAATCGAAGAGGCGCTGAGCGCCCACGCTCCGGTCATGGACCCCACGCCCGGGGACGCCCTGACGGCCTCCCGGTGGGCGAGAAGCCAGGTGCTGAAGCTCGTGGAGGGCTAAAGGATGTTCGATCTGCCGAACTGGCTGCTTATATTTCCGGTACTCGCGTCCCTTATCTTCGTGCACGAGCTTGGCCACTTCGCCACGGCCAAACTGTTCCGCATCAAAGTGACGGAGTTCGGGTTCGGATTCCCGCCGCGAATCTACGGTATCCCCTTCCGTGGTACTATCTATTCGATCAATCTAATACCCATGGGCGGATTCGTCCGCATGGTGGGCGAGGAAGACCCGACCGACCCCGAGAGCTTCGCCCGCCAGAGCGTATACAAACGTCTAACAGTCCTGGCGGCCGGCTCCTTCATGAACGTCATCCTGCCGATCGTGATCTTCACCGTGCTGCTCATGCTACCCCACGACTCGCTCGTGGGAGGCGCGGTCCTGGTCACCGGGGTCGCCCCCGGCTCGCCCGCCGAAAGCGTGGGGCTGAGGCCCAGCGACATGATCATTAGCGTCGACGGCGATCCGGTCATCTCACCCACCGAGCTTATCGATGCCGTCAAGGACAAGAGCGGCCAGGTGATAGAGCTGAGCCTGAGACGCGCCAGCAGGGTCACTGGCCTGAGCACGTCACCCGAGTTCGCCACCTTTGACACCGTGCTGGTGCAACCACGAGACCGCCCCCCGTTGCTGGAGGTCGTCGAAGAGGTCACCGATGCCAAGACCCAGGTCTCGCTGAGCGACGCGCGAAAGTACAACAGAGACCTCAGTGTCGGCGACACGATGACCCAGGGAGCCATTGGAGTGATGATCGGCCTGGTCAACCCCAAGTACGACCAGGTTTCCGACCCCATTTGGAAGGCCGTTCCAAAATCGATTGAGACGGTCTGGTCCGTGCTTGCCTTTACCAGGGAGGGCATCAGCGACAGTATCTCCACCGGCTCCAACCCCGGCATAGCGGGACCGGTGGGAATCGCCAAGGCGACGGGCGAAGTCGTCGAGCAACTGGGCGTCTCGTGGGTCTTTCAACTGGCGGCCGTCCTCAGCATCAGCCTGGCCATCATCAACATGCTCCCCTTCCCGGCCCTCGACGGCGGCCGCTTCGCCTTCGTCGTCATAGAGTGGGTCCGGCGGGGCAAACGCATATCGCCTCAGAAAGAGGGGCTGGTGCACCTGGTGGGTTTCGTCGTGCTCATCGGCCTGATCGTGGTCGTCACATACTTCGACATAATAAAGATAATGAACGGCGAGAGTTTCCTGAGGTAGAGTCCTGGGCCGGCGATGAGGCGCTCTAGCAAAGGACACGGCGGTACTAAGATATGATGCCAAACAAAAGGCGCATCTCGAAGCAAATTCAGGTCGGCGGCGTAAAGGTCGGTGGCGACGCACCCATAACCGTCCAGTCCATGACCAAGACCGACACCCGCGATGTGGCCGCGACCGTCGAGCAGATCCGGGGCTTGGAGGAGGCGGGCTGCGAGATCATTCGCTGCGCCGTGCCTGACATGGAGGCGGCAAAGGCGCTCGCCGGGATCAAATCCCAGACCAGTATTCCCCTGATAGCGGACATCCATTTCCACTATCAGCTCGCGCTGGAGGCCCTGAAAAGCGGCGCCGACTGCCTGCGCCTGAACCCCGGCAACATCCGGGACCGCTCGAAGGTGGAGTCCATCGTTCGCGAGGCCCGGGCCCGGCAGGTGCCCATCCGCATCGGCGTCAACTTCGGCAGCCTTCCGCCCGTCGGAAAGATCGGCATGACCGGCGGACTATCCAGGCACACCGACGGGGTCAACGAGCTTCCCAAGGTCGAGGCCGGCTCATCGGGCCGGTACACGGTCGTAGACCACATGGTGGACACCGGCATCTGGGAGATCGGTATCCTGGAAGACCTGGATTTCGACCTCATCAAGATCTCGCTCAAGGCGTTCGACATCGACACCACCGTCGAGGCTTATCGGCGCATGGCAGGGCTGGTGCCCTATCCCCTGCACTTGGGCATCACCGAGGCCGGCACCGCCAGGTCCGGGAGCGTCCGCAGCGCCATTGGCCTGGGGATCCTTCTCTACGACGGCATTGGCGACACCATCAGGGTATCCCTGAGTGACGACCCGCGCGAGGAGGTCTCCACCGGCTTCGAGATCCTCAAGTCGATGGAGTTGCGCAAGGAGGGCGCCGTCCTGGTGGCGTGTCCGAGCTGCGGACGCGCCGACGTGGACGTCCGCAAGCTGGCAAACACTGTGGGCGACCTGCTTAGAAAGACCAAGACCCCCATCAAGGTCGCGGTGATGGGCTGCGAGGTCAACGGCCCCGGCGAGGCGAAGGACGCCGACGTGGGAATCGCCGCCGGCGTGGGCCGCGCCGTGATATTCCGCAAGGGGCGCAAGGTGCGCATCGTGGCCGAGGACGACATGCTGTCTGCCCTGATGGAAGAGATCGAGAAGGCCGAGGCCGAGATCGCCCCACCCGTGAACGCGCAGGCCGCGGCGGCGGAACGGCCACAGGACTGATTTACCTATCGACCGATGCCGGCGACACCCTCCCGCGGGCCAGGCGTCGAGCCATGCGGCGCCGCACATCCCTGCCCGTCTGGGCGCCGATCGTGAAGCGCTCCCGCAAGTGACCCCATGCGCTCTTGCGAACGCGACGGCTATGATGGACAATTCCAAGCTTTTCCCCGCAACCGCTTTCATGCTCTTGAATCCATCAACGAGGTAACCGACAATTGCGACTTTCGAAGCTCTTTGGAAAGACCCTCCGCGACGACCCCACCGAGGCGACGCTGGCCAGCCACCGCCTCATGCAGCGCGCGGGCATGATCCACCAGGTCGCAACGGGGTTGTATAGCTATATGCCTCTGGGCTGGCGTTCCCTTCGCAAGGTGGAGCAGATCATCCGCGAGGAGATGGACGATGCCGGCGGGCAGGAGTTGCGCATGTCGGTCCTTCAGCCCCGCGAGCTGTGGAAAACCTCCGGGCGCGACGCGGAATACGGCCCGGACATGTTTCGACTCGAGGACCGCGGCGAGCGCGAGCTGGTCCTGGCGCCCACCCACGAAGAGCTCCTGACCACGATGGTCAAGAGCAATGTCAATAGCTATCGAGACCTTCCGCTCATCCTTTATCAGATACAGACCAAGTTCCGGGACGAGCCGCGGCCCAGAGGCGGCCTGCTGCGCGTCCGCGAGTTCGACATGAAGGACGCCTACAGCTTCGATGTCGACGAGGAGGGCCTCGATCTTAGCTATCAGGCGATGGTCCGCGCGTACAAGAACATATTCAAGCGATGCGGACTCGCGGCCATCGTGGTGGAGGCGGACAGCGGGACCATCGGCGGCAAGGACTCCCAGGAGTTCGTGCTGCTGGCCGAGGCGGGCGAAGACACCGTGCTGCTCTGCGAGCAGTGCGGCTACGCAGCCAACGTCGAGAGGGCGTCCTTCGTCAAACCCGAGCAGGACGTCGAAGCCCTCGGCGCGCTCGAAGAGGTCCACACCCCCGGAGTCAAGACCATAGAGCAGCTTGCCGACATGTTGCATGTTCCCACGACCAAGACCATAAAAGCGGTCTTCTACTTCGTGGAGAACGAGGTCGTAGTGGTCGCCATCCGCGGCGACCTGGATGTCAACGAAACCAAGCTGCGTAATGCCCTCGGCGGCGCGGCGTTGAGGCTCGCGACGTCGGTGGAGGTCGAGACGGCGGGGCTCGTCGCCGGCTCCGCCTCTCCGGTGGGGCTGGCCGGAATCAAGGTGGTGGCGGACGACTCGATCGAGCTGGGCTCCAACTTCGTGGCGGGCGCGAACAAACAGGACTACCACCTCCTCAACGTCAACCATCCCCGCGATTTCCAGGTGGACATTTTCACCGACATCGCGCTGGCCCAAGAGGGTTACGCCTGCCCCAATTGCGGCTCGGCCCTGGTCGCCCAGCGTGGAATCGAGGTCGGCCATGTCTTCAAGCTCGGTACCCGCTACTCCGAGTCGCTCGGGGCGCGATTCCCCGACGAAAACGGTAAGCAGAACCCTATTGTCATGGGGTGCTACGGCATCGGGATAGGCCGCCTTCTAGCGGCGGCCATCGAGCAGAACCACGACGAGCACGGCATGGTCCTGCCCTCCTCAATAGCGCCATACCAGGTCTGGATCACGGCGCTAAACGTGGAGCGAGAGGACGTTTCCCAGGCCGCGGAAGCCCTTTACGGAGCCCTGCGGGACGCGGGCGTGGAGGTACTGTTCGACGACCGCGAGGCAGCCGCGGGAGTCAAGTTCAGCGACGCGGACCTGCTCGGGCTCCCTGTGCGCGTGGTCGTCAGCCCGCGCAGCCTGCGCGAGGACGCCGTGGAGATAAAGCGGCGGTCCGAGAGCGAGGCGGTCAAGGCGCCACTGGGAGACGCGGTTGGACGTATCAAGGAGCTGCTGGCTCCTTAGGCGCGTCCTCGCCGTCGCCCGGTGAACGACGCTACCGTGAGCTTTTTCGCCACAGGTGCTCTAGCCGGTCCTGGGGCTGCCAGCCGAGAACCCGCTTGGCCTTCTCGTTGGAGAACTTCTCGTGCGGAAGGTCGGTGAAGATGTAGAAGACCTCGCGGCGCGAAGGCAGCGTGTCCAGGCCGACGGTCAGGGCGAGCGAGAACGCCCGGCCCGCGTCCTCCCAGCTTACGGCGTAGGGTGTGACATCCTGGCCGTCCGATGAGTGGTCGTCGGGATCGCGGAAGTTGTAGAACAACAACGTGAGCACGTGGACGTCGTGGTTCTCCCCGAATACGCTGCTGATCTCCTGGCCGAGCGACTTTGTCAGCGCGTAGAGGTAGGTGCCCGAAGCCGAGGGGGCGTCGGGGCCAATGCGGTAGTCGATGTCCTCGTACGTGGGCCCCGCGATCGTGAAATGAGGTCCGGTGTTTATCACACGCGGTATACTATGCCGGACGGCCGCCGCCATCGCGTTGTAGGCGCCTCGTGCGTTCACGTCAAAGGCGATCTGGCGGTGTGACCTAAGCACCGACAAATTGACGATGGCGTCCATGCCCTCGGCTGCGTCCACCACCGCGTCGAGGTCCGAGACATCCAGCTTGAAGTACTCATGGCGGGAGTCCTCGAAATCCTTGACGTCGGTCAGTCGCAGCGTGTGGTCCGCTTCAAGCGCATTGACGACAAAGGGCCCGAGCATACCGTTGGCGCCGAGAATCAGTACTTTCACGTTTGTCCTTCAGCTACGGGCTGCGGGTGAGTACCCGAGATGCGTCTCGGCGGCCCCGGTCGCGAACCTGGCTTTGGGCACGGAGGACTGGATGTGGAATATATTCCAGCTGGGCTTGCCAAGGGCCTGCGACCTTGCCGCTGGACCGGCCCCGTGCTCGCCCGCCGACAGGGCCTTCTCCACCGCCTGGACGGCGTCGTCGAGGTAGAGCGCCGAGGAGTTCGCCTCTCCTGGATCGCCGCCGTCCCACACCAGATCGCCCAGCCTCAAACAGACCACGCTCGCCTTTCGCTCGCGACCGAACTCCCTGCACACAAACTCGCCCAGGTGGTAGCACATGTCTGAGATATCGGTCGTCGGCACGGGCCGCCATCGCTCGGTGACTGTCATGTCCTCGTCGTACTTTCCCAGGATGCCTAGCGAGCCAAGGTATATCACGCGAGCGACGCGCTCCGCCGCAACAGCCATGAGCAGGTTGTACGTGCACCGCATCGCGACGTCGAGACGCTCGGACTCGCTGTCGTCCTCGTCGGTCTGGCCCGAGTGTACGATGGCGTCCATCCCCCTTACCAGCTCGTTGGTGGCATCGTCGTGGCCCAGGTCCGAGCGCAGGAATTCGTGGCCCAGCGCGTCTGCGTCAAGCTCGCTCCGGGCCGTTAGCACGACATCGTGGTTGCCGGCCAGCGCCGCGGCCAGCCTCTGTGGGAGTAGAAAAGACCCGCCGGTGATCAGGATTTTCACATATAGCTCCATTTCGGATGATCCCATAGGATAGTTCCTCGCGGGCGAGACATCAACCAGCCGCTCAAGTTGGCATCGAAGTGTCAGCGTGCTACGATTTCGGATGCGAGCACGCTAAGAAATTTTTTTTTGAGATTTCTCAAGGGGGAGCCCAGAGGGGAACACTCCCTCTAGCAAGGGGCCTGGGGACGAGCCCCCAGACTAAGACCCCCCCAGGGTTGCGGAGGTGGAAAATGCCAACTCGTGCTATGAGAATGTTTCTTGGGCCATGAAAACGGCCTGTCGCCCTTCCCGCTGCGGCTCTCGCGGCGGCGTTTTCATTGACACAACCGCCCTGCACCGCTAAAACTTAGGTATCGGCCAACGCCACCAGTGCAATGGCGAGACCCCACAACCAGGAGTACACATCTTGTCCGCTGCACCAGCCCGCATCAAGGGTCAACTCTGCTCTGTATACTCTCGCGCCCAGGGAGAGGACCCGGGTGGCTCCGCGCCAAGCTGGGAGCGTTGCCTGGTCGTCGAGCTGGAAAAGCCCTGGACCAATGACGTCATCGAGTCGAAGAAATTCCCCGCCGAGGTCGCGTCCGCCCTGGCCCTGGCGGAAACCCAGGGGCATTCCGTAAGGCTTCAGTGCGTCGTGCGGGACGCCGAGTACTCGTCGCCCGGACACACCAGGATCATGCTATTTTCGAGGCCACCTCGCCCGTTTGCCAGATTTCTCAAACGGGACTATCTGGTTCCCTCCGAGCTGGTGGGCGATCTGGTGCGAGCACTCCTCGACCAGTCCGGGGAGATGGAATCCCTCGACGGCTATCGGGAAGATAGCGAGGGCGTAAGGGAGATGCTGGTGTGCACGCACGGGACCAGGGATGTCTGCTGCCCCTCTTTCGGCTACCCGATCTATCGCATTCTCCGGCACGAGTATGCCCCGCGGCTCGACGGGCGGCTGCGCGTCTGGAGGACGAGTCACCTTGGAGGACACCGTCTGGCTCCGAATCTCGTCGACCTCCCCGAGGGCCGCAACTGGGTTCGCATCGGTCCTGACCAGCTCGACACGCTGGTCTTCCGAGACCGTCCGGCCTCGGAGATGAGGCCGTTCTACCGTGGCTGGGTCGGCCTCGATACACCGTTCGAACAGGTCGCGGAGCGCGAGGTCCTTATGCTCGAGGGCTGGGACCTGACGGCCCGTCCCGTGACCAGCCGCGTGACACCGTCGGGCAATGGAAGCCGCAGCGCGAAGGTCCGCATCGAATTTCTGGCCCCGAATGACGCCAGGGTTGGGGCGTACGAGGCCGACGTGGAGCTCATCGGCACTGTGCCGTCGGTGACGTGCCTGGGCGAAGGAATAAAAGAGGAGATCGAGCAGTACATCACGACGCGGCTGGAAAAGGTCCGTTGATTCGCCTGTAGAAGGACCGACCGGTCGCGGATACTGGGCTAAAGCGCGACGGTAAGTAAGCGACCGGAATATCGCTTACCGATCTTCCCAATCGCCCCTTGGACACACCCATATCTTCGCCGCCACCTCGTAGTTAAATGCCACCTGATTGTCGTTGACAAGCACGGCGATCACGCCTCTCGCCCTTGCCGCCTCTATGACCGTGACAGTTTCACCAGGAATGAAATCGTTTTCGACTAGATACTCTAGGAGAAGCTGGTCGTCCTCGGGAATGCGATCGATCACCAACTCCGGTCCCGGATCGGCGTTGTCCAGGGACATCGAGTTTATTGGCGGACTGTAGCCGCTCCCGGGAATGGCGTGGCCGAACGGGCAAGTGGTGGGGTTCCCAAGCCGCGCGACGATCTTCATCTCCAGCTCAGGGGATATGGCGTGTTCCAGGCGATGGGCCTCGATATGCGACTCCTGAAGCTCTACCTCCAGAAGGTCCACTACCATGCGCTCGGCCAGCCGATGGCGGCGCACGATGCTCTCGGCGGACTTGCGACCCTGTCTGGTAAGAACCACGCCCTTGCTCTGATTGGTCTCTACGAGACCCTCACGCCCCATCCGGCGTATCATTCCACCCACCGAGGGCAGGGCTGTGCCCAGCCCTTCGGCGACGGGCAGCGTCTTGAGATGTTCGGCTAGCTGCGTCAGGGTTACGCGCGTTCCCTGCTCCTCGAGGCGAAAGACCGACAGGAGATAGTTCTCTGTCGCCATCGAAAGTCTCTCGCCGCTTAAGCGGGGCTGCCGGGTTTTGGACGTCGAAGAGCCCATGCTGGACACCTAATGTGGTTGAGGCCACGTAAGATGCTACCAAAACATCACTACCGAGTCAATTTCGCGGGTACGGACAATCGGGTCAACTCACCCGCGAAGATTACCATCCAGCAATGTGAACCGTTGTATTAGAAATGTGCCCCCTTATTACTATCCTGGACTTTGTATATATTGCTAGGATGCTCCACCGACAGCTCTAACGACGTGTATAGAGAGTCGTATAATACTTGGGTTCGACTCTCCGCTGTTTCTTCAGACGATATGACGGCGGCCGGCGAGATCGCTACGGTACCTGTCCGAGCTTCCATGCGTCCACGTGGACAAACGGGTCAGTTGCAACGAATTCCCAAGTCCCGCAACCGCGATTTCAGGTTGACATCAAAACCATGTTGTCATACATTAAGTAATATACTCAGTACGCACGAATTACTGGCACTGTGTGTACTTACACCTATCTTGAGGGGGGGCGCGCAGCCTTATGATGTCACACTTCCGGTCCCTGAGGGCGCTTCTACTCCTTGCACTCGTTTCTTTGGTGCTGGCCGGATGTACGCAAGGGGCCGTCGTGGCCCGGGGCCCGGGCTCTCTGGTAGTCTACTCGGGCCGCAGCGAGTCGCTTGTCGGGCCCATAATCGACCAGTTCCGGGACGCCAGCGGCATCGAGGTCTCCGTTAAGTATGGCAGCACCGCCGAGATCGCGGCGACGCTGCTAGAGGAGGGAGGGAACTCTCCCGCCGACGTGTTCTTTGCGCAGGACCCTAGCGGCCTCGGGGCGGTGGCAGCGATACTCGGTCCCCTGCCGGACGATATTCTCGAGACCGTCCCGGAGTGGGCCAGGTCGCCCGAGGGAAACTGGGTCGGTATATCGGGACGCGCCCGGGTAGTGGTCTACAACACCAACGTACTCGACGACGACGATCTGCCGTCCTCGTTGATGGCCTTCACTGGCCCCGAATGGAAAGGCAGGATCGGCTGGCCTCCGGCGAATGGGTCGTTCCAGGCGATGGTGACCGCGATGCGCGTGCAGTGGGACGAGGATAAGACCAGAGAGTGGCTCCAGGGCATTCAGGCCAACGAACCCATCGTCTACTCCAAGAACACGCCTACCGTCGCCGCGGCGGCTTCGGGGGAGATTGATGTCGGCTTCGTCAACCACTACTATGTACACCGGTTTCTTCAGGAAAGCGGAGAGGGGTTCGGCGCCCGGAACCACTATCTGGACGGTGGTGGCCCTGGCGGCATTATCCTGGTGGCGGGAAGTGGGATACTCCGTACGGCGGACAATCGCGAAAACGCGGAAAGGTTCCTGAGATTCATGCTATCGACCGTTGCCCAGCAGTACTTCGCGAGCCAGACGTTCGAGTACCCACTGGTCGACGGCGTCAAAACGACGCGAGGCCTGCCGCCGCTCTCCGGCCTGCGGAATCCCAACATCGACATGGCTTCCCTGGGCGACCTCAAAGGCACGCAAACGCTGTTGAGAGACCTGGGCATCATTCCGTAGGACCTGCCTCTGATGGCGTCCAGCGAGCACCAAGCATTCGCGACAGCCGGGGAGGCCGTGGAGTCCCCCAGCCCGCCGCAGCGATTCCGCTTCACGGCGCCGCCTCTTGCCGTGTGGCTGCCGGCCCTTCTCGTCGGAACGGCCATGACGTTGCCCCTTGCCTACCTGATTATCAGGAGCGCGGGGGCGTCCGGCGAGGCCTGGGAACTTCTGTTTCGAGCCCGTACAGCCCAAATTCTCGGCCGGTCGGCCCTGCTGGTCATCACCGTCACGAGCGCCTCAGTCGCCATCGCCCTTCCCGTGGCATGGCTAACGGTACGGACCGACTTGCCGTTTCGCCGCATGTCGGGTGTCCTGACCTCCCTGCCGTTGGTCATCCCCAGCTACGTCGGCGCGTTCCTGGTCGTGTCGGCCCTGGGACCCAGGGGACTGGTGCAGGGCCTGCTTTCCGGACCCTTTGGCATCGAGAGACTTCCGGTCATCTACGGCCTTCCCGGCGCCACCATCACCTTGGCCCTCCTAAGCTATCCATATGTGCTGCTGACGGTCCGAGGCGCCCTGGCCAACCTGGACCCCGCCCTGGAGGAATCGGCGCGCAGCCTGGGCGCAGGCCCCTGGCGCGTCCAGTTGCGAGTGGTGCTCCCGCAGTTGCGTCCCGCGATAGCCTCCGGCTCTTTGCTCGTGGGGCTGTACACCCTCAGCGATTTTGGCGCCGTGTCGATACTGCGGTACGAGACATTCACGTGGGCGATCTACCAGCAGTACCAGTCGGCTCTCGACCGCAGTGTGGCCGCCGTCCTGTCGCTGGTGCTGATCGCCTTGGCCGTGCTGATACTGACCGTCGAGTCATACTCGCGGGGCCGTATGCGATACCACCAGACCGGCGCCGGCGCTGCGCGGCTCCCCGCCATCGTCCGACTGGGCCGGTGGAAGTGGGCCGGCGTGGCCGTTTGCGCGTCCTTGGTGCTCGCAGCGCTGGCCCTGCCCATGTCCGTGCTGGGATACTGGCTGGCTCGCGGCGTTACGACCGGCGATTCGCTTAGAATCCTCTGGGGAGCGACCTGGAACTCGGTCTCCGTGTCGGTCCTGGCCGCCCTAGTGGCCGCGGCCTGCTCGGTGCCGGTGGCGGTCCTGATCGTCAGGTACCGCGGCATACTGGGCAAGATCGTCGAGCGAATGAGCTTCACGGGTTACGCCCTGCCAGGCATCGTCGTGGCGCTCTCCCTGGTATTCTTCGGAGCCAACTTCGCGGGACCGGCATATCAGACAGTGGGGCTGCTGCTGCTGGCCTATCTCGTTCTGTTCTTCCCCGCCGCACTTGGGGCGACGCGGTCGGCGCTACTCCAGATCAGCCCCAAGCTCGAGGAGTCGGCCAGGGGACTCGGACGCTCGCCCCTCGCCACGATGTCGACCATAACCGTGCCACTGATGCGCTCTGGCATATTGGCCGGCGCGGCGCTGGTGTTCTTGATCACCATGAAGGAGCTGCCGGCCACATTGGTCCTCGGCCCCCTGGGTTTCAAGACGCTGGCCACCGAGGTCTGGTCGGCGTCGTCGGAGGCGTTCTACGCCCGGGCCGCCGCGCCCGCACTCGCCCTCATCCTGATATCCTCGGCCCCGATGGCCTTCCTCATGCTTCGGGACAGGGCGGTGCGCCCTTGAGCGTCCCCGTGGTCCAGATCGCAGATGCCACCAAGAGATTCGGATCCACCACCGCCGTGGACCACGTCAGCTTCGAGCTGGAGCCCGGCGAGAAACTCGCGGTCCTCGGCGCAAGCGGCTGCGGAAAGACGACGTTGCTGCGGCTGATCGCGGGCTTCGAGGCCCCAGACGAGGGCGAAGTCCGCGTCGCGGGGAAGCTCGTCTCAGGGGGCGGCGCCCTGGTCCCCCCCGAGGACCGAAACGTGGGTATGGTGTTTCAGGAATACGCGCTGTTCCCCCATCTGAGCGTCGCACAGAACATCTCCTTCGGACTCAAGAAAATGGCGAAGGAGGACCGGAAAGGCCGGCTTGAGGAGGTGCTCGACCTGGTCATGCTGACGGGCCTTGAAGCCCGTTACCCTCACGAACTCTCGGGCGGACAGCAGCAGCGGGTCGCGCTGGCCCGGACCCTGGCGCCGAGGCCGGTCACGGTGCTACTGGACGAGCCGTTCAGCAACGTGGACGCCACGATGCGAAGCGACCTGCGCCGCGACATCAACCGCATCCTCCGCGAGAACCACATCACCACCGTGTTCGTGACTCACGAGAGGGAGGAGGCGTTCGCCATGGCGGACCGCTTGGCGGTGATGACCGACGGCCACATGGACCAGATCGCCACGCCGGATGCCCTCTATCACGCCCCCGCGGCCAGGAGCGTGGCCAGGATGGTCGGCGCCTGCGATTTCGTCTCCGGAGAGGTAACGGGCGGCCGAATCGAAACCGAGTTCGGAAGCTTCGCCTGGCAGAGCGGCGACCAGGAGTATCCCGACGGCGCACAGGTGGATCTCGTCGTGCGTCTGGACGATTTCCAGATCGTCCCCGATCCGAAAGGCCCCGCCGAGATCGTGTCCAGGGAATTTCGGGGGGACGAGATAATCCTGACGGCTCGGCTTCCCTCCGGCACGGAGGTGCGGTGCCGGCAGCACCACCACTCGACGTTGCCCACCGGCACCCGCGTCACGCTTCTGCCCACCAAGGCGGCGCCCTTCGTGGCCTTCGGACGATAGCCGACCCTCGGCTCCTCGATATGCCCATCTCCACCGTCAGCCCCTGCCCGCGCCCTGGAATATCTCAGTCGTACCCCTGGGCAGAAAGACCTCGACCGTCTCGGGGTTTCGGTACCCCTCGATCCGGGTGGGCACCACGCCCGGACTATCGAGAGCGGCGCACACGATCAGCTTGTTGAAGAAGCTGACATCCTCCGCCCTGTAGTAATCTTCAATCGGCATCCAGAGACACTCTTCGATCTCCTCTTCCTGCAAAGTGATCTCGTGGGTCAGCGGCTCCAGACGGCACACGAAATAGATGTCCGACTTGCCGAACCGGTAGCCGTGCTGGCTTCGGAAGCACGCCAGCGACATGAAGCTCGTCTCGATGCCCGTCTCCTCCAGCACCTCTCTGACCACGGCGTCCACAAGGTGCTCGCCCGCCTGCAACGCCCCTCCCGGCAGCTTGTAATAGCGCCCCCGAGAGCTGCGCCCCTTTTCGTGGACTACCAGCAACTCGTCCGTGTCGTTCACCACGACGCCCCCAGCTCCGATGTAGTGCGAGGCGTACGGCGGTACGAAGGCGTCCTCGACCAGACGGCGGGTAAGCATGAGGTACTCTTCGCCGCTGTGGTGGTACTGGAATCCCTCATCCACCGCCACGGGGACGAGCCCCGCCCTGCCCAGGTCCAGCTCGATCCAGGCGACCTTGAAACCCTGCGCACCCCACGTGTCAAGCGAGTAGCGAAGCCGGTTCCGAAACGAGCTAGGGTCCGCGGGTAGCCCGCCGGCCTCGATAATCACGCCGCCGAAGGGGTTTGTCGTGAATTCGAAGGTCTCCATCGATCTCACCGTGTTTGGGTACGCCAATATGGGCTACGGGAAATGCGGCTAATAGAGAAGTATAGACCCGCGGACGGCACAGGTCAAAGCGCCACCGGACCGCCTGATCGCCCCCTGGCCTGTCAGCACGCGCATGCCGCTCCGACGAACCCGTCTTAGAGATTGGGGGAGTCCAGAGGGGATTTCCCATCTGGTGGGGGTCTGGGGGCATCCCCCAGCCATAAGTTCCTTTTCTCCTGCCCGGGCAAGCCAGAGAGAAACGGGGTGGGGAGCGATTGTGAGACAAGCCCCAATGATCGGTGGAATTGTTATACAATTAGCCGGCGCCGGGACAACTATGCGGCGCGCCAGACTGAAATCAACAGAGGTCAGCAAAATGGCAACGATCCTGGAACGCTACCACGAAAAATTCCGGAAGTCCGGCGAGGCGTTCGAGCGGGGCAAGAGCGTCATCCCCGGAGGCGGGCACCAGTCGAGAGAGGCCAAGCCCTTCCCCCTGTTCGTCGAGGAGGGCAAAGGCGCACTGAAGTGGGACGTGGACGGCAACGAGCTGGTCGACTATAGAATCGGCTTCGGCGCCCTGCTTCTGGGGCACTCAGAGCCGCGCGTCACCGAGGCCGTCGCGGCCCGCCTGAACAAAGGCACCCATATGGGTACGCTGTCGGAGCTTGAGATCGAGTGGGCCGAGCTGGTCACAGGGCTGATACCTTCGGTGGAGCTCGTCCGATTCACCGCCTCCGGCACCGAGTCGACCCTGCTCGCCCTGCGGCTCGCCCGCGGCCACACGGGCAAGACCAAGGCGGTCAAGTTCCGAGAGCACTTCCACGGTTGGCACGACTACCTTTCGCTGGATTCGGGAATCAACACCCAAGTGGGGATCCCGGAGGAGACGCTGTCGACGGTGGTCGTCCTCGAACCAGAGATCGAAGCCCTGAAACAGCTCCTTGAGCGTGACAACGACATCGCCGCTGTAATCTTGGAGCCGACCGGCGGCCACTGGGGGCAGTTCCCCCTGCAGAACCCCGGATTCCTCAAGGCCGTGCGAGAGCTCACGGCGCGGCATGGCGTCGTAATGATAATGGACGAGGTCATATGCGGGTTCAGGATGTCGCGGGGAGGCGCACAGTCCCGGTTCGGGATCACGCCCGACCTGACGACGATGGCGAAGATCGTGGCGGGGGGCCTGCCGGGCGGCGCCGTCGCCGGCAAGGGGGAGATCATGGAGATGCTCGGCGACGCGGAGCCCTCACGGCGCCTCGCGCACCCCGGCACCTTCAACGCCAACCCTCTCTCGGCCACGGCAGGCATCGCGACACTGAACATCATCGCGAACGAGCCGGTCAACGAACAGGCCGACGCCATGGCCTTGCGCCTCAAGGCCGGCCTGCGCGACGCCCTGAACAGGACCGAGGTGCCCGGCCACGTCCACGGCCTCGCGTCCGTCGTGCACATGGCCCTGGGAGTTGAAGCCGGCGACCAGGAGATCTCCA
The DNA here is from genome assembly GCA_964544865.1 of uncultured Dehalococcoidia bacterium. Lineage (GTDB taxonomy): Bacteria > Chloroflexota > Dehalococcoidia > Lucifugimonadales > CAJWER01 > CAZJDV01. The sequence goes on along the minus strand of CAZJDV010000014.1, from coordinate 7,796 downwards.
CCGTACCCCACGCCAGACTCGCCGACGCGACCGCCGGCCCCATAGCCTCGCAGGTCAAGCTCGCCATGCTCAACGAGGGGGTCGACATGATGGGCGGCATCGGGTTCATGGTGTCCGCGGCCCACCGCGAGGAAGACATCGACCGCACCGCCGCCGCCTTCGAGCGCGCCCTAACCGCACTCCGCGAAGAGCGCGTGGTCTAGCAGGCCGTTTTGAAACAGGGTGCGCTGAGGGGCGTAGCCCATTTGCAGGGTGTGTGAGGCTGTCCGTCACACACCTCTTCATGTTTGCATCCAGAATATGTGTCGGCAAGGTCGACATAAAGGTTTTGGAGCAGCCTGCTAACGCGATAACATCCGCTTTACGTTAACCTAACACCCTGCACCTATCACCCAACACTCAACTCCTATCGCCCGGCTGCACGAGAATAGCATCCAAGCCATTGACGTCAACGCACATCTGTGCTATTTGTAGCGTCGAGGGACCGACCCGTCACGCGGGATCTGTCCATTTTTCTTTGCTGGGATTCCGCTGTGAAAAGGGCATATGCATACTCAGCTAGCCACTTCGATTGATGTCCCAGGTAGTCTCAGGAAGTCCCATGGCTGTACCAACAATGACCCATTATGGCTTAAGATACTCCCAATGAGCTCGCGGATCACCTCTCCTCAGCTACGCGGCGATACAAAATAGGACGAAATGGGACACTTTCCGCAAGTATTGTGTCCCAGAGCCGCATGAAACAGCCTTGGGTGACACGTGCGATTGTCCCGGCATCCCGGCTTCCGACGGCAGCCCGCCCCGCCGTGGGATGCTATAATCGAGCGTGAATTGCCCCACAAACTTACCATAGCGTTACCCCGTTGGAAAACCCGCTGAGCCCGGCCTGGCTGGCCGGGCTGCCCCAGTTCGCCGCCCTGAGGCATCGTGACTTCAGGTACGTATGGCTCGCCGGAGCTTCTTCCGGCGCCGCTATGTGGACCGCCATCGTCGCCGGCGCATGGCTGGTCTTCGAGAGGTCCTCCTCGTCCGGCTGGGTGGGTATCATTACCTTCGCCGCCATGATTCCCTTCCTGGTGGTCTCTCCCATAGGAGGACTGCTAGGCGACACCTTCGACCGCAAGAAGATCGGCATCATCACGTTCGTGGTCAACACGGCGGTCGCCGGGACGCTGGCGGCCCTCGCCATCTCCGGCGCTATCCAGCTCTGGCACGTCGCGCTGCTGGCCCTCGCCGGAGGCATATCCAGGTCCATTCAAGAACCGGCCATGCAGGCCCTGGTGCCGAATCTCGTGCCCCGCGAAGACCTCCTGAACGCGTTGATTCTGCAGGGAGCATCGCGGCACGGCGCACGATTCTTCGGGCTACTCGTGGCCGCGCCGCTCTTGAAGATCGACCGGTTCGGGATCAGCGGGGTGCTGGTGCTGAGCATAGCATTCTATCTTCTTGGCGTCGTTTTCATGTCGCGCGTGCGCACCGTGTCGAGCGGCGAGACGAGGCCGGAGTACGGCCTATTGCGCAGCCTGGCCGACGGGCTTTTCTACATCTACTCCCACCATGCTATCGCGCTGTTCATCGTCCTCGTCACCTTCCACTGTTCCCTCGTGATGTCTTTCGAGTCCCTCATGCCGGTGTTCTCCAAGGACAACCTCGGCTCCGGGGACCCGTCGGTGTTCAACTATCTCATGATGGGCTTTGGCGCCGGCTCCCTGGCGGGCATGACGGTCATTGCGGGGATGCGCAGCGAGAGACGAAAAGGGCAGGCCCTGCTGCTGACAGGCCTCGCCAGCGGCATATCCCCGATCCTGCTGGCGCTCTCGGGCAACATACCCGTCGCGATCCTTTTCACGGCATCGATGGGCGCCTCCCAGGCCACGTTCATGGCGCTGACGGGCACCTATGTTCAGACAATGGCGCCTGACGGTTTGAGGGCGCGGATATCCAGCCTGTATACCCTGCACGCCGGGGGAATAATGGCCTTCGCGAACCTGGGATACGGCTTCCTGGCGGACGCCTTGTCGGCCCCGCCGATACTTATTACCACCGGATTGTTGTTCATCGCCGTGGTCGCCGGCCTGGCCGTCGGCGGGCCGATGATGCGGCAAGTCTACCGAACGGGTGAGGTCGCGGCGGCATGAAAGTACGCAAAGCTGTCATTCCCGTAGCTGGTCTCGGCACGCGCTGGCTGCCCGCGTCGCGGTCCGTCCCGAAGGTGATGCTTCCAGTGCTGGACACTCCAGTGGTACACCACGCCGTGCAAGAGGCATCGGAGGCCGGCATCGAGCACGTCGTCTTCGTGCTGTCTCGCGAGCAGGAGGCGATAAGCAACTACTTCGGCAGGAACACCGATCTGGAGGCCGCCCTCGAGCAGCGAGGCGATGGCGACATGCTCCAGCGGATGCTGGCCATCGCCGAGATGGTCGAGATCAGCTACGTCTACCAGCACGAGCCACTTGGCCTGGGCCACGCCATCCTCTCCACCCAGGCGATAGTTGGAGACGAGCCCTTCGCCGTGTTCCTGCCCGACGACGTCATTTGGAGCGACGCGCCCACCATCGGCGAGATGATGGGGGTTTTCGGGCGGCGCGGGGGGTGCGTCGTGGCGGTGAAGGAGGTCCCAAACGAGATGATACACAGCCTGGGCATCGTCAGCTCGCGGCCCTTGGACGGCAGAACCCTCGCCCTCGATGGCATGGTCGAAAAGCCCAGCATTGAGGATGCGCCGTCGAATCTGGCAATCATCGGCAGGTACGTTCTGGTGCCGGAGCTCTTCGAGATACTGCGCGGCACCCGTCCAGGCGCCCGCGGCGAGATCCAACTGACCGACGCCCTTTCGACATTGCTGTCGACCCGACCCATGTTCGCGTACCGTTTCCCGGGTGCCCACTTCGACGTCGGCACACCCCTCGGCCTGCTGAAGGCCTCGGTCCACGCCACTCTCCAGAGGGATGACCTGGCGCCCGGCTTCCGCGAGTGGCTGCACGAGGAGTTGTCCTGACCCAGCTCATGCAGGGCTGCCGTAGCGCTCGACGAAGGCGTCCGGGAACTCGGCGGTCTTGCGGATCACATACTCCGGCGACTGTTCTCTCTTGCCGGCCGGATAGAGCGGTTCGAACATGAACAACCCCTGATAGTCGATGTCCCTGAACGCCGCGAATATCTCGTCCCACTGGAGGTTTCCGTCCAGTGGCGCGATGTGGTCCGTCTCGATAAAGTCGTGGAGGTGCACGTGAATGAGCCGCTCGCCGCACTGCGCCATTGTCCCGCGGGCGCGACCCCTTTCCACGAAGGGATTGACACCGTCCCCGTCCCTGGTGTGCCCCACGTCGACCACCATGCCGAATCGATCCGACCCTACCCTGTCGGCCAGGGCCATATAGTCGGCGAGGTCCTGCCCGTTCTCATCGGCCAGCCGCAGCTTCGAGCCATCCAGGCCCTCCAGCATCTCGATGATCGTCCTCTCCGATTGCTCGTCGGTGCCGAAGTGACAGACCATCACACCCGCGCCCATCTCCTCCGCGACCCGGGCAGCCGCCAAGGCCGCCACCACCGCGGACTTCCTCACATCCTCGTCCGCCGACGCGTAGAGCACTCCCGGGCCGTGCATCGACACGATCTCAACGCCCTGGCTGCGGCACGCACTCACAATCTCCGATACCTGGGCGCGGTCGTTGTAATTGAAATGCCTCGGAGCAGGCAGCCCGCAGACCTCGATCCTGGTGATCCCGGCCTGCCGCACCGCCGCGATCTGCTCGGCGCCGATCCGGCTATCGAGGTCGAAGACGGCCGTCGATATCGCCATCCGATCCCTGATCTCCTGTGCCGTGTATCCGAGGTTTTCAGCCGTTTTCGTCGTCACCGTGCGCCTCCTGAGCCTGTTGCAAATGCAATCTCACCAGTCTTAACTCCTCATACGAATACCCCTCGCCAAGCGCGTGCAGCACCGGCGCGAGGAAATCGCCATCGACGGCCCGAATCGCCGCCTCGATTCTGCTGAACCTCGCCTCCGGGGGCATCAGATGGCCCAACTCGAGCGATTCTCCCGATCCCACCAGCCGCTCCAGATGGGTGACGACGGTCCGCTGGGAAAGCTTCCGCCGCCGGGCGATCTCGCCGACGTTCAGGCCATCAAGGACCAGCTTTCTCGTCTCGTCGTAGGTGGAGCCCGCTCGCAGTACCGGGCTGACCCGCGGTTTCTCGCGACGAGGCGCTGCCCGCTCGGACAGCCCTCGCTCGCCGGAGAAAGCGCGGATGGCCTCCAAAAATGCGTCGCTGAACTGCTCCAGCTTCGCCTCGCCCACCCCAGAGATTCCCGCAAAGCCTTCGCGTGTCTGGGGCACGTAATACGCCATCTGCTGGAGCGCCCGGTCTCCGAAGACCACGAAGGGCGGTACGTGCAACTCGTCGGCGAGCCGCTTCCTGAGGGCGCGCAGCCGCTCAAAGAGCTCGAGGTCGTAGTCGAGACTCTCGGGGGCCGGGGCGGACGCGCGGGGGGCTTCCGCCACCCGCCGCGGCCTCTCCAGGATCAGCTTGTCGCGCCGCTGAAGGAACGTCCGGCCCGCATCGGTGACCCCGAAGGTCGCGTACTCCCCCGTTGCCTTGACCAGCAGGTCCGCAGCGAGCAGCAGCCGGAACAGCTCCTTGAGCTCGTCCGCCGTGTGGCTAGCCGCGACGCCGTATACCGACAGCAGATCGTGCTCGCGCTGGAGGACCCCTTTCGTCCTGGCGCCCCGCAGCACCTCGATCACGTGGTTCGCTCCGAACCGCTCACCCGTGCGAATGACCGCCGACAGGATCTTCTGCGCTATCTCGGTGGAGTCGAACTCCTCTCGCTCTGCAAGGCACATATCGCAGCCGCCACAGCCCTCCGCCTCCCACCTCTCCCCGAAATAGCCCAGCAAGAACTCGCGCCTGCACGTGCGCGCCTCGCAGAGCTCGACCATCTTCGCCAGTTTCTGCTCGGCATGCGCCCGCTCGCCGGCGTCCTCCATCTTCTCGATGAAGAAGTCCTGCTTCACCTTGTCGCCGTAGGAGTAGAACAAGACGCACTCGCTGGGAAGCCCGTCGCGACCGGCCCGGCCGGTCTCCTGGTAGTAACCCTCCAGGGTCTTGGGCAGATCGTAGTGGACGACCAGCCGGATGTCGGGCTTGTCGATACCCATTCCGAAGGCGATGGTGGCCACGATTACCGGCACGTCGTCGTTGATGAACCTGTCCTGCGTATCCTTACGCACCGAGTCGTCCAGGCCGGCATGGTAAGGTAGTGCGTCGATGCCCTGCGAGGTCAGGTCCGTCGCAAGACCCTCGGTGTCCTTTCGAGAGAAGCAGTACACGATGGCCGATTCGTCGTGATGCCGGCCGAGCAGCTCGACCAGGCCGTCGAAGGCCCGCCTTTTCGGCCGTATCACGTAGGTAAGGTTGGGCCGGTTGAAGCTGGCGACGAAGCGGGCGGCCTTCCCGAGGCCGAGCTGGTCAACGATGTCGCTCCGGACCCTCTCGGTGGCCGTCGCCGTCAGGGCGATGGTGGGGACGCCCGGGAAATCGTTGCGCAGACCTTTCAAGTTTCTGTAGTCGGGGCGAAAATCGTGGCCCCACTCCGAGATGCAGTGGGCCTCGTCGACGGCGATCAGGCTGAGCCTGGCCGTGCGCAGGAAGTCGCGGAACCGAGGTGTCGCCAGTCGCTCGGGCGCGACGTAGAGTATCTTCAGGCGCCCTCGGGTGGCCTCCACCTGCACGCGGTTGTTTGCCTGATACGAGAGGGTGCTGTTGACGAACGCCGCCGGGACGCCATTGGTCTCGAGGGCGTCGACCTGGTCCTTCATCAAGGCTATCAGCGGCGAGACCACCAGGGTTAGGCCGTCCTGGCACAGCGCCGGCAACTGGTAGCAGAGCGACTTCCCGCCCCCCGTCGGCATCAGGACCAGCGAGTCTTTCCCGTCGAGCACGTTGGCGATGACCTCCTCCTGCAAGGGCAGAAAGCGGTCGTACCCGAACCGGGCTTTCAGGACGCCTGCGATGTCGTGGTCAGGGGGCATCGTACCTACTGACTCACCAGCCAATCGTAGATGTGCACGGTCGCCCTGCAATCGTCCTCGTTGTAGTCGAGGATCTTCTGGCGGGCCGTCTGGTCGGCACCGCCGGAGCCCACATAGTTAAGATACAGGGCGACGGAGGTCATGGCGGACACGTCGTCCTAACTCCAGGAGAAGCCGATGCTCTTGGCGATGTCCTTGAGTCCCTCGCCGTAGCACGGGAACGCGAACGCCCGGACGGTGATTGGACTCAGGTCGACCAGATGGTCCATCACCGGCGCCACGAGGTCCGGTTCCAGGCCAGAGTAGTCTATCATCTTCCGCAAATGGGTCCACTCGTAGTGATGCCAGTGGTAGAACACCGCATCCCCCAGTCTGCGGGCCCACTCGAAGAAATCGACCAGATTACTCATCTCATCCTCGGGCGACGACGCGTAGAAGGAGTCATACCTAGCCTCACCAGGGGGCCTCCGCACGGTCGCGCCGATTAGATAGTTGACGACCGCGAGCCCATCCTCTCCGATCCTCGGGTCCGTGCCCTCCAGATCGAAGAACACCTGGGTTGTGGCGGTAAGCAAACGCGGTGTCACTGCGCGGCGGACCGGGCGGCCTTCGGTTATGGCGGTCACCGAGCTGACATACCTCCAGGCCGTGGCTGCCCCTATGCCTGGTAGCTCGGTGAGCGTTTCCTCGCTGGCCGAAGCAACGTCGTCCACCGTCTTGAACCCGGCACCGACCAGGCCCGTGCGCTTGGCGGGCCCGACGCCCGGCAGCAGCGATACGTCATTTATTTCTATGGCGAGTCCGTCCACGAAACTCTCCCACAGCCAACGCCCCGCGCCGTAGACCGGTTCGACGGCCTCCCCGTCCATGACCCTGCGCACCCGTTCGAACACGTCGTCCAAGTCCCGCTCGACACCTGCCATCTGGAACAGCCGCGCTTCCCCGTCCCTGTTGATCACGGTGAACTCACCCGGTTCGTAGCCCTGAGCCATGCCGAGCAGGCGGTTGTATACGGCGGCCTGCACCAGGTGCCCCGCCTGGATCCGCCAGGCTGACTTGATCTCGACCACCGAGTAGCTGTAGTCACCGAGTCTGGACCTCATACCGTCCATCCGGAACAGCAAGTCGGGCCGCCCTTCGAGACCTTCGGGCCGGGATAGCAGCGGCATGTCCATAATGAAGCGCTCGCCGCGGGACATCACCTCCAGCGTCCGCCGGAAGCCTTCCTCTTCGTCCACGAATCGCTCCTGGACGGCCCCCGGATAGTCCTCATCGACCAGGTTTGTTTGATACTCCCGACCGACCTCGAAAAGTCGTTGCTGGTACAGATCGGCAGAGTCTCTTTCTTCGGGCGGAGCATGCAGGTCGCACCAGAAGCTAATGGGAGATATGACATATTGTTCGACCGCTGAAGCCTGCACTGACAGGAGGCCCGTATCCGCAGTCAGGACAGCGAAAGTGGCGTCAATGTCCATGATGAGGTGACCTCCATCTCCACTTGCATCCGGTCCCATCCCAGACCCTTCAGGGCCAGCCACCATTTCGATGCACCTTTATTCGAGCGCTTCAGCTCCTGCCTCTATCACGACTGGCAGTGATCCTGAAGCGTCCCCTAGAATGTCGATCACGTGCCCGTCGTCGAATCCCCTTGCATGGGTCTTGAGGAATGCACTCAATCTGCGTGACGGAGCTTCTTTGGTGTCAAGAACCAAAATGTCTTTGTCTGGCTCCCCTTCGATCGCGCGAGAGAACATCCTGAGG
>CAZJDV010000013.1:0-38083 GCA_964544865.1 uncultured Dehalococcoidia bacterium | reverse complement strand
GCGGTCCCCCTCAAGAGGACGTTAGCAAGCCAGTTTGAGGTTCTTTGTTACGATGAAACCGATACTCTAGCAGTGATTATTATTGGGAGTTTTCAGCGGTGTAAGGAGGAAGGACCTGTAGCCAGGCGAGGTGCCAGTCGCCCTACTGTCTGGTGGCGTCATCGTCGTGCGGCATTACTCACCACGTCGTCTCCCCCAGCCGCCGTCGCACCTCGTCCGGCACGTCGCCCATGAGGCGGGGCGGCGACGCATCATCAGGCCGGGCCGCGCTCCTCGCCGCCTCGGTAAGCAGGTCGACACCGCCCAGGTAGTCGGACAGCTTGATGTACTCCGCGGCCACGCCTCCCTCGGGGTCGCCGATTTTGGTCGTGGCGTTGTGGTAGTTGCCCAGCGGGAACGTCAGGCCAGTGACGAGGTAGCCGAAGGCCGCGAAGGCGGTGGCCTCGCAGACGCCGCCAGACATGAGCTGGCGCTGCGACCTGAACTCAGGGTCACGGTCACGCAGGGCCCCTCGGGCGGCGATGAGCACCTTCTCCGCGCCGGCATCGAACGTGGAGGCCGCGTCGCCCGTGCGAATCACCGGACCCTCGCCCTGGGCCACTCCTGGAATCACCGAACTGGATTCCACGGACACGACGATGGTATCGGCGGGCAAGATTCCAGACTCCGCCAGGAGCCTCGCCCCATGCAGCCCGCCCTCCTCGGCCCGGGTGAACACGCCATAGACGTCGCACTCGGCGGCATCGGTGGCCGTGCGCTCCAGGGCCGCGAGGATGCTGGCGCAACCCGCCAGGTCGTCCAGGGCCCGCATGCGGATGGTGTCGCCGTCGAGCACGAAGTCCGGCAGATCGAACACGACCGGCGCGGGCGGATCGAGCTCGACCGGGCCCTCCATCGCCAGCTTCACGAGTTGCTCGGCCCGCCCGTCTCCAGGGTCAGTCGTGGTCTCGTGCCGCGCAGTGATCGCGGGAATGCGGCGGCCATCGGGCGTCAGCACGAAGACCGGTGTCCGCTTCACCAGCGACGCCACGGGAACTCCCCCCATGGCGCGGGCCACGGCGCGGCGGCCCTTTGTCTCGACAATCTCGAACCCGGGGTGGTCCATGTGCGCGACGAGGGCGAAGGCGGGGCGGTGAGGACCATCGCCCACCTTACAGTGGGCGATGATGTTCCCAAACGTGTCGCGCCGGTGGTCCATGCCCATCTCGCGCAAGCACTGCTCGACGTACCGGGCCGGACCCGCCTCGAAAAAGGGCGTGGCGGGCCTCCCGCCGAGTTGCCTTAGTATTTCCAACGCGCGCTTGTCTCGCTGGTTCATCGGATATAGTCTCCTGGGGCCGGCCTGCATCCAGGCGAGGGTAACAACATGTCCCCTCGCGGGCAAGAGCGCGCGGTCCAAAGGACACGACGGCGGGTCTGAAACCCTCTATACTGCGAGGGTAACGAACGAGTATGTGAGGACGAATTGCAGCCTGGCGAGATCGTTGTCGCCCGTCTTAGCCGGGGCGCCACGGTGGTCCGGTACCAAGAAGAGACCGCCACACGCGTCAGCGTGCTCCTTGGCCGGAATAAGCTGGCGCGCGTCCCCCATGATCGCATTATGCTTGCCACCGGGGTAGTGGCCTCCGCACAAGACAAGTTCGAGGATTTCCGCGACCGTAGCCAGGACACGGCAGCGGACATCGCTCTCGCGGAGGTCTGGGACGTCCTCACCGAGGACGCCGGGGCGATCAGCTTGGAGGATATGGCCGAGCTCTACTGGGACACCTCCCCGGACGCCGCGCGCCTGGTCGCGCTGGCGCTCCACTTGGAGGGTAACACCGACCTCTTCGTGCGCGTAACGGACGGCTACGAGCCGAGGACGCGGGAGGCCGTCGCCGATATCCAGGCCCGGCAGGCGCGCCGGGAGCAGAATGCGGCCGACGCCCTCTCGCTGATGACCGGCCTCGCCAAGGGAGCGCCGTCAGAGGAGCCCTCCAAGCACCAGGAAATGCTCCTGGGGCAACTCCGCGACTACGCGATCAATGGCGAAGAGTCCCCCGGGCACGACGACGCGCGCGCCCTTCTCGATTCCGTGGTCTCGCGGACCAGGGACCAGCAGCGCCGCTGCTTCAAGCTGCTGGTGGCCGCCGGGGTGTTCTCGCCCGACGAGCCCCTGGAGCTGCACCGGGCCGGCATCCGGGAGCAGTTCCCAGAAGACGCCGTCGACGAAGCCGCGTCCCTCGGCCTGGACCATCTCCTCCAGCAGCCGCGGCGTCGAGACTTCACCGGCCTAGAGGCCATCACCATCGACGACGCCGGGGCCGAGGACCGCGACGACGCGCTTTCTGCAAATATAACGCGGGGTGGCGGCTATCGCATCGCGGTCCACATTGCCGACGCGGGCTCGCTCATACCCCTCGGCGGCGCCGTCGACTGGGAAGCGGACCGCCGCATGGCCACGCTGTACATGCCCGAACGCAACATCGGCATGCTGCCGCCGGGACTCGCCAAGCGGCTGGGAAGCCTCGACGCAGGCGAGACCCGGTGCGCCATGAGCCTGTTGGTGAGCATGGACGCCGCGGGAGAGATACTGGACTGGGAGGTCACGCCGTCCGTCGTGCGGAGCCATGCCGCGCTCTCCTACGAGGAGGCGGATCGCGCGCTGGAGGACCGGGGCGGGCCGTGGGGCGAGGCCTTGGCCGGGCTGAACGTCGCGGCACGGGCCCTGCGGGACAGGAGAGAGCGCGCCGGGGCTATCAACATCGACCAGGATGAGATGCTAATCAACCTTCGGCCGTCGGGCGAGGTGGAAGTCAGGGTGCATGATCGCTCGTCGCCCGCCAGGCTGCTGGTAACAGAACTGATGGTCATGTGCAACTCGCTGCTGGCGGAGTTCTGCCGGGACAACGACTTACCGGCGGTCTACCGCTCCCAGACGAAGCCCGACGTCAGCGATCTGGACCTGGAGACACCGAAGGGACAGGCCGAGGAGGCGCTCCAGCGATACATGCTGACCCGGCGGCTTGCGCCCGCTCATGTGAGCACCACGCCACTGCCCCACGGTGGTCTAGGCGTCGAGGCGTACCTGCAGGCCACGTCTCCTCTGCGACGCTACCCAGACATAGTCCTCCAGCGGCAGATCGCCCACTTCCTGACCGCGGGCGAGCCGCTATACCCCTCGGAGAAGGTCGCATCCGTCGGGCAGCGAGCCGATGTCCAGCTTCGCGAACAGGCGCAGCTGGAGAACATGAGGAAGAGGTACTGGTTCCTGAAGTACCTGCAGCAATCCCGTCTCGAGGACTCGGGCGCGGCCGAGACCGCCTCGCTGTTCCCCGCCACGGTCCTGGACAACCAGCCAAGGCGTCTGGCACTGCTGGACTTGGATGAATTCCCGACGCGCGTCAGGGCGGAGCTGCCCCAGAGCTGGCTCCCCGGCGACACAGTTATGTTGAAGCTGCAGGGCGTGGACCTCTGGCGCCGCATCGGCCTGTTCGTACACGTCCCGTAGGGACGTTCAAGAGAACACCCTCTTCCGTCCTCTTCCCAGCATGCGCGCCACCTGGGCGCCGAGCAGCGCCGCAAGCAAGATCATTTGCCCACACGCCCATACTCGGAATGCTCACCGCTGCGGGGGCGGACGTCACCGTGATGACGAGGATATCGGAGTCCGAGCCGCCATCATTGTCGGTGACCGTGATCGTGACGGTGGACTCGCCGGCGCTTGCGTACGTGAGGCTTCCCCGCACAGTCCGGCGGGCGCTGTTAACGATCGCCGTCGAAGTGGCGCCGTCGACCCAATCTATACTTGCGACATGGGAATCTTGAGTCCCCGGATCGAAGAATGAAGCGCGCTGAAACACGTTGCCGCTCAGACCACCGGCGGTCAAGTCCGGCCCGGCGCTCACGGTCGACACCACGTTGCCGACGTCGACCGTGAAGCTATCGGCCGGGGCTCACCCAAATGTATCCGTCGCCGTAACCGTCACCCCATAGCTTCCGTTACCCTTATAGGTGTGGGACGCGAAGACTGTCCTGGCCCCGCCCGACTCCGTGACCGACGCAGCCTCGACGGTCCCGTCACCCCAGTCAACACTTGCCGTATGGGTATCAACCGGATCGTTGTCGGTGAACGTGGCGATCTCCAGGCCCAATAGGGCACCCTCCTTTCCGGTGGCGTCGGCGCGCGCCTGGACCGCGGGGGGGTCGTTCGGTGGAGTGACGGCGTTCGAGGCGGCCGACGTGGCGCTCGTTCCAACCGCGTTGGTGGCGGTTACGGTGAACGTGTAGATTGTTCCATTATCCAGGCCCGTGACCACCACGCTCAGCGTGAAGCTGGCCGGGGTGGCGATCTGGCCTCCAGGATTCGCGGTCACGGTGAACGTGTAGGCGGTGCCGTTGGCCAGCCCAGTGACCGTGGTGCTCGCGGCCGAGCCTCCCGCAGCCGCAGTCAGTCCGTCGAGGTCGGATGTCACCGTGTATTGGGTGATCGGACTACCGCCGTCCGATGCCGGTATGGCCCAGCCCACCATGGCGTCGCCGTTTCCTGCTGTCGCCGTCACGCCTGTCGGGCTGAAGGGAACCGTTTTGGGCGTGACTCTGTTGGAGCTCGTAGATGGGTCGCCCGCGCCTATCGCATTACTGGCGGCGGCGATGAAGGTATGGGCCGTGCCGTTCGCCAGGCCCGTCACAGTGGCGCTCAACGTCGAGCCGTCAGCGACGGCGGTGACGTCGCCGGGGGGCGGGGTCACGCTATATTGGGTGATGGCGCCGCCGCACCCTGGCTGGCCACGGTGGGCTGCGGTGGAACTATGGCCTCGACCAGTATGGTGACGGGCACGTACGCCTCCACGTAGTCCACTCCGACGTTGGCCGCGATTCCGCCGCCTTTCTCGATGAAGGCGGCGATGGCGTCCGCGCCACCGGACAAACGGACCGTCACGGCGACCGATGAGCCCAGGTGCATAGGAGACTGGAGAACAATGTCATCGGGTGATGCCAACCCGACCTGCCCGACCATGCGGTTGAGCTGAGAGTCGAGGCGGGGGGTGGACAGGCTTCGCGATTGGCGGAGCGGGCGGCAGATCCACCGGTCCCTCGGCATCCACCTGCGTGGCCGGTGTCGCCGAAAAGAGAGCAATCGCGACGAAAACACGAGTGCGCTTGGTCATGGAACATGCCATCCGCTGAACGTGCTCGGGTGGTAGTCCCAGGCGCGGGGGAATGCAAGCCCTATACAAAGGGAGTCGGGGTGACTGGACTCGAACCAGCGACCTCGTCGTCCCAAACGACGCGCGCTACCAACTGCGCCACACCCCGGCGCTCCTATAATGATACGGTCTCACGCCCCCAATTGACAAGGAAACCGCGGTTGACCCAGGGCCGGTGGCGACCGTACAATCAGCTAGGCCATTAAGAGCAAGAGGGGTGAATCGACATGACCGTCCTCGGATCGGGCAACTACCGCTATGAACCGGTGCCGTCGTGGCCGAAGATGCCGAAGTACTGGTCGCTGGGGATGGCCTCGGACGGCGCGGTCAACTCGAACGACGAGGTCTACATCTTCAGCCGGGGCGCGCATCCGCTGACCATCTGGGACCCGGAGGGCAATTTCATATCGTCGTGGGGAGAGGGCTCATTCTCGGCCAACCCCCACGGCATATACATCGCGCCCAACGACAATATATGGCTGGTGGACCGCGATTACCATATAGCCACCGAGTTCACGCCGGGCGGCACTCAGCTCCGCACCCTGGGAGACAAGCTGGCCCCGTCCCCCTCGTATGTCGGAGAGCCTTTCAACATGCCGTCCGGGTTGGCGATAGCACCAAACGGCGAGATCTTCGTTTCGGACGGATACGGAGGGCACCGCGTCCATAAGTTCAGCGCCGATGGCGAGCTGCTCCTCTCCTGGGGCAGGCAGGGCCCGGGGCCGGGCGAGTTCGCCCTGCTGCACAACATCTGGGTAGACAGGAGCGGCCGCGTGTTCATCTGCGACCGGGAGAACGGCCGCATCCAACTGTTCGACGACCAGGGCGTATTTCTGGAAGAATGGACGGACCTGGTGTCGCCTGGCGACCTCTGGATTCAGGACGATGTTGTCTACGTGATCGAGCAAGGGGAGCGAGGCGGGGTCTCCATCTGGACCCTGGACGGTGACCTGATTACGCGCTGGCGGGGCAGTGAGGGTCCGGGGAATGGCACCCTGAGCGCCGGACACGGCATCTGCGTCGACTCCCACGACAGCATCTACGTGACCGAGATTGGCTCGGCCCAACGGGTGCAGAAGTTTCAGCGGGTCTGACTCCGACCCCCGACGCGCCGATGGTAGGCCTATGATTTCGCGACTACAGGGCCTGGCCTCGAGGGACGTGCTGCAGGGCAGGGCCGCGCCGCCGCGACGCTGTCACGGGTGCTTTCGGGAGCCCTCGACCTGCTTTTCCCTCCAAGCTGCGCCGCCTGCGGGCGGGAGGGTAGCTTCCTTTGCCCGAGTTGTGAGTCCGTCCTTCCAGTTCTCGCACGGCCGAACTGCGCGCGCCGGGCTCGGGGCCGGCCGGGGGGGGGGGGCAGTTTTCTGCGCCTCGTGCAGAGCGGAGCCGCCCGCCTATGACGGCCTGCGAGCGCCTTATGGTTTCTCCGGACCGGCCCGCGACATGGTCCACAATCTCAATACAGAAACGTTCGAGCCTCGGCGCCGGACCTCAGCCGGCTCATGGCGGAATACCTCTGGTCGGAGCCCGTTCCAGGCGGCGTGCTCGTGCCGGGCCCACTCCACTTTCGACGCGAAAGGTCCCGAGGTTTCAATCAGTCCGCCTTGCACGCCCGGGAGGTCGGCAGGCTCACGGGCATCCCGGTGGCGGAGGCCATCCTGCGCCGGTCCAGGAACACGGCGCCCCAGGTCTCGATGGCCGGGTTCGAGTGCATCGGCGACGTGGTGGGGCTCGAGATACTGCTCATCGACGACGTGGTGACCACGGGCAGCACCATGTCGGCGTGCGCCGAGCCGCTAAAGGCGGCCGGCGCTTCGTCGGTCTGGGGCCTTTCGCTGGCGCGGTAGGTCTGGAATCGCGCCTAATAGCGGCTGCAGCGTGGAACTGACTCATGTCATTCTGAGCGGAGCGAAGGATCCGGGGGGCGGCTGGGGCCATGCGACCCACCTCGCCGCGAATCTGCACCCCTCCTCAGAACGACATACGCTATCATCGACAAGTGTACCGAGAGCTAGATTCCCATGATGCTGTAGCCGGTGTCAACGTGGAGGATCTCGCCCGTGACACCGCTGGAGAGGTCGCTACACAGATACAGGGCGGTCTTCGCCACCTCGTCCGTCGTGATGTTGCGTCTCATGGGCGAGCGCTCCGCGTGGATCTTCTTCATGTCCCGGTAGCCACTGATAACCCGCGAGGACAGCGTATCCAGCGGGCCGGCCGAGATGGCGTTGACCCTGATGTTGCTGCGCCCCAGGTCGGATGCGAGCTGTCTCACCTCGTTCTCCAGGGCCGCCTTCGCCGTGCCCATCACGTTGTAGCCCGGAAACACACGGCCCGAGGCCAGGAAGGTCATCGTCATGATACTGCCGCCGTCCTCTCCCATTAGTGGCGCGCCGAGCCGGGCTATCGGAATCAGGGAATAGGCGCTCACGTCCATGGCCAGGCGAAAGCCGTCCCTGCCAGTGTCTTTGAAGGGGCCGCCGAGGTCGTCGCGGTTGGCGAAGGCGATGCTGTGGACGATGACGTCCAGCCCGCCGAACTCCTCGCCCACCTTGTCGAAGGTTCGCTGGATGTTTTCGTCGGCGCTCACGTCGCACTCAACCAGCAGCGCGTCGTCCCAGGTCTCCACAAGCTTGGAGACGGTCTTGAATACGCGCTCGTTCTGGTAGGCGATGGCGAGTCTGACCCCCGCCCGGTGGAGTATCTGTGCGATGGCCCAGGCTATGCTCCGGTGGTTGGCCAGGCCGAAAACGATGCCGGTCTTACCTTCCAGTTCGATGGGGTACATGAAGATCCTCCGCGCCGATCATGGTCCTTAAGTATAGTGGCCCGCCGGTGCACCGCCTTTAATGGGTCTAAGTCCTGAACAGCACGCGGTCGGGGTCGAGGGTGACGATGACCCTGTTCTGAGTGCGGAGGGTGCGCAGACGGGCCTCGACCCCCTCGGGCGCGGTGTACCTCTCGACGATGGCGCGCGTCTCCGGCCATATTGACTCGTTGTCGCTGATCTCGACACTGCCGCGGAGGGTCACGTATTCGTGCGCCAGCGTGTCCGAGTATACGCAAACGGCCATGCGGTTGTCACTGGAGAGGTTGCGGTATTTGACCCTCTCCTTCGTGATGGAGATGGTCAGCCTGCCGCCGGAGTATCGGTACCAGTTGGGCGTTAGCTGCGGCATGCCGGTCTTCCCAACCGTGGCCACGACGGCGATCCTCGCGGGGGCAAGGAACTCCTCCAAACGTGTCTCTTCTTCCTGGGTTAAGCTGACGGGCAATGGCTGCTCCTTTTTCTGCACGGCGGACGTACTGCTTTACCCACCTGCGGTTCGGGACAGGATCAGGCCACCGGCGCGCGAACGGGCCGCCCGGGCGTCACGCCCCGGTGAGGCCGTCCGTCCCTGACCACCGGCTCGCCGTGTACGAGAACGTGGGCGATCCCCTCCGGCGGCTTCGTCGGGGCATCGTAGGTAGCCCGGTCGATGACCCGCTCGTCGTCGAAGATCACAAGGTCCGCGTCCGCTCCGACCCGGACCCGCCCTTTGTTCCCCATCGCGGGCGTCCGGCCCTCCAGCCGCTGGGCGGGCATTAGCGACATCTTTCGCAGGGCGTCCATCAAAGTAAGGGCGCCGTCTTCGCGGACGAATCGTCCGAGCACGCGGGAATAAGACCCCGCCGTGCGCGGGTGTCCTTTCCCGTCTTTCAGCCAGCCATCCGAGGCGATCATGGTCAACGGGCTCGCCACCGCCGCGACCACGGAATCCTCCGGGATCATATGCAGCACCACCATCCCGCCGATCTCGCGATACTCGGCGAAGCTCAAGGCCGTCAGCCGCTCTCCGGTCGGGGTCCACTCCAGGTCCTCGTAGTCGATGCCGAGCTTCTTCCGCCAGCCCTCGTCGAATATCGCCGACTCCAGCGCCGTCAACGCGGCGCTGTATGGATAGCACTCTGTGGTCACGTCCATGCCGCGCGACCGGGCCTCCCCGATCGTCTGCAGCAGCCGCGGTGTCGCGCGCAGGCCGTTGCTGGAGACGTGCACCACGTGAACCGGTGCGCCCGTGATGGCCGAGGCGGCTATGAGCTCCTCCAGGCCGTCGATGCTGCTTTCCGGCTCCCTGTGACCCATGCCCCTCACGTGCACATGACAGGTGGCGCCGTGCCTCGCCGCTACTCGGAAGACCTCCAGTATCTCCCAGCGGGACGCGCCCGGCGTGTACTGGACGCCCAGCCCGACCGCCAGTGCGCCCTGCTCCAGCCCCCGCTCGATCACGCCTTTGATCTCTTGCAACTCCTGCTCCGTCGCGGGCCGGTGTGCGGCGTCGCCGACGGGGGTGATGTCCTGGTTCAAGTCGTGCATGGCCCGCTGCCGCGCGGGCATGTGGCCCGAGCTTGCACCGTAGTTGATCGCCGCTATGCCCTCGCGCTCCGCGTACCAGTCGTTGACATCGATAACTCCCGCCTCGAGCTCCAGAGCCGTGGTCACGCCGTCCCGGGCCTGGACCTCGTAACTCTCCTCGTCCTGGCCATGGGTGTGCATGTCGATGAATCCGGCGGTCACCACCAAACCGCGTGCGTCTATGGTGTCACGACTTTGCAGTGCCTCTTCCGAGATGGCCCGCACCACACCGTCCGCTATCCCCACGTCCCGGACCGTGTCCAGTCCCGATTCTGGGTCCATCACCCTGCCGCCTCGGACGACCAAGTCGTAGTCACTCATCGGCGATTCCCATAAGCCGCGCCATGTTGCCGCCTACGATCTTGTCCGCCTCGTCGGGACCGAGGAAGCCGCAGACGGCCCGCATGTGCTCCAGGTTCTGTGCGTAGGTATAGAAGCGCATTACCATAGGTATGTCGGTGCCCCAGATGAGCCTATCCATGCCGATGCGCCGCACGAGCTTCTCCACGGCGGGCCTGGCCTGGAGCATCGGGTAGTCCCACACCCCGCCAAGGAATATGGCGAATAGGAGTTGCAAGTAGAAGTTCGGGTTGTCGGCGGGGAGCGCGTCCAGCACCTCATCCGGCATCAATAGTGTGTCGCCATCGACGAACATGCGCCAGCTAAGGCCGTGGGTGAGGACCACCATCACGCCGGGGTACTTCTCCATCCAGCGGCCGATCGCCCTGAGCTGGGACACCACACCTTTCGTCGGAGTGCTCCCGGGGGTCGCCAGCGAGCTGTAACTCGGTGTGACGAACACGGGGATGTCTAGACCTGACACCGCGTCCCAGAACGGCCGGAAACCCGGGCCGTCCCAGTCATCGGCCTGTCCGTACAGCGGCATCTGGTCCGGCAGGAACTGCAATCCGACCAGCCCAAGCTCCTTGATGGCCCTCTCCAGCTTGCGGATGGAGGCATCTGGCTCGGTCCGGACCAGCCACTCCTCGACGTGGGCCAGACCCTGGAGCCGATCCGGGAAACGGCGGACGCAGTCTGCGATGAACTCGTTGCCTATGCCGAGATACGGCGTCCTGTGGAGCAGAGCCATGTCCACCCCGGCGTAGTCCATCTCCGCCACCAGGCTCTCGGCCGGATAGGACATGTCAGCGACCGAGGGCGGCATATACTGCTTGACGAATACCTCGCCGTCCACGGTCCACTCGAACCGGCCGTGCCCGGCGGCGCGGAAACCCACGTCCTTGAGGGCGTCGAAGCTCCACCCGGCTGACGGGTCGGCCAGCCCGCTGTCGTCGGCCGGGGCGCGGTCCCGGCTGCGCCACACCGGCTGGAAGTGGCGGGCGATGCCGAGCTGCAAATGGCGTCTGAACTGCGCAGGGTCGGCGAAGCCCCCATCGCCCCGCAGGTCGGGAAAGCAATATGCGTGTCCGTCGTATATCATCCTGGCCTCCGGGCCACTCCCACTATACCCCCCCGCGCCATGCAGGTTCAAGCTGGCGCGGGCTCGCCCGGTTCGTGCCGCCGCTCTGAGCGTTGAATGGACCGACACCGCGGAGTAGAATGAACGCTCAGCACCGCGAATACCTAATCCGGAGGGACCTGGTGATAATCGACAGCCATGCCCACATCTACTCCGCGGATACTCCGCGGACGAGGCATCCTATCCGCCGGTCGATGAGCCGCTGAGCCCCCCGGACGGCACGGGGAGTCCAGAGCATCTTCGCAGGGAGATGGACGCCTCCAGCATCGACCGAGCCATGTTGATTCAGACGTCATCGTTCTACTGGTGGGACAACCGATATCTGCGCGACGCCGCGGCGGAGGCGCGGGGATGGGCCGCGGGTGTGTGCACCCTCAACCCGGACGATCCCCACGGCCCGGAAATCCTCCACTCCCTGGCCCAGCGCTCCAACGTCAAGGGGATGCGCAGCGTCGCGGCGACCGATGGCGGGTACGACCACCCCGGCGTGCGAGGGCTTTGGCGCGAGGCGGCCCGCCTCGGAGTGGTCATCAACGCGCTTGTGCCGCTGGAACTGGCCGATGAGCTGTCCACAATGCTGGAGGACCACCGCGAGCTGCGTGTAGTGCTGGACCACTGCCTGTCGTTGAAGGCGGGTCCGGACTTCGACGCCACCGTCTCCAAGGTCGTTGAGCTGGCGCGGCATCCAAGCCTGCACGCGAAGCTTACCTTCATGCCCACCGGCTCAGCGGAGGAGTACCCGTTCCGCGACATGCACGACGCCTGCAAGCGGTTCATCGAGGCCTTTGGGCCCGATCGGTGCGTGTGGGGCTCGGACTTCCCCGTCGAACTGCGGTGCCCAAAAGTGTCCTACGGCCGGCACCTACGCATCTTCCGCGACCAGCTCGGCCTGAGCCCGGGTGACCTAGCGGCGGTCCTCGCAGGAACGGCGGAGCGCCTGTGGTTCAGCCAGCGGATTCGTCCTGGGTAGCGAGGAACCGCCGGATATGGTGAGCGATTTCGTGCTCTCGATCCAGACTTATGTGCACATCCCGGTCAGGTAATGTCGGAGTCTTCCCCTCCAGAACGGCGATGTGAGGAGGTCCGTTTCCCCAATCGCTGCCGAGCCTGCGCCGCGGCACCACGTGCATATGAAAGTGCGGAACGGCTTGACCGGCAATCACGCCGTTGTTCTGAATCAGGTTGAGTCCATCCGGATCGTATGCCTTCACTAGGGCATCGGCAACCCTTCGCACGGCGTGAATCACAGCGACCGCCTCTTCGTCCGTGAGGTCGAATAGAGTCGGCGCGTGACGCCTGGGAATGACGTAGACCTGCCCGAGCTCGAATTGGGCCCAGTTCACGAGCGTGAGTGTCGCCTCGGTCTCTTCGACAATACCCTTGTCCGAGCGGCCTGCAATGATCTCGCACAAAAAGCAGGGGCGCCTGGAACCGGGATCTTACCACGATCGGCGCCTCCAGGTCCGAGTGGAACGTCGATGGGCATGATTCAACTCCAATCCTTTCATTCCCGGAATCGATTACGCTAACCGGCCAGCGGGCGGCCCCACGTGACCGTCGAGGTTAGCTCCAGGGACACCTCGTTCTCGGAGGCGAATGGCGTGATCGCGGCCGTTACCTCCGAATCGAACGCCGCCGCTGACTCCGCCGTCATGAGCTCTCTCGAGAACCCGTTCTGCGAGTGGATCATCTCCACGTAGTCTCTTATTGGCATCCGATAATGCCTGGGTGCCGACTGGTGGCGGCCAGCTATGTGGAATAATCATCGACTCTCCAACTCTTCGATCAGGTCGTACGGCTCGAAGTCCTGATTTGTCGAATATCGAGGTATGATCTCCATCACACTGTTGCGCCAGGGGCTCCTTTCCTCTTGCCGGCCACCCGCTATCGCCAAGAACGCGCCTTCGAGTAACGCTCGCCGCATTATTGGAAGCACTACATACCAGTCCATCCGGTGGAGGCTGGCGCCTGCGACTATCAATCCATACCGGTCCCCGTAGTCGAACTCCTCGGCGCTCGTACAGCCCCACCGGATGTTCTCCCGGTCCCAGCCCGGCCGTGTCTGAACCATTTTCAGCATCGCCTCCGACTGGTCTACCGCGTCGACGCGGTCGCCCCGGTCCGCCATCGGAATGGCTATGTCTCCCGTTCCGCATCCCATGTCAAGTACGACTCGAGCACGTCAAACACGTCCGCCGGGTACGGTGGGCGGTGGAGATACGCCGACGCAACGCTACGGTCTCTGAACTGGTCGGCGTACTGAGGTCCGAGATGCGTTGGTTTTGAAGTAGGTCTCACTCCTGACCCTCGACACGGCGCCGGACTTTCTCAACCATCTGTATTGACTCCCTCCAGCCATGGCGGCCCCTCCCGACGGACCTGTTCAGGAGTCATCCACTGGACAGATTCGGCCTCTCCTCCACTGTCCGGTCTTGGTGCGCCGGACTTGTATTGACACAAGAATATGACGAACATCGCCCTTCGACCATCATCCATGTCGAATAGGCCGCTCTCCACGTAGGTGATTTCGGAGTGGCCCTCGGCGCCAACCTCTTCGAGGATCTCGCGGCGGACGGCGGACTCGAGGGTGTTCTTCGGGTCATCCGTCGGCTCGACCTTGCCGCCTGGAAAACTGAGAGCGCCGGGACTTTCACTTTCGTTTAGCCCGCGCCCTATCATCAGGTACCGTCCGTCCCGTTCAACAGCACCCTCTACATCGATGACGAACATCAGACCGGCCTCCGCGGCTCGCTACGATGAGGCGAGGTCTTGCCTGATATTCACCAGGCTCGATTAGGCCGGACAAGCAGTGACTATCCATCCCCAATCAGGCTCCGTAGTGGTCCTCGAGGTTTTCTGAACCTCCGGCGAGCATAGCGCAACCTAAGACCATCAGGGCGCCACCTACCGCGCCACCGGCCCGCCCTGCACGTACGCCTTCGTGATGTCGATGATTAGGGCGATGTCGTCCCTGGCGGACGCCACTGGAGAGCGCGGTGTTTCGCCTGTCGCGATGCAGCGGTGGAAGCGGCGCAGCTCCCGCCGGAACGGGCTCTCCCAGTCCAGCTCGGGCATCCTGCGAACGCTCGTGCCGTCGGCGTCGATCTCCTGGATGGTCACCGTGGAGACCCCCCGCGAGAACCCGCTCTCGTAGGAGACGATGACGCGCTTGTTGCCGCCGTACACCTCCAGCGTCTCATGGAAGTCCCACAGCTCGGGCAGGTCCACCCACGTAGTGACACACCGGTGCCCCTGCGGGTACTCCAGGATCGTGCTCAGGGCCCGGCCCCCGGCCCAGACTTCCGTACTGACCACCCTGTTGGGCACGCCGAACAGGACGCGAAGGCCGTACAGGTCGTGGATCAGGCTGCCCGAGAGGAGTCCGAAGGCGCGCGTCACGATTTCCGTCGACTCGCCGATGGCTGCTTCCACGGCGGCCCTGCGCGCCGCCTGGGTCCTCTCGATGGCCTCGCCCGGCACGTCGTCGAACCTCCGCGTGCGGAACTGCCGCATGTGCAGGGCGTTGTCCGGGTGTAGGTGGTTTACCTGCACGAAACGTACCTCGTCCATCACGGCCACCTCCCTCCGTGCGGTCTCGAAGGCGGGCTCGTACAGCTTGACGTACCCCACTTGTCCGACCTTGCCAGAATCCCGGGCGGCGGTGATGATGGCGTCGGCCTCCGCGAGGGAGAAGCACATCGGCTTTTCGATGAACACGTGCTTGCCCGCCTCGAACGACGCGACGGCCACCTCGGTCTTAGGGTCGGTCTGGCACAGCAACACGGCGTCCACGTCCGAGTCGAGCACGTCCCGGTAGTCGGTCACGTGCCGCGGTACGTGGAACATTCCCGCGGCGTACTTCGCCGCCGAGGGCGAGACGTCGCAGACGACGGCGACCTCGAACTCCTCGGCCAGCTCCGACAGAAATGGCAGGTGCTGGATCTGGGCGATTGCCCCGCACCCTATGACTCCGATTCGCACGCGCTTCATAGACCGCCCCCTTCCATCAAGACTTCACCGCAGAGTACACAGAGATTGTGAATTCATCAAATCCGCCTCATTCTTCTTTCCTCTGCGGCCTCTGTGGTTAATTCTTAGAGTCGTGGTGAAGCGCCTACGTCCTGCCCGCCCTGGGCGCCACGTCGTTCCAGAGCGAGGCCAGTTCCGCGGTCTGCGCGAATACCGGCATGAGGGCGTCCCATATCGAGCCTCGGGCATCCGATGCCGCATCTTCGTCGCCGCGCGACAGGGCCTCCGCCAGCGTTTCCGTCTGCTCAGCCTGCACAGCTAGAGCATCATTTGCCGCCGTCGCGACGGAGCGAGTCGCATCCGACAGCTTGTCAAGAATGTCGGGAATGGGCGTTTGGGTGTCCGTCTCAACGCCGTACGCGCTGGACGGTGTGAACCGATGGGGCAGATTCCGGCCCCGGTCGTCCCGCATGGTGTGGGTAGGCTGAATATGTGGAGTCACCGACAGGTACATGGTCATGGGCTCGTCGCCGATGACGCGAAGGGAGTGGAACTGGTGGACCAGTGCCACGCACATCTCCCCCGGCCCAAGCTCGTCGGTCTCACCCTCGATGGTGAACTCAGCCCGGCCCTGGAGTATCAGAAAGACCTCATGGCCCAGGTCGTGGCTGTGGCCGCCGCTCTCCTCGCCCGGCTCCATTCGCAGGAACCGGGACCGTATTTGCGGCGTGACCAGCACGTTGCGGACGTCGCTGCGGTAGTCGTAAACGGGAAAGCCCATTTCTTTCCTCCAGAGGTTGGTGAACGTCCTCTATGCTGGCTTCATTCTAACGGTCTGAAGGTAACGGGTCACCCGTGCGTCGAGCGCTTCGGGATACGTGTAGCCGAGCGCGTCCGCGACAGCATTGGCTGTCACGCGAAACAGATCAGTGGTCTTGAAAAGAGCGTCCCAGTTGCCCTCCACCGAGGCCCCGGCGTATGTTGACTCGAGCGCGGACCAGGTGTCGGGATCGAGGAGCTTTTTCAGTCCTTTTCCATAGGCTCCGGGCTTGAGCGACCAGTCGTGCTCGATCTTGATACTCCACTCGATCATCTTGCGGAGCATGTAGTGCTTCATCATGTAGTCCAGATTGTCCTTTGCTGGGAGCAGGTCGTCTCGCCACAGGTGTTTCGTCACGTACGTGAATTCCCACCAGAACTCCTCGACCAGGTCGGTGAATTCAGCTCGGGTCGGCCTCTCGGGAATATGCGTCCGGAACGCCGGCTCTCCAAGGCCGCGGGTCAGGCCATCCTTGTCCAGCAGGATCTCGTACCCGACGACCAACTCCTCAAGGAGGCGTTCTTGTTCCAGGACAGCTCTCAGAAGAGGTGTGGGCCAGAGCGTGAAGTCAACCTTCACGCCGTCCACATAAAGGAGGAGCCTGCTGCACTTGTCGACCCCATACAGCGTGCGGGTCTTGTCTCTGAAGATCGTCAGCGGGTCGCCAAACTCGTGCAGCCAATGGTCGCGGGGAACGAACGCGCTGAGCTCCGTGACGACCAGGATCACGTCGTAGTCTGAGAACTCGTCGACCACGGCATTAGGGCTGGCGCGCGAGCTGGTCAGAATCACCGCGCGGATGTCCGGCCGCGTCTTCGCCCAGTTCGTAAGTTTCTCAATCATGGGCGTCGCTCTCTTGGAGTCACGGCCCGTGTCGCGGTGCGGGGAGGGCGTTCAGTTGAGCGTGTCAGTCACTCGCGGCAGCCGGCTCCGGGGACGGCGTACGGCGAAGCCTCGAACCGATAGAGTGAAAAAGCCCCGGTATGCTCACGTGCACGAGGGAGTAGACGACCGGCACGACGACCAGGGTCAGGAATGTCGAGGTCATCAGTCCGCCTATCACAACCGTCGCCAGCTCCGCCCCAAGGATGCCCCCCTCGTTGCTAACGAAAGCGGCAAGCGGGAGGAGTGCGAAGCTGGTGGTGAAGGCCGTCATCAAGATGGGGCGAAGCCGGACCCGGCTTCCCTCCACCAGGGCGTCATGGATGTCCATCCCACGCTCTCGAAGCTGCTCGACGAAGGCGATGAGCACGATGGCGTTGGTGACCACGATGCCAACCAGAAGCAGGACGCCCATCATCGCCGGCAGCCCCAAGGTCCGCCCGGTGATGGCCAGGGCGGCCAGCGCGCCGATGAGCGCGAGAGGCAGGCTCATGATTATCACGAATGGGTTTCTCAGCGTCCCGAGGCTGGCGGCCACGACCAGGTAGATCAGGACCACTCCGACGCCCATAGCCAGGAATATATCCTCGAACCCTTCGGCTATCTGCTGAAAGATGCCTCCCGTGCTCACAACCACGCCGGGAGGGAGGTCGATGGCGTCGATCTTCGCCTGCACCTTCATGCCGATGGCCTGGGTGTTCTCGTCGGTGATCGCCCCGGTGATACTCGCCGACCGCCTGCCGTCGGAGCGGCTTATTGTGACCGGCCCCTGCTCCAACGCGACATCGGCGATGTCGCTCAGCCGGGCGGAGCCGATAGGCCCGACGATGGCGAGACCCTTGATCTTATCGATGTGGTCCACGTCCTCCGCCCGGCCCCTCAAGATCACGCTGGCCGGCACGCCGTCGACGTTTACCTGTGTAACCGGCTGGCCGACGAGGAACTGGTTGACTCGCACCGCCACCAGCCTGGACGTCAGCCCCAACGCGGCGGCCTGCTCAGGTTTGACGGTGATCACGATCTCGTCCCTGCCTTCCGTTACATTGCTGCTGACATTGACGATGCCGTCGACGAGGCTGAGATCCGCCGCCAGCCGGGTGGCCACGTCCGAGATGGCCTGGTAGTCGCTGCCCGCGATGCTCACTTCCAGGCCGGACGTGGGCGGTCCCTCGCCTATCTCGTTGACGGCGATCCTTCGGTTGCTTCCTCCTGCCAGGTCCGCCCTCAGCCGCTCCGTGATGTCCTCTGGGGCGTCCTCTGTAAGGAGGACGAAGACGTTGGCCCGGTTGTTACCGCCAACGGTGGGGCCTCCGCCGGGAGCGAACGAATTCTCGGGAGCCCCCACAGTCGTCAGGTATGTGCCTACCGCGCCCTCGTCTGAAAGACCGGCCAGAACCTCCTCTATCTCCTCGACCTCAACTAGGGTCCGCTCGATAGAAGATCCGGGCGGAAGGGTCATGTCGATAGCGAGCAGGCGCTGCCCTCCACCGGAAAACAGGTTGATCGGGATCACGAATATCAGCCCAAGGCTTCCCACCGTGAGGAGGAACGCAGCGATGAGGGTGACGAGCTTATGCCGCAGCGACCACAGGAGGACGGGTGTATACACCCTCTGCACCCAGGTCTCGCGGTCACGCCCCCCATCCTCCACGGCCTCTTCTTCCGGGAAGTCGCCGGGCCGTACGAGTAGCGCACCCAGGACGGGGACGGCGGTCAGAGCGACGAAAAGGGAAGCCACCAGCGCGAAGCTGACCGTCAGAGCGAATGGGAGGAAGAAGGAGCCCACCAGGCCTTGAATGAAGGCCAGTGGAACGAATACGACGATAGTGGTCAAGGTTGATGCCGTGATCGCGGGGGCGACCTCTCTGGTCGCGTCCAACGTGGCCCGAAACCGGTCGTCGCTCCGCTGGATATGCCGGTACACGTTCTCCAGCACCACGATGCTGTCGTCCACCACTCGCCCTACGGAGATGGCGAGGCCGCCGAGCGTCATGAAGTTGAGGCTCATCCCCTGGCTTCCCATCAACAAGATACCGGTGAGAATGCTCAGCGGTATGGAGAGGCCGATAACCAATGTAGGACGCAGGGTGAGCTGGAGGCCCCTCAACGCCGTGGGCTTCAGGGTCGCCAAGAAGGCGAAAACGACGGCGATAGCGAAGAGGAACCCAAAAAAGGCCTCCCGTTGAAGAGTATTGATCTGGGCCTGGATCTCCGGTCCATCGTTGAATATGGTGGTTATCCGGATATCCGCTGGGAGATCGTCGAGCCAGGCCAGGCTCTCCAGCACGCCATCGGTCACGTCCACCGTATTGGCGTCCGGGTCCTTGAGAACACCGATGCCCAGGCTGGGCGTGCCGTTGGTCCGCGAGATGCTGGAAGCCGCTCCGACTCCAAGGCTGACCTCGGCGAGCTCCGATAGCAAGACCGGCCGCATCTCCGGCGTGTCGCCGTCCTGAGAGGCGGATTGCGCTCCCAGACGAGGCGGACCTCCGGCGAATCCGACCACCAGATTGCGGACCTCCTCCAGCGAGCCATACGAATGTGTCGTGCGCACTGGGAACGTCTGCCCCTCCACCGTTATCGCGCCGGCTGGGAACGTCACGTTGTTATCGCGCAGCGCCGAGGATAGCTGAAACAGCGACATGCCGGTCTCCGAAAGCCGGTCCGGGTCCACGGTCACGAACACCTGGTCGTCGACCCCGCCGCTAATATCGGCGCTGAGCACTCCATCCACGCCGAGTATCGCAGGGCGTATCAGGGATTCGGCGATCCGTTGCAGCTCCGGTATCTCCCGGTCGCCCACAATGCTGAGCTGAAGGACTGGGAACTCGTCCGGGTCGAACCGGCCGATCCTGGACTCCTCGACCCCCGCGGGGAACCGGATTCCGGCCAGCCTGCTGGCGATGGCGCGCTCGGCCTCGGCCATGTCGGTGCCAAACTTGAAGTTGGCCAACAACAGCGAGAGGTTCTCGGATGAGACAGACTGGATGTCCGCGAGACCGTCGATGCCGGAGATGACATTCTCTATGGGCGCCGTCACGTCCCGGACCACGGCCTCCGGGTTCGCGGAGGGGTAGAACGTGAACACCGTAATCAAGGGGAACTCGATCTCGGGGAACAGCGTGACCGGCAGGTTTCGGTAGGTAACGCCCCCCCCGGCCAAGACCATCACTACTATCAGAACGGTCACTGAGCGCCGGCGTAGCGCCAGCGCGGTGAGAAAGCTCACAGAACTCCTCCTTCGCGATTTTGTGATGCTGCGACGCCCTGAAAGATAGTCATGGCACGGGCTACCACGCGAAGCTCCTCCTCCGTCATTCGCTCCAGGTGAGCCTCGGTCTGCAACTGCCCCGACTGCCAGAGCTTGCTCACGAGCGCGCGCGCCTTCCCTGAAAGCTCACACAGAACGAGCCGGCGGTCCAGAGGATCTTCCAGTCGATCTAGCATGCCTTCCTTCACAAGGCGGTCTACCAGGCTCGTGCACCACGGCAAAGTGATACCAAGGCCGGCCGCCAGGGCGCTCATGCGGGTAGGGGGTTGGCCGTATAGCAGGAACAGCACCTTCAACTGCCGCATGGTCAGGTCCATGTCCATCCACTCGCCACACCACCCGGCCCAGGCTCTCCTGAACATCGCCCGTCTCAGCGAGGAGATACCACGGATGAGCTCGTCTCTTTCGTCCTTCATTGCATTTCCTCTATCGTCCCATGGGTTGAATAGAAAATGCTAGTATTTAGGATTATGGTAAGCATTAGGATATCCTAAAGCGTCTGTGCGTTCAAGGCCGGGCGAGGAGCACACGCCAGGGCGCCGGACAGGCCCCAACATGTCCAGCGGAAGAGGCCCCAGCCGCACATCAAAACTGGTAATATGAGCGTGTCGGATCGAACAGACAATCGGGGAGGAGCGCTCATGAGAATGTACTTAGGCGGCGAGTGGGTCGACAGGGACGCCAAAATCGATGTCGTGAATCCGTACGACAACGAGGTGATAGACACGGTCCCGCGCGGCAGCGTCCAGGACGTTGAAGCGGCCGTCGCCAGCGCGGAGAGAGGCGCCGCCGCGATGGCCAAGCTGGCCGGGTATCAGCGCTTCGAGATATTGCGGCGGGCGTCGGACCTGATGGCCGAGCGGGCCGAGGACTTCGCCCGCACAATAACCCTGGAGGAGGGCAAGGTCATTGCCGAGGGGCGCGGGGAGGTAGACAGGGCGTACCAGACCATGAGCCTGTCGGGGGAGGAGGCCAAGCGGCTCTACGGAGAGACCATCCCGCTGGACGGCGCGCCTACCTGGACGGGCCAGCTTGGGTTCACACTCAGGGTGCCCTGCGGGGTGGTGGCCGCAATCAGCCCGTTCAACTTCCCATTGAACCTGGTGTGCCACAAGGTCGGACCCGCCCTGGCGGCCGGCAACTCGGTCATCATCAAGCCGGCCTCGGATACCCCGTTGTCCGCGCTGAAGCTGACCGAGGTCCTGCTCGAAGCTGGCGTGCCCCCCGAGGCGATACAGTGCATCACGGGCCCCGGCGGGGCTATCGGCGACGCGCTGGTGGCGGACCCGCGGGTCCGCAAGATCACCTTCACGGGAAGCAAGGAGGTTGGAGAGCACATCTGCAAGACCGCCGGACTGAAGAAGATCACGATGGAGCTCGGGTCGAACTCGCCGCTGATCGTGATGCCCGACGCGGACATAGAGAGAGTCGTGGCCGGGACGGTGTCGAGCGGCTTCTCCAACGCTGGCCAGGTCTGCATCTCGGCCCAGCGCATCATCACCAGCCGGGAGGTCTACGCCGATTTCCTGGGCGTCCTGACCGAGGGTGTGGAGGCCATCGGCACGGGCGATCCGCTGGACGGTACAGTTAAGATGGGGCCGATGGTGCGGGCGCAGGATGCCGTCCGGGTCAACAAGTGGGTCAACGAGGCCATGGGCGCCGGGGCGCGGACCCTGACCGGCGGCGACTACGAGGGCGCAATGCACGCGCCAACCGTCGTCGCCGACGTCGACCCCTCGATGCGCATCTCCCGCGAGGAGCTATTCGGCCCCGCGGTCGCGGTCACTCCCTTCTCGGACATCGATGAGGCCATCTCCATGGCCAACGACTCCAACTACGGCCTGAGCGCAGCGATCTTCACCCAGAACATCGACTGGGCGATGAAATTCGCCCGGGAGGTCCACTCGGGAAACCTAATGATTAACTCGGGTCCCCAGTGGCGCGCCGACCTGATGCCCTACGGGGGCCTGAAGGACAGTGGCATGGGCAAGGAAGGGCCGAAGTACGCCGTGCAGGAGATGACCGAGCTCAAGATGGTGATCTACCACCCGTAGGTCGCAACTGACCCACGGGTGGAAACGACGGGCGGCTCGGCGAGCCGCCCGTTTCTATTGATTCGCGGAGCGGGCCCCTACACCACCAGCGCCACGCCATAGCCTCGTGGGTCGGCGCCGCCGCTGAGGCCGCCCCGTGCATCGTCGAGCACGATGGCGTGCACCCGGGCGGCGTTGGAGGGATAGACGCCGTAGGACGCCGTGTCGCGTTGGACAGAGAAGCCGAGGCCGGCCAGCTCGTCGCAGACGTAGGCGGGAATCCTGCCCTCGGCGTAGATGCTGCCGCCCTGGCAATCGATGCGCGGCGCCGACACGGCCTCCAGCGCCGTCATGCCGTGGTCGACGACGTTGAGGATCGTCTGCAGCACCGCGCTGATGATCCGGGCGCCCCCCGGGGCGCCCAGGACCATGAAAGGTTCTTCGTCCTTGAACAAGATGCAGGGCAGCGCGCCCGTGGTGCGCTTCTTGCCGGGGGCGATGGAGTTAGGGCCTCCGGGCACGGGGTCGAAGGCCAGCATGTAGTTGTTCTGCAAGAACCCCAGGCCGGGAGTGACGACGCCGGAGCACAGCCCATTGGTGTGGGTCAAACTGACGCAGTTGCCGGCCTCATCCACTACGGATACGTGGGTGGTGCCGCCACTTGAGGAGCGGTCGTACCCGACGTGGAACTGCTCGCCACGGTCGATCCGCCCCCGCCATTCGGCCGCATGCACCTTGGAGACCAGCATATCGACGGGCACGTCGACGAAGGCGGGGTCGCCTAGATAAGCGGCGCGGTCCGCGAACCCGGCCTTCAATGCCTGAGAGACGACGCGGATGTAACCGGCGGAGTTGTGGCCCATCGCGGCCAGGTCGTAGCCCTCCAGGATATTCAGGACCTCAATCAGCGTGACTCCTCCGGACGGGGGCGGCGTATCGGACACGGCGTATCCGCGGTAGGTACCGCACAGCGGCGACTGCGAATCCACACGGAAGCCCGCTAGGTCCTCCTCCGTGATAAGCCCGCCGTTGGCCTCCCAGTCGGCAACGAGCCGGCCGGCGATGCCGCCACTATAGAACGCTTCCGGCCCATCCCGGGCGATCTGCTCCAATGAGCGGGCCATATCCTCGTTCTTCAGGACGTCTCCATCCTCCAGCAATCCGCCGCCGCCGTTCGTATAGGCCGCCGCCGAAGCTTCCGTGCGCTTGAAACGGGCCAGGGCGTTGGGACGGCCCTCCGCGTACTTAACACGCCAGTCGTCCGCCAACTCGGCGGGAATGACATAGCCCTTCCGCGCCAGCTCTATCGCCGGGCGGACCGCGTCCTCCCAGCTCCCGGCGCCGTAGCGGGTCAAGGCATGGTGCAGGCCGCGAACGGCCCCCGGAATTCCAATGGCCTGGTAGCCCAGCTCGTTCACGTCGTCCTGGAGGATATAGCCGACGCCGTCCGGGCTGGGTCCGATGATGTGATCGGACCACATGTCCGGCGTGGCCCTGGAACCGGCCCGTGCGCAGAAATCGACGATCACGTCCTCACGTGTACCGGTCATGTAGACGTGCATCCAACCCAGGCCGCCTATGCCGCAGTTGAGCGGGTCCACCAGCCCCTGGACGAGGGCCGCGGCCACAGCGGCGTCGACGGCGTTGCCGCCGCTCCTCAGCGCAAGAACGCCCTCCTCCGCCGCCCGCGGTTGGGGCGCGACCACCATCCCTTTCATATGATCACCCGCAATATAGTTAGCCGCCGCGGAAGCTAAAGCCCCGTTAAGTTTCTCGCCCAGACGCCTCCCAGCGCCAGTAAGTAGTAGCGTGGTACCCGGCCCGCCAGCACCGCCGATACGTAGCCTATCCTCGAATAGTTGGCCATCGGCGCGAGCACCCGGATGGGGTAAAAGGGGATCGGGGTAACGGCGAACATGAACACGGTCCACCACGGTTGCCAGGAGAACAGACGCACCGCGAGCCGGGAGACGCGGGTCTCCTTGATTGGCGCCAACCTCTTGAGATGAAACGCGCGCGCGAACATGATGTGGTCCACCGTGGAGGCCACCGTCGTCGCCAACCCACCTACTGTCGCCACCAAAGCGGGGTGGTAGATCGCTCCGGCGTATATGACCGCAGGCTCGTGGGGCAGAGGAAGGAAGCTGTTGCCCGGGATGGAATACCAGAAGAACGCCGAGAGCTGCCACCATTCCGGTAGGAACCACCACGTCAGCAGCGTGCAGACCACTGCGGGGATCACGACCGCCGGCAAGAGAATCAAGACCGGGCGCCCTAGCGACCGTATGCTCAAAGCTACCCTTATCACCACAGGCTACGTCCAAAATGAGGCTTCGTGGGGCTCAGACCAAGGGATTCGGCTATCGTCGCAAACAGATCGACAGTTCGCGCGGGCCCCTCATGGGAAAGCGGGCGATTGCTCAATATGGGCACTCTCATGTGTTCCTTGCACAGGGCGCCGTGGGAGGAATGGTGCTCGGGCAACTCGCGGCGGCCCCTCAGATCGTATCCGGGTTTCGACGTGACGATGATGTCACCGGTGCGCCGACTCGTGAATAGCTGCCAGATCTGCTCCAGGGCATCGGGAAATTCCGTTTCAATTGTCACACTCAATGCCTCGGACTCTGACACCCGGCCGTGGGCGAGGCCGAGGCGCAGGGGGTCGGAACCTTCATAATCGTAGGTGTAGTGATCGCCCACCTTGTCCAGAAGGGCCCGTCCCGAATCTGACATGATCTTCGTCGCATCGCCATCCATGCGGAAGGCGATCCACTCGATCTCCTCCCGCCGACACAGGGCCGTCAGCAGTCGGCGGTGCTCGCCTTCCAGCTCGTGGCCGACCAGGGGCCTCTTCCACTCTCCCTTGGACGCTAGGTAGATGTTGGCGAAGGAGTTGCCGGAAACCATCACCGCCGCGTCAACCCCCCGCGAGTAGATATTTGGGTGCTCGAATACTTTGTAGCCCATGTCCGACAACAGGCGTCTCAGACCCAGATGGGCCTTGGTCTCTGTGTGGCCGTGGTCGCTGGACATCAGGAAATGAGTACGTTCCCAGATACCGAGGCGCCGCAGCCGGTCGACTATCTTGCCGACCGCCGCGTCGATGCGCCGGTACGCGGCGATGGTGAGGCGATGGTGAGGCCCGTGGGCATGGGCGGCGATGTCCACGTCGAAAAGAGGAAGGAAAACCAGTCGCGGGAGGTCGCCATTCATCCGTCCCAACGCTCCCAGGAGGCTTTTGAGCGCGATCCAGTCAACGAAATCGCTACGCTTGGTGTAGTGCGACACGAAAGAGCCGAGCAGCGAGATGCCCTGGGCCCGGTTGCGATTCGAGGGCAGGCCGCGATGGATATCGCTTCGAACCGCCAGCGAGTCCGGACACAGCTCATATAGCGTCTCAGCGCCCGTCGACATATCGCCGGTAAAGCGACTGTTCGTTGGCCCGAGGTAGGAGCGGTGGCCTTTAAGGAACAGCTTGCCGGCGGTGAAACGCGACTTGTCGACCCAGCGGCTGCCCGGAATATCCGCCGTGCCGGGGTACTGGCCCGTGAGCATGGGGATGTAGGCGACGTTGGTCACGCTGGGCAGGACAGTGACACCCTCGTAATACGAGCCCTCCGCCATCAGGTATCGCGAGATGTTCGGCAGCTCACCCGACTCCGCCAGCGCCTGAAGGACATCGGACCTGACGCCGTCCGCCAGCACTAATATCGCGAAGTCTATGCCTCTGCTCCCCACCGGCGTCGCCGCACCCACATTGCGGCTCAGGTTCCTGCCGTCAGTGCTGCTCAATTTCGTGAATTTCCTCGTGCCCACGTTTACCCGCGGCGGGCTCGCCACGACGGCAACAAATGCTCCACCGCCCGCCCGGGCGGGCAGCAAATACCCGGCAGTGACATCCAGGAAGCGATGCTAGCTCCCAACGAGTACTTGACCATGAGCCTGAAAAAGGATACCCCTTTGGCCCTGGATTTGACAACTCGGAGCTTGCTGAGCCTATGGAAATCGCATCTTGGGAGTTGACGGTGGAGAACATCAGCGCTATGAAAATGGGACACATTCGTTGCATGCTCCTCAATACAGAGCGTGAAACAGCCTGGAGGTTTGATGCGATCGCCTCGTAGCCGGGACCGTCCAGCCCGCCGGTGACGTGCCCCGGCCGGCATCCGCACCGCGGCCCTTTGCGGCTTTAGGTCGCACATGGCGTATCATGGGCCCTGGCACGCGAATACATGCTCTCTTACCGAGCGGAGGTTAAGCACATGGACCTGGAGCTGAGGGACAAGACAGCCATAGTGACCGGCGGCAGCCGCGGCATCGGCAAGGCCATCGCGCAGGAGCTTGCCCGGGAGGGTATGGGCGTGGCGATAGTGGCCAGGGGAATGGACGCCCTGGAAGCGACGGCGTCAGGGCTGGCACGGGAAACCGAAGGGCGCGTCATCCCAATCCAGGCCGACACCGGGGACGACGAGTCCGTTCGCAACATGGCCGGCAGGGCCATGGACGCCTTCGGGCGCATAGACGTGCTGGTCAACTGCGCCGCCAGGCCCGGAGGGCAAGGGCGCGTGCCTTCGTTGGCCCGTATCACCGGCGAGATGTTCTGGGACGATATGAACGTGAAGGTGATGGGATACCTGCGCTGCGCCCGCGAGGTCACGCCCCATATGACCGCGCAGGGCTGGGGGCGGATAATCAATATCAGCGGGCTGGCGGCGCGATCGTCGGGCTCCACCATCGGCAGCATGCGGAACGTGGCCGTGGCGGCCATGGCCAAGAACCTGGCCGACGAGCTAGGCCCCGCTGGCATCAACGTGACGGTGGTGCACCCTGGTCTCACGCGCACCGAGGCGACTCCGGGAGTCATAGACGCGCGCGCGCGCTCGGAGAGTGTTACGGCGGAGGAGATCGAGGCGCGCATGGCCCGGGCGAACTCGGTCCGGCGAATCATCGACGCGCGGGAGATCGCATACGTCGTGGCATTCCTGGCCTCGCCCAGGTCAGTGGCCATCAACGGCGACGCCATCGCCGCCGGCGGCGGCGCAGGGCGCGCCATCCACTACTGAGAAGCCCGGACGTCCGCGCGCACTAAATCGCCGTGCTGAGGTCGGCTCCCTGCCCTCTTACCGGTCCGTATACCTGATTCGTGGGTCCACGACGACCAGCAGGATGTCCGAGATCAGCGTCCCGAGCACGGTCAGGACTCCCAGCATCAGGATAATGAACCCCGCGAGATAGACATCTTCGGACTTGATGCCATCCAGGAGCACGGGGCCCATCGTCGGCAGGCTCAACACCACCGAGACGATAACGCTGCCGGATATGAGATGCGGCAGCAGGTAGCCCACGGTGCTAACGAGGGGATTGATAGCCACCCGAACAGGATACTTGACGATGAGTCTCCAAGAGGCAGCACCCTTCGCCCTGGCGGTCACGACATAGGGCTTTCCCAGCTCATCCAGCAGGTTGTTCCTCATGATCCGGACCAGGCTGGCCGTGCCCGACGTGCCCAGGACGGCGGCCGGTATCCAGAGGTGCTTGAACAGGTCCCAGACCTTCGCAAAGGACCACGCCGCGCCGCCGAACTCCGCCGAGAAGAGCCCGCCGACACTCTGGTCAAAGTATGCGAACGCGACGTACATTAGCACCAGGCCGAGGAGAAAGTCAGGTACCGCGAGCCCGCTGAATCCCAGCACCGTGAACACATAGTCCCCAACCGAGTGCTGACGCACCGCCGAGTAGATCCCGACCGGGATGGCGAATGACCAGGTGACCAGCATGGTGAACCCGGTGAGCACAATGGTAAGCCACAACCGGTCGGCGATGATCTGCTTGACGGGCATCTGCACCACGGAGCGGTACTGGATAGATCGCCCCAAGTCTCCCTGCATCAGGTGCCAGATCCACATGACGTACCGGACGTACGTGGGCTTGTCCAACCCCATGTACCGGCGAAACTCGACTATGGTCTCGTAGTCGACCTGGGTGTCGCTCTGGGCCAGGACGTTGTAGAGGCGGTCTGCGGCGTCGCCCTCAGGCAGCTCGATGATGAAGAAGGTCAGGAACGAGATCATCCAGATGGTGAACAGCGCCAAAATCAGGCGCCTGGATATGAACGCTAGCATCGACCTGCTCTCCCAACTAGTTGCCGGCAAGCTTGATGCGCGGATCCACCACGGCCAGCAGAATGTCTGATAGGAGGGTACCTATCACGGTGAGTATGCCAAGGATCATCACGATGAATCCGGCCAGGTAGACGTCTTCCTGGATCATGGACTTGAGGAGGACGGGCCCCAGCGTCGGCAGGCTAAGCACCACCGACACGATGACACTGCCGCTTATCAGGGCGGGCAGCAGGTAGCCCGCGGTGCTGACGAGCGGATTGATGGCCACCCGGACGGGGTACTTGACGATGAGTTTCCAGGGAGCGACCCCTCTTGCCCTGGCTGTCACGACATATGGCTTGCTCAGCTCGTCCAGCAGGTTATTTCGCAATATGCGGATCAGGCTCGCCGTGCCCGACGTCCCCAGGACGATGGCAGGTATCCAGAGGTGATTGACCACGTCGAGCACCCTGGCCACGCTCCAGGGCTGGTCGATATACTTGGCGGAAAACAGCCCGCCGACGCTCTGATCAAAGTAGGCGAAGGCGACATACATCAAGACAAGGCCGAGGAGAAAGTCGGGGACCGCCAGCCCGCTGAACCCCAGGAACGTGAAAACGTAGTCACCGATGGAGTGCTGCCGCACGGCGGAGTAGATCCCGATCGGAATGGCGAATATCCAGGTTACTGCCATCGTGAATGAGGTCAGCGCGATGGTCAGCCATATACGATCGCCTACAACCTCCTTGACCGTATGCGGCGAGGGAGAGTGCTCGAAGGTGGGCGCAAACATGGAGAAGCCCAGGTCGCCTTGCAGCATGTTCCAGACCCACTTGCCGTAGCGAATGTGCATCGGGTCGTCCAGGCCCAGGTAGTCTCGGAGCTGCTCATACTCCCCGGCGGCGGTTTGGTCTCCCCCGGCCATCAGGACGTCGAGGTGCCGGTCCACGGCATCGCCCTCCGGGAGCTGGATGATGACGAACGACAGCACCGTGACCAGCCAAGCTGTAAACGCGCCTAGCATGATCCGCCTCACGACGTAACCGATCATTGGGTCGCCTCCATCAAAACGCCGACGGTCTGCGGCGCACCTTGGCTGGCGTGGCGGGCCGTAGAGACATACTAACTCTCGCCCCAAATAGCCGTCAAGCCATGCGTATGGGTGGGAAGACGAGGGGCGCCGACGGCCAGGTATTTCTGCGCGTCAGGGCAGGTCCTCGGGACGGTAGTGAAGGGCTGCGGCGTGGACCGCGATACGGCGCTTCCGGGTCTGCCAACCGGTCCAGTCCTCGGGCCCCGAGGGAAGATTCTCGGAGTAATATACGGTGACGATCGTGCCGTCGTCGCGCTGGACCGATTTGGGGTAACCACAGTCGTAGGTGGCGTCGCCCACCAGGAATAGCCGGCGGTCGCCGTCCCAGGTCCTGCCCTCGTCGCGGCTGAGCATGCCCTGGACCCCATGAGGCGGCTCGCGGTGGCCGAATGTCAGCAGGAGCCGCCCGTCCTGCAGGCGGATCACGTCGCCCGGGTACTCGTAGCTGGCCGTCACGGCGTGGGGCTCGCTCCAAGTGTAGCCCGAGTCCGCCGAGTCGCACTGGTGCAGGCTCCCAGCCTGCCGCCGCAGCATCGCTATCATGCGCCCATCTCCCAGATGAAACAGCGCCGGCTCGGTGAACCCCTCGGCGATCGTCACCGGGTCCACCCAGGTGCGGCCGGTGTCACGGGAGCGCAGCACAATCGCCGCCTTTGCGCGGGACCCACCGTACTGGAGAATGCCGTAACCCATGAGCATCGTCCCGTCAGGCAGCCTGACCATCTTTCCGTAAGGCGAGCAGTACACCTGCGGCGCATCCGGCCCCTGGGCAGCGGCGCCGCGCCACCGCTCGTTACCCTGTCCTACGAGGGGCTCGGCCCTGCTCCAGCTCGCTCCGCCGTCGGCAGACCGCGCCACGTGAATACCCGTTCGGCCGCCGCGGCCTTTCTCTCGGTCCCACCTCCCATCGACGTACATATCGGCCTTGATGAACGTGACGAGGAGCGTGCCGTCCGCCGCGACCCCGAATGTGGAGTTCCGGTTGTCCGGACCATCGGCCGAGATGACCGTGGACCGGCTCCAGGACTCGCCCCCATCGCGGGAATCGACGAACACCAGCCGGCCTTGCTGCCCGGAGTGGAAGTCGGCGTCGCGTGTCACGACGCCCAAGCGTCCGCCGGGCAGCTTCTGGATGACCGGCCAGTAGCCACCCACCGTCATCACGACGTACCGTCGGGTCGCCAGGGGCCTCAGTATGCCGCTGTAGACGGGAAACGAGCGCTTGAAATACAAGGCCACATCCCCTTGATGCGAGGCCATCCGCCCTATCTGAGGCGGTTCATGAGAGCAGTCTATCCGCCAGTTCGATGAAGTCGTGTACGACGATGTCGGGTTGGTAGGGCGAGTCCTCGGTGGGGAGGCGGTACCTGTCGACGTAGGCGCCGCGGTATCCGGAGGCCCGGGCGCCCATGATGTCGAAGGAGTGGGCGGCGACCATCATTATCTCCGGCGGCTCCGCGCCCAGCTCCCGCGCGGCGTGCCGGTAGACCGACGGGTGGGGCTTGAACGCGCCCGCCTGGTCCACGGAGATTATCGCGTCGAACTCGAACCCGATCCGGTTGGCCGCCAGGTGCCGCAGCAGCCACATGTCGCTGTTTGACAGCGCTACAAGGCGGTACCGGCCCTTGAGCCGCCACAGGCCCGGAACGGCGTCGCCGTAGGGCGTCAACTCACGCCAGACCTCCATGAACGTTCGGATCTCATCCGCGCTGGACTCTAGTCCGTTCTGGCGCAGGCAGTAGACGAGGGCGCGCTGGCAGGTCTCCAGGTAGCCACTGTGTCCCTGCGAGAGCATGGTGTCCTGGTATTGCTCGATTCGCTGCCGGGCCCGCCATTGCCGCCAGAATGACGCGCCGTCCATGGGCGAATCCCTGCCGGCCAGAAACCGCTCGGTCGGCCCCACGAGGCTGCCGGTGAGATCGAGCACGGTGCCGAATACGTCGAACGTGAGCGTGGTGACATGGGCGACAGGGTCGTTGGCCACGGTGTTCCTCAGCGGGAAGATGGGGTATGGGGGGCAGGGTATGGGGAATGGGAGGCTATAGCGAGTTGATAAACTCCAACTCCTCCTCCAACTCCTCGGTGGAGTAGAAGTGCTCCAGAAGGAGCGTTGCGTCAAGGTGCTTGATTTGCCGGTGCATCTCGATGGGAAGGGAACCCTTGCCGATGAGCGCGTGGGAGTCAGTGCGGCCGCGGGTATCGTAGAGGTAGTTGTCGTTCCAGTGGACGTGCCGG
This sequence comes from uncultured Dehalococcoidia bacterium, assembly GCA_964544865.1. GTDB lineage: Bacteria > Chloroflexota > Dehalococcoidia > Lucifugimonadales > CAJWER01 > CAZJDV01. The sequence goes on along the minus strand of CAZJDV010000013.1, from coordinate 6,614 downwards.
ATCAGCTCCGGCCTGGCCAGGAACGCCAGGACACGCTCCTCGCGCTGTTCCTCCGGGAAGGTGCTAGCATATGTGCACGTGTGGCTCGAGTCCAGGCACAGGCCGAGATTGGGACGGTCCACGTCCAGGCACACCTGGCACCACTCCTCGGGCACCATGCCGAAGGACCTGTTCCGGTCCGTCCAGTCCACGTCCCCGGCCGGCACGTCGTCGGCTATGCCGCTCCAGTAGGCGTTGTTGTTCTCCATCACGATCTCGATGCCGTACTTCGTCGAGAACTCCGCGATCTCCCTCGCGGCGTCGATCAGCAGGTCGTAGTCCCCCTCCTGACCGGCGGTCTGCGCATCGTCCACCCACCTCTTCGGTGCAAAATGGATGTTGACCTGGCGAACGTTGGGATAGCGCCGCGCAGTGTCCACGAAGGCAAGGATGCGGTCGATGGACATACGGCGGTACTCGGCGTCGGTCGCCGCGACGTTGAGCCGCATGCCTCCGTTCGAGGCTGGGGCATGGGCGCTCGTCAGCACGCCGGCGTAGTCTTCGAGGTCGTCGATGTCGTCGGTCATCGAGGACTCCGCCTTCAGATTCAGCCTGACCAAGACATCGAGTCCGGTCCTGACGGGCGCCGCCAGGGGGTGTTTCAGGCCGGTGTATGGGATAGCGATTTGGAACCTCCTCAAAAGGGTGCTGGGTGATAGGTTTGGGGTTTTGGGAAAGGCAGGGAGATCAGTAGCGGGACTGGGGCGCCATTACGCGTCCAATGCCGAGGGCCGCCGCGGATTCGACCATCCACGCCCTCTGGTCCGGCGTGATGTGCGAGCCGGGAGGCCGGGGTGCGCCGCAGTCGATTCCCAGCCGCTCGCCAAGCAGGATCTTGACGCTGCTGTGGAAGCCGTGCTTGACGACGATTTCCGTGAGCGCGCTGGCCCGGTCCTGAGCGGCCTCGGCCCGCTTCAGGTCGCCGGCGAGGTAGGCGTCGTACACCTCCACCCATAGCTCCGGCGCCGCGCATGGCGGGCCGTCGACGCAGCCCACCGCGCCGAGCGTCAGGGCCGCCAGCATCAGTTTCGAGTTGCCGACAAAGCAGTCAAGGCCCATTGCGACGAAGGCCCGTACGTTGCCAAAATTCATCGAGGAGTGTTTGAGACCGGCGAGCTGGGGTACGCCGTCCTGAATCTTTTGCATCAGCTCGGGGGTGATCTCCACGCCCGTGGCCTGGGGCAGGTTGTACACAAACAGGGGAAGATCGGCGGCCGCGGCGACGGTCCTGTAGTGCTCCACTATCTGATCGTCGGCAAATGAGTAGAAGAATGGCGGGACGCAGCAAATGGCCTCCACACCGGCCTTGGCGGCGTGCTCCGCCATGCGCGCCGCCCGCGTCGTGGAGGGCGCTCCCACGTGCATGATGTTGTTGACACGGCCCTGGTTCTGGTCGGCGGAGATCTCGGCTATCCTGTTGTTCTCCTCGTCGGAAAGCAGGATGCTCTCGCCGGTGCCGCCTGCTATCCAGAAGCCGTGCACACCAGACCTTATGTTGAACTCCATGACTTCGCGAAAAGCGGCCTCGTTCAACTCGCCATCGGGAGTCATCGGTGTGATGAATGCGGGCACTATCCCCTTGAACTCTGCCATGCTCGTCCTCCAATGAGCGCTCGAATCCTGCATCGGCGCGCACATTGTAGCACGAACGAGACTCCGTTAAGCCCAGGGCCGACAGGTTAGAGACGCGAGGCAGTCCCCTGCAGTTCGCCAGCCGTCTGGTTAGGATCGCGGTAGGTCCGGCGGTAGGTCCGGGAGAGCATCCGGGCGCGCGGGGAGGGTAGGGAGATGGTCCGGACTCCGGAGGCCAGGTCGAGCTAGCGAACGCGGCGAGCGTCGCGTCCTTGACCGGCGGAGGGACGCCGGGAAGGAAATAGCGCCAGGGACTTTCTACTGCCGGCAAAAGGGTTCGATATGCGGACCGTACCACGCAAGCCAGGGTCCGCCAACCCGGAACGTGACTCTCTGGCCCCATCCTACCGTCGGCGGCGGGCACGGTTGGACATGGCTCGCCGCCTCGCCGCATCCAGTTGGCGGCATACGGGGCTGAAGAAGGGTGCCGGCGGCAAATATAGTATCAGTTTGCCGGGCGACACGCCCAGGCAGCCAATACGGCGAGACGCGCGCACGTTTGTCCGGACATGGCCATGGAGCCAAGTCGTCGTCTCCGACGAGCTTGAGGACCAGACGCTTTCTGAACTCCAGGTTCGCCATCGCTGCATCGACTATCTGCTCTTTGAATTCCGACGCATGATCGAGCTCGTCCTCCAGGTCCTCGGCGATATCGTCGGCGAGGGTCTCCATCACACCGGAGGTCTCCAAAACCGCCTTAGCCATCTCCGATGCCATCTCTGGGTCGCTGAGCAGCTTACTAACGTCACTCGCCTCAATTAGTCCCATAGATCCTGTTCCTTTCCGACGTTGGCCTGGGTGGTGTGTTTATCGTCGCCATACGCGGGCGCGGCCGGGCCGGCCTAGCTGACGATTTTCTTCCAGGCTCGTCTTGAGCTTGCCAAGGGCGGCTCCCTGAAGCCGGGAGACGTGCATCTGAGAGATGCCCCGGCGCCCGACGATCTCGGATTGAGACAGCCCCGAGTAAAACTTCAGTACCACGATGGTCCTCTCCCGATCGGGGAGGCTGCCTATCTGCTTCTCGAGGTCGATCTTCTCGGCCAGGGCCTCGAACTCCGAGTCTTCCGACCCAAGGTAGTCAAGCACCGAAGAGGAATCGCCGCTCCCGCTCTGCTCATCTTCTCTCTCGAGGGACAGGGGACTGCCGTACCGGCGCATCTCGAAGGTGTCATACACCTCCTCCTCCGTGTACCCTGAATCCTGAGCTATTTCCGGGACCGTAGGAGGCCGCCCGCACGATTGGCTGAGGCGCTCGACCGTCCTGTCCGCCACCATTTTCTGCCGCTGGAGTTTCCGGGGGATCTTGACGGCCCACCCGTGGTCCTGGAAGTAATTTTATATCTCACTCATTATGACGGGGATGGCGAAGGCCAGGAACTCTGTGCCTCTCTCAGGGTCGAACTTGTCTATAGCCTTGACAAGACCCACCGAGCCGACCTGCACCAGGTCCTCAATAGCCACGCCGGAGTACCTGTACTTGTTACAGAGTCTGTGGACCACAGCGGCAGATGCTTATCCACGAGGCGGGTGCGCAACTTTGGCGCTGCCGCGCGCCGACGCGCTCAGGTGGGTTTCCCGATCTCAGGCGAGGCACCGGCTGGAGTCACTTTTTTCGCCCGGTTCGGGCTGACGACCCTGGACGCTCGAGCCCGTGTCCCCTTACGGAGTAGCGGACTCGTGGCGGCATATCGTTGATTCTGGTCCACCTGCCATGTGAGCATCGCGGTTACACTAAGCGCCGTCCCCGCGACCACAAGCGTCGCCGTCCTCAGCCCCGCGAGCACGTTCCTGACTCTGACCCTGCGGTGCAATGCTTCCAGTAGTTGGCGCATCTTTCGTTTCTCCATTGTGATCGCACGACTTTCAGGGCCGGGTGGCCTTATTGTCATACTTCTTCCGCATTGTCATACTTCTTCCGCCGACCGGCGCTTGACCAGCTTTATCACCCGGTGACCGCGCTCCTCGGCGCCGATTTCCACCGCGTCGGCCAGGCTCTCGTGGACCACTCGGCTCTCTTTCTCTTTCGAGTCCTCGGTGGCGCCCTGCCTGTATCCGGGATCCCTCACCAGCACCTCGAGGCGGTCGGGGCGGATGACAAAGACCGTGGCGATCTCGCTGGAGTCGTCTATCGCTTCATTGCTGCCGATCTGCCTGGTAACCATTTCGAATGCCTCCGATATGGCCACCCGAAGCTGAAGTATCTCGTCGTAGTCGAGATCCAACCCTCCGGCGACGACGACCACGTGCACATGCCGCCAAGGAAGGCACGCAGCTTCTACCAGTACCTCAGAGACCTGCACGTCATCGATCGGGCACGCCGGGAAAGCCACGCGTAGACCCGCCCCGGCGGTCCCCAGCCCCAAGGTTTTATTGACTTCATGGGGGGGCCAGTAATAGAATAGAAGTGGACGGCCCATTGAAGCGGTGTTGACCCACGCCCGCCAAACCGAGGAACAATATGACTCCGACCAGGGTGAAGCCCAAGCCTCTGACGATAACCATCTCCAAAGAGGCCGCCGAGCACGTCGGGGAATTTGCCAGGCAAGCGGGCAAGCCCGATGGCTACCTGCGGGTCGGTGTCAAGGGCGGCGGCTGCTCCGGACTCACCTACTTGCTCGATCTGGTAGATGAGTTCAAAGAGGACGACAAGGTCATCGAGGAGCACGGCCTCAAGCTCGGGATCGACCGTAAGTCCTACGTCTTCCTGGCCGGAACGACCCTCGAGTTCTCGGGTGGCCTCAACGGCAAGGGGTTCGTATTCAACAACCCCAACGCCAAGACGACCTGCGGGTGCGGCACGTCCTTCGGCGTCTAGACCCTCCCAGTCCCGGAATCACCTGAATTCGCCCCTGGTTCCCTGGGGGCGCACACGCTTTGATTTGAGGGGATGAGATGTGCGCGACACTGTCCAGAACCCAGGGCGTTTCCACGCCCGCCGGCCAAACCTCGTTTGAGCAAGAGTATCAGGCGCTGACCGGCGGTGCGGCTCTCGCCGACCGCTCCCGCATAGGCCGCCTGCGACTGACGGGCGACGAGGCCCTCGACCTGCTCAACCGCCTCTCCACCAACGACCTGATGGACCTAGACGCCGGCCGGGGCGCCGCGACGATTCTCACGTCCAACAAAGGCCGCATCGTAGACCTCCTCTTCGTGCTACGGGAGCAGGATTCACTGCTGGTGCTCACGGGGCCGGGGAACAGGAAAAAGGTCGCCGATTGGATCGACTTCTACACCATCATCGAAGACGTCGCCGTCGAGGACCTCGCCGAGAAAACATCCCTGCTATCGCTGGCCGGGCCCGCGGCCGCGGGTCTGCTTCGGAAGGTCGCGGGCGCGGGACCGGCCTCGCTCGGTATCCTGGAATCCGCCCCAGCTATTATCGGCGGGTTGCACGCTACGGTGATACGTAACGACTTCGACGGACTGGACGGATATGACCTGCTGGCACCCGCACCGGACCGGCAACGGTTGTGGGAAACACTGATCGAGTCCGGCGCCACCCCGGTGGGCGCCTCAGCCCTAAAGGTGGTGCGGGTGGAGCGGGGCATGCCCGCGTCCGGCAGAGAGTTCGACGAGGCCTACAACCCGCTGGAGGCGGGGCTCAAAGGGATCATCAGCTTCACAAAGGGGTGCTACATAGGCCAGGAGGTGGTCGCCCGGCTGGACGCCTACAAGAAGGTCTCGAAACACCTGTCCGGCCTGAAATGGGACTCGGACTCGCTGCCGCCCAAGAACGCCCGGCTCCTACTCGGCGGCGCCCAGGCTGGCGTGGTCACAACAGCCGTGCGATCGCCGTTGATGAAAAGTGGCATCGGCCTGGGCTACGTGAAAAAGGCCTGCGCCGTCCCCGGCACGAGCCTGATCCTGGAGTTGGATAACGGCCAGGCCGAGGCCGAGGTGGTGGATCTGCCTTTTGTCGGTTCTCCCGGATAAGAGAGCCAGACCGCGCCGAGCCTTCAGGCCACCGCCCGGCCCCTGCTCAACGCCCAGTAAGGGTCGCGCCCCCGTCCACCAGGATAACCTGGCCGCGTATCATCGCCGCGTCGTCGCTGCACAGGAAGGCCACCACGCGGGCGATGTCGTCGGCCGAGACCATCCGTCCCACCGGCGCGCGCCTGCCCGCGGCAAGCATCTCGTCACGGTTCGGGAAGTGCTCCAGCGCGTCCGTCTCCACGTAGCCGCCGGAAACCGCGTTGACCGATATCCCCATGGGCGCGAGCTCGACGGCCAGGTACCGGGTAATCGCCTCAAGGGCCGCCTTGGACGTGCCCACCGAGAAGTAGTGGGGCAGCACGCGCCGGGAGCCCTCGCTGGTGATGTTGACGATGCTGCCGCCCCCGGCCATCAGCCGCGACGCCTCGATGCCGCACAGCCAGGGCGCCTTGGCGTTGACGTCCATGGTCCAGTCCCAGTGCTTCTCCTCGAGCTCGGCGGCGGAGCGCTGCACCCCGGAGGCGGCGTTGTTGACCAGGATGTCCAGCCTGCCGTACTCCTCGGTGACCCGGGCGAACAGGTGCTTTATCTTGTCCGAGTCGCCCAGGTGGGCCTTGATCCGGAGGCAGCGCACGCCCAGGACCTCGATCTCACGTTGGGTCAGAGTGGCGGCTTCGTGGCTGCGCAGGTAGTTGAAGGCGATGTCCGCGCCGCGCCGCGCCAGCTCCAGGGCGATGGCCTTGCCGATACCGCGCGACCCGCCCGTCACCAGCGCGACCTTGCCGGCGAACGTCATTGCCACCCCCCCCTCCCTAGACCGCCATCCCGCCGTCTACGCTGATCACCTGGCCGGTGATGTACTTGGCGCGCTCGTCGGCCAGGAAGGCGACCGTGTAGGCGATGTCGTCGGGTTCGCCGAAGTGTCCCTGGGGGATCACGCTCAGCCAGTAGTCCTTCTGCTCCTGGGTCAGCACCGACGTCGTCTCGGTCTCGAAGTAGCCGGGGGCCAC
>CAZJDV010000012.1:41374-41707 GCA_964544865.1 uncultured Dehalococcoidia bacterium | reverse complement strand
AACTCCTTGGCCAGTTTAGCGCCATCGGCAATCTCATCGAAATTATGGTTGTCGAAGACCATCTGCATCCCGATGGTCGGCAGCTCATTGGAGCCTTTAGCCTTTACGATGTCCTGTATGTTTTGTTTGACGCGTTCGAAGTGCTTTTCGTCCACGTCATGAATAAGCTTGTAAGTCGCGGCACTGGGAGCGTTGAACGTGAACCTCAGCCACATCATGTGGTCGACGATCATGGGAATGTCTTTCGGAGAGATTCGCTCACCGTTGGTTAGCATGCCCACGTCATAGCCGATCTCGTTAGCGCCTTTTACCATCTTGGCCCACTTGGGATGT
>CAZJDV010000012.1:29611-41364 GCA_964544865.1 uncultured Dehalococcoidia bacterium | reverse complement strand
AGTGGCAAAGCAGCTGCTGCCGGTGAGCGAGGATGTCTTTCACCATCCGAGTTTTGTCGTGGTAGTGGGCTGCCGTGCACCATAGGCTTCCGTGGTTGCAATAGTTCACGGTGCCAATCAGGACATGGACAGGCCAAGTGTCCCCCTTCTCCAACACCTCTTTCACTCTGTCGAGATGATGGAAGGCATTGAAAAAGCTAAGTCTGTCGATCTCGGTATCGGACTTAATGACCTTGGGCATGACTAACTCCTGTTGGCAATCACTTGGTGGACGGCCTGGACGTCTCATGCAACCCGCTTGCTTGGTTTTACACATCGCTACGACTCATTCGGGACCACCGGCACCTCCCCAAAAAAGGTTCATTCACACTACTCGAGAAGTTCGGGATGGGTCCTGAGATATGCGGACCCAATCCTCGCCGGCGTTCCATAGTTGCGGTTGTTCGGTCGAAGCATGGATCGGAAACTCGATTGCAACTGCTCGTCCTCGCGGCTGTACTCAATACCACCATTCAGACTTTCGTGCATCTCGCGGATTAGCGCGAGGACCTCCTCGGGGGTGTTGTCCATCACCTTCAACCCGGCATCCTTAAAAAGCATAGTTTCACCCCAAGCTTGGATACCTCGGTCTAGTATATCACTGAATGTCAGGGGACTATCGTCGGCGATAGACCAGATAGCCTTGGGCGTGTAAATGTCCCCCTTCCTTACCGGCGTGCAGTCCAGCGTCAGAGTGTTCGCTATCGCGCTCGGCACGTCGAGCGTCATAGCCACCATCCTCAACCCACTTCCTGAACCAACGTAGTATCGGCAGTTCGCTATCAGGAAGATGTCGCCGAAATCGGACCGGTGCCTGGTGGCATAGTCGATGATGCGCGGGTCGTCGAGGTCGGGCAGGGGCTCGGCGACTACGGCCCCCATCCGTATCGCGTAACCGCCCTGGGCGGTGACAAACATCATCGCCTCCAGGTAGTCGAGTATCTCGACGTTTTGATTGTCGAAGTAGCTCCAGTCGTTCTTCGGTTCCAGCCACTCGTGATACATCGGGTCCCTGGCGTGGAAGCAGACGAACCAGGCGCCTTCGGGAATCCCCATCTCCTCCAGCAATTCACGCCCCTGGGCTTCCTCGGCTTCCGTGAAACCGATGCCGGAAGGAGCCTGGTTGAATTCGACAAAGTGGTGGCTGGTATAGGGCAGTAGCTCGACGAAGCGCGAGTTTCTCAGGATCGGAGAGGTCACGAGGCGCTTCACATAGTTGCTCTTTATGATGGGGAGCCTGCGCTGGAACATGCTGTAGAGCTGGTGGTTCGCGGGATTGGCATGGATCACGTACACCCGTGTCTCTTTACAGGGCAGCAGTCCTAGGTGGAGCCGCCGCAGTTGCAGCCCCGTCCTCGCGGCGAACTCGCCGATCCGGTTCTCACCCATCAGCCATATCTTCACCGGCCTGAACGGTGCGACGATGTAAAGGAGGCCCAGGATCAACAGTGCAGGGAGGTCGTAGAGTAGCCTTCGCATCGTCCATCTGGCCGGGGCAGGAATCAGCCCACGGACCGTTCTGGCGACTCCTCTGCCCGAGCGTGAGTCAGTCACGAGACTCAGCCTCGTAGAACTCACGGATGGCGCCGGACACGTACTCGACCTGCCACTCCTCCAGGCCGGGGTAGATAGGCAGGCTGAGGACTCGCCCGGCCTGCCGCTCGACATTGGGGAAACTGCCTTGCCCATAACCGAGTCCGGCGCTGGCGGGCTGAAGATGTATGGGGGTAGGGTAGTGGACCGCCGTTCCGATACCTTGACCGGCGAGGTAGGACTTGAGCTCGTCCCGCCGGTCGGCCTGGACTACGAACGTGTGGTACACCGCTCGCTCGTAGGACTTGTCCCCCGGCGCCTGCACACCGTCGATTCCGTCCAGCAACCGCCTATACGATGCGGCGATGCTACGACGGCCCTCGGTCCACTCGTCCAGGTGGCCAAGCTTCACCAGTAGGATGGCCGCCTGGAGGGTATCCAGCCGGGAGTTGCCGCTCCACTCAACGCACTTGTCGCGGGTCTGAAGGCCGAGGTTCCTCATCCATTTCAGGCGCTCATGAATCTCCGGATCGTCGGTCACCAGCACGCCGCCGTCACCGCAAGCGCCCAGGGTTTTGAGTGGATGCAGACTGAAGCAGCCGACCGCCCCAAAGGAGCCCACCCGCTTTCCCTTGTACTCGGCCGTCACCGCCTGGGCGGCGTCCTCGACGACGTGGATGTCGTGGGCCTGGGCGACCTCCAGGATGGCGTCCATGTCCGCGGGCCTGCCCGTGAGGTGGACCGGGATTATCGCCTTCGTCAGCGGCGTGATGGCCTTCTCGACAAGGTCCGGGTCTATGTTGTAGTCGTCCAGAACGTCGGCGAAGATCGGGCTCGCCCCGGCCAGAACTGCGGCGCCGGCCGACGCGACGAACGAGTTGGGCGCCGTTATCACCTCGTCGCCGGCTCCGACGCCCAATACCCTGAGCGCCATTACCAGGGCGTCGGTCCCTGAGTTCACTCCTATCGCATATCGCGACCCGCAGAGCTGGGCGAAATGACCCTCGAACTCTTCGACCTCGTCGCCGAGGATGAACATGCCGTGGTCGAGCACCTTCGAGATCGAGCCAAGCAACTCCTCGGCGATCTCACGGTTCTGGCCGGCGAGGTCCATGTAAGGGACCCTCTGCGCCGCAGCCGCGGGTGGGTTAGCGGGAGTCGCCTTGCTAGTCATTCAATGGCCTCCAATGCTCCATTTCCATCGGGCAAGTGTACATTACTACGATGCTAGCGCCTGATTTCGAGGATATCCAGATTGCACAGCAGGGACAGGCCGTTGGTAAGCAGCCGCCGCCCGCCGCCGTCTTTGAAGGTCCAGGTCCTCACCGGGTCGTCGAGGTTTGGATCCAGGTCGAACGGCATTTCGAATGGGATGAATGTGTGCTTGCCGGGTCCCAGCTCCTCGTCCAGGTACCGTGACACCGAGGACCTGGAGAACAAGTTCCACCCCGGCTCGCGGTGGTCGGGGTCCGGGTCGTCAAATGAACGGTATTTCACCCACACGTCCACCGGATGCGGGTTGAACAAGCCCAGGACGTAAATTCGCCCACCGGGGCGGGTCCAGCGAATCAGGTTGGAGAAACAGGGCTTGAAGTCGTCGAAGATGGAGTGGACCCCCAGCATAAGAGAGACATCCGTGGACGCCTCCGGGACCAGCGAGGATTGCAGCACCGATCCGCTTTGAAACTTGGCCTCCGGGACCATGATCCGGGCCTTGGCCAGGAGATCGGGGACCACATCGTAGCCGTGGTATGTCCCTTCGGGGAACTGGCTGACCATGTAGTACAGAAACTCGCCGGCGGCGCAGCCGAAGTCACGCACTGTGGCGCCTCCTTGCATGACGCCGCTATCCCCGATGAGGCCAACGATACTCTTGAAATTCTCCTTGGTCTCCTTATACCGGTTCTCCTGAAGATAGATCTCTTTGTCGTGGGTGCGGTAGATGTTGCTGCTCGTGTTGTCCATACCGCAGCCTAGTCGAGCCGCCGGGCGTCGAGCAGCACGTTCACGGCGGAGACGTCCCGGTCGAAGTCCGCGGGGTCGAGGTCCCTGTGCTCCCGGGCGGCGGCTAGCAGGTGCCTCTGCGACCGTACCAGGGACTCGGACCACCCAGGCTCGAAGTCAAGCTGCCTGCTCCGGTCCACCGGTGGCTCCGCGAACAGGCCGTTCTCGTCGAACGTGTCCCGCGGAGAGTATACCGCCACTTCCTTTCCATCATATGTCAGGTAGCCGTTTGTGCCCCACATCTGCACGCGGAAGGCATAGGGGGCCGCGTAGCTGCAATAGATGCTCACCCACATCCCGGACTCCATGCGCATCGAGACCATTCCGGTGTCAACAGCCTCGCCCTTGCGAGACAGCGACCCAGTGCGGACGATGGCGTTGCGGCACTCTCCGAACTGGGTCAGCGCGAAGTGGATGTAATGAATCCCCACCGTCTCTAGGGCCCCTATGTTCAGTCCCCCCTTGCGGCGACGCCAGGAGTCGTGCCAGCCGCTTGTGAAAGCCCCGCCGTGATTGGAATGCACCTCGAGGGCGAACACGTCCCCCATTTCCGGGCCGGACGCCAGCTCCCCGAGGAGCCCAGCGAGATCGTGGAACATGAAGTTGTAGTTCACGAAGATACGGCTCTTCAATCGCGGCGCCAGCTCCAGCAGGCGCCGGATCTCTTCGGCTGCGGTCACCGCGGGTTTTTCCAGCAGCACGTATCCGTCGTATCCGCTCAACTCCTCCAATTGCTGGAAGTGCAGGGGGGTCGGGCTGCTGACTATCACGACGTCCGAATCCATACAGTCCGAAAAGTTATTAGTAACGGGGAGACGGGCCGATTCTGACAGCGGCTCCCGATGGTAGTACACGCACTTGAGCGCGATATCCCGGTTCTGTTCCAGCATCTCGATGTGGCGGCCTGCGTGGCCTCTCAGGCCGACGACGGCCACACTCAACTTACCCATGCCAGAGCCTCAAAACACGCACCGGTCGCAGGGAACTACGGAGAATCGCTTTCGAGCGTTATGGAGGCTTCGCAGCCTCTGGAACTTTTCTCCGGCCCAGACCTCGGCTATCGACTCCTTGGTCGCGTCCCCGGTCGTCAGCAGGGACTTGTAGTCGAAGTCGCACGGGTTGCAGATGCCGTCGAACCAGACGTAAAGGCGCTCGTATAAGAAGGAGCAGGTAGGCTCCCGGCCGGTGAGGGGGCGGTCGTAGCTGCTCCAGCGCGGTATCATCTCCACGATAACCACGTGGTCGACGTAGTTCGACCAGAACTCCTTCATCTCCACGGGGTCCTGAGTGTCCTCGACGGCGACTCCGGAGATGCGAGTCGTCGTGCCGCTGTTGGGGTAGTGGACGTGCCTGATCTCGTTGAACTGCTGGATGTTCGCCAGCACTTTGTCGAACTTGCCCTTGACCCGGATTCGTTCGTAGGTCTCCGCGTTGCTGGCATCCACCGAGAAGCTGACCGTCGAGACGTTGGCAGACAAGATCGCGTGGGACATTTTCTCGGTTAAAAACGTCGCGTTTGTGTTTATCTTGGTGTCCAGAATTCCCTTGTCCGAGAGATACATCAGCATATCGCCGAACCGCTTGTGTATCGTCGGCTCGCCCCTGGATGCGAGGGTAATCGCCTGGCATCCACTGTCCGCCGCCTGGTCGGCCAGCGACGTAAACAACTCCCACGACATCATCCCCACGAACCTGCGGTCGGAGCTGAAGCTCTTGTCCACCTGGAAACACATCGTGCAGCGCAGGTTGCACACCGCCGTGGGCTCGATGAGCAGGTGGAGCGGGAAGTCCGTGAGGGTCTGCTGCGCGGGGTATATTTGAAACTTGTATCTGTGAATAAGGTAGTCCAGCCAGTTGTCGCGGCCATGCCTCGCGCGCCATTCGAGCTCCTGTGGCGTTATCGCAAAACGAGGACGCTCCCTGTGGACGACCGACTCGAACTGGGTATCCGCGATGTCCTCTCGGAGGGCGGCCATCACACCCCGGTCCTCAACGGAGAGCCTTCGGCTGTCGGTCAACGTCTCTTGATCGATCAGCTCGAGTGTTGTCCGGGTCATCTCCGTGAGGCCGTCCGGAGAGTTCTCGCCGATGAACTGGATGGATATCTCGTTAATGTCGCTAGTCATATAGTTGACCTTGCTGATGCTGTTCTCGGATCGTCCTGTTCATACCGTGGGGGATATGTGCAAGATTCTTGGGGCGTATCGCAACTCAAGGCGACTCATTTCCCAGAGTCAAGGCTGGTCTTCAACGACCCAGGAGGCAGGTCCACCGGGTTTATACGGCGCATAGCGTATACGTCGGACTCATTGATTTCGGCTATGCGGTCACGGAAGTCAGATGAGCCCCAGGGATCGAAACCGGCGCTGATCGTCTTGCCCGTCAGTCCGCTCGCCTCTTCGGAAATGAGGAACCGAACGCACTCCACCGGCACCTCGATAGGGGTCGCGCCCTCGACGAGCTTCCGGCGAGTTTCTTCATAATACGAATTTCCTGCTTTTTCAGGCCCCGCAGCCAGCGTCCCCGAATGGATATCGGTCGCCACGAATCCGGGCGCCATCGCATTTACCGCGATATCCATCGGCGCTAGCTCAACCGCGAGCGTCTCCGTCAAGCGGACGACGGCCGCCTTGGAAACCGCATACGCGCTGTAATATGGGAACGCATTGAATGCTCCGCCGCCGGCCAGGTTGATTATGCGGCTGCTCTCATGGTGCTTCATGAGCGGGATGAAATTGTTTATCGCCAGAAACGTGCCGAACAGATTGACTTCGATCGCTGTGCGCCACTTTTCAAATCCTACCTGCCAGAGCGGGCCGATGGGTCCTATCGTAGCGGCGCAGTTGATCAGCACATCAATCTTGTCGGTCTCCTGACCGACCCAGGCGGCGAATTCAGCCGCTTCCACCTCTTTAGACATATCACATCGCCGCCACTTCGCGGACGGACAGTCTTCGGCGACTGCCTTCAGCATATCGGACCGGCGGGCGCACAGGTATAGTTGGTGTCCGTCCGACGAGAGCGCCCTTGAGATGGCGGCGCCGATGCCCGAGCTCGCCCCGACCACGGCGATATGCAATCGGGAGTGATTTTTATCGTTCACGTTAGGTCGAGTCTCCTGGCCGGAGAGCCAAGCCTGAAATATGAAAACCCCGAGCTCCGCGCGCCAATCGCCGTCCAGGGCCCCGCAGGGATTGATGATGACGTCGCTGGCCGTTTCCACCGGAACTCGCGCCATATCGACGGACCCAAATTCCTGTCACGGCGTCATCATCGCCAGGGCGTCCGCGCCCTCACAGGCGGCCAGGGCTATCTTTGATTGCAGCGCCCCGTAGACCGCGTCGTCGAGCCTGACAGCCGGGTCAAAGGCGCACTCTGACCGGGGCGCCAGCGCGCCAATCAAGCTCAGGACAGGTGAGTGCCTGGTCGAGTCGGTGTCAGAGGCTTATACGCAAACCCCCAGACTCCGATTCGGGCCTGGGCGCCAGGGACAAGCACCTCGAACTCGATGGTCTCGAGCGCCCAGTCGCAGCGGTGGTCGCCGTTAGATATCCAGGCGTCCACGACGCCGGCATCCGTTCCGTGCTCCGCGACCAGCCCGGTCACGGTAGCCAGGTCGCGCACCAAGTTGCCGCCGGCAATGCCCAGTCCGGGGCTCCGGTAGATGTAGGGGCCGATCCGTCGGTCCGAGCGCAGCGCCGGCACGATTTCCGACCACTCGGCGGCGCCGATGGCCTCGCACAGATCGGCCAGGGTGTTGGCAGCCGAGATAGAGGCGACCAGCAGCTCGGCCAGGCCCGGCTCCAAGAGAGACAGCCGACCCTCCGCAAGCGCCTCGCAGAGCGACGCGTCGGGGTCGTAGGCGACCACGTCCCAGCCCTTCGGAGCGGCGGCGATGCTCGAAACGATTCCCAGGTGGGATAGGCCGGCGAAGCCGATCAGGGCGAGGCCCCCACCAGGGCGGAGCGCCCGACCTTGTTCAGCACGGAGTTGATCCATACGTCCGTCTCGATGCTGGTGAATCCTGTACCGCGCAGCTCCTTGAAGTGCCCGTAATCCAGGGCCCAGGTCGGATCGCTAACTTCGACGGTCTGCACGTCTTCATCGGGCACTCCGCTGGGGAACACACGCTTACGCAGCGTGAGGGTGCTCTCGCCCCACTTGCATAGGCCCGATACGTGGGCGCTGCCAAGCTCACCCAGAACATCGATGGTGAAGGTGTTGCGCCAGGACAGCAGCGTGGTCTCGAACTCCAGGACGGGCTTCCCCGAAGAGCCGAACACGACGTGGTCCAGCGACAGGTTCTCAAACCGGCCAAGGCTCCAGGGCTCGAACTCCCGGCGCGTGTCCGCAAACAAAAACAGCGAGAGGTCCAGCAGGTGGGACCCGAGGTCTGACAGCACCCCGAGGCCGTCGTCCCGCCAGGGAGACCGCCTGGTGTCCATGGCCGTGCCGTTGCCGTAAAAAATCCTGGCGGTGTAGACCTCGCCAAGGCCCCGGTCGTCCAGCAATTCCTTGAGCCGCCGGACGTGCGGCTCGAACCTGTGATTGTATGCGGTGTAGCAAGTTGCGCCGGTGGAAGAGGCGATCTCGCCCAGCTCGGCGATACGCTCGCCGTCCGGTGCGATCAGCGGCTTCTCCACGAGGACATCCTTGCCGTGGGACAGGAGATATCTCAGGTTGTCGATCTTCGCGCCGTCCGACGTGCACACGAGCGCGGCGTCGTAAGAGTCCAGCGGCACCTGCTCGACGGCCGTGTACTGGGCTCCCGACGTCACGGGGTCCACGGTCGCAGTCACGTCGTCGCCGGCGACCGCCATTCGTTTCCGGCCCTGGTTCCCGACGCCAACGACGACGACCCTCATTGGTAGCTCGCTCGTTTCTCCACGGCGTTCAACTTCTGGAGCACGTCATCGGACGCGATCGGGGCGTTACCGTCGTTCTCGCACGCAACTGCCGCGGCCATGGACCCCAATATGGAGGCGACCACCTCCGACCCGGTCGCTACCAGGGCCAGTGTGGAATAGGCCAGCAGTGCATCGCCTGCGCCCACCGGGTCCACGACAGTGCCAGCGAAGCTGTCGATACTGAAGAATGAACCCGAACCAGAATCGGGGGCGCGATACGTGATGATACCCCGGTTCCCCAGCTTCAGGATCAGGGTCTTGCACTTTGCTCTCTTGTACAATTCGAGGGACAGCGGCCGAATGACCGAGTCCTGGTCGCCCAGGGTAAACCTCGCCTCCCGCTCGTTGGGAGTGATGAGATCGAAACCTTCGAAGTCGAGAATGTTCCCCCACCGGCTGGCGACCTGGCTGTCAGCCACGCGCAGCGGGCTGGGGTGGAGGCTGGCCTTGAGCCGGGGGATCGTGCTGCGGTTGAAGATGCCGTGCCTGAAATCGCTGAACACGACGGCGCCGGTGTCGTTGGCGGACAGGGAGTTGGCCAGGTGGTTGAGGGCCGCGTCCGATACAGGCCGGTTGTCGACCTTGTCCATCTTGAGCATTCGTTGCCCTCCAGCGATGAACACGTTTTTTTGGGTGGTGACGCGGGTCGGGTCGATATAGGGCTCGCACTCGACCCCTGAGTCAGACAGCGCCTGTCGCACAAAGCTGCCTGGCCCGTCGTCGCCGAGGACCGTGGAGAACCGCACCGCGGCGCCGGCCCGGCGAAGGTGCTGCGCCACGATCGCCGCGCCGCCCACATAGTCCACCTGGCTCTCGAAAGTCGTGCTCAGCGTCGGAGTTTTAGTGGTGCCGCTGCCGATCACGTTGCAGTAGACGTAGGAGTCAACGATGGTGTCTCCCACCACGTGGACACCGATGTCGCTGAACTTCCCCAGCGCGCGCCTGAGCGCGTCGAAGGTCACGCCCTCCGACTCCATCAGTGTTGCCAGCTTCTCGACGGAGATATTAGGCGGCGTCGCATCGATGAAGGCCGTCGAGGAATAAACGACGTCCCCGGGAGTGAAAATCAGCTCGCCGCCATAGCTGCCCACGGCCTCGATCTCCTTCTGGGTCTTCGGATTAACGCCCTGCTCGGAGTATTCGTATCCCTTGGCGAAGTAGTCCGGCCGCAGGTACTCAATGCTCTCTATTGGCGTGGCGTTATCGTCGACAACGACAAAGTCGACCACCTCCAGCGCGGCGAGGTTCATGGTGCGCAGCCGCTGTGGGACGAATGGACGGTAGTCCGACTTGGTGATATGTGCATCGGAGGTCAGGCTCGCCACCAGGATGTCCGCCTTGCCCTTGGCGTACATCAGGTGCCATAGATGCCCCGGATGGACCAGGTCGAACGTCCCGTGGCACATAATCACCGACCGGTCACGGGGCGGCGTCCCGATTATCTGCCGTAGCTCTTCGCGGGTCTTGATCTTCCTGAGATAGTCGTTGTTGGTAGCGCCGGAGTTCATGGTGACACTCTATCCAGGACGTCGAACCAGGTCTGCGTCGCCTCCTGGATGCTCTTCTGGTCCCAGACTGGAGCGTCGCGCCAGTAGTCTATGTTGCGGAGCATCGTCCCAACGCCCTCCTCGAAAGATACCTTGGGTTCCCAGCCCAGCTCCTCACGAATCTTCGCGATGTCCGCCCAGGTGCACTCCGGCTCGCCGGGACGTTTGGGCAGATGCTCCACATCCCCCCCCAACAGCTCCACAAGCCTGCTTATCGACTGCGGGTCGCCTCCACCCACGTTGTATATCTCTCCCGTCCGGTCTGACTCCGCGGCCAGCAGAAAGGCCCTGGCCAGGTCCGTCACATACACGAAATCGCGGCTCTGGGACCCGTCGCCCACGACGGTGAATGGTCTGCCCGCAAGTTTCTGCGCCAGGAACACTCCGAAGACCGCCCCGTAGGCCCCCGTGGTCCGCGAGCGAGGGCCATAGGCGTTGAATATGCGCAATGAGACCACCGGAAGGTTGTACACCCATCCCCAGTGCAGGACCGCCTCCTCGCCCATGCGCTTGCTGAGGGCATAGGGGTACTGCGGGTCGATGGGGGCGTCTTCGCCCGTGGGCACGTCGGCCAGGCCGTAGCAGGACGAGGACGCCGCGTAGACGAACTTACGGACCCCGGCGTGACGTGCCGCTTCTAGGGCGTGCACGGTGCCCATGACGTTACCCGACAGGTAGTCGACGGGCCGCTCGATGGAGGGGACGATGTCGCCGATTCCGGCGAAGTGGAACACGTAGTCGGCGCCCCTGAACAGCGGCTCGTCGGCGGGCATGTCCAGGATGTCCCCCGTCTCGAATGTCAGACCCGGGTCGTCACCGCGGTGCTCCAGGTTCTCCCGCCGCCCGTTGGAGAGGTTGTCGATGGCGCGGACGCTGCAGCCCCGGTCGAGGAGCAGATCGACCATGTGGCTGCCGATGAATCCGGCGGCCCCGGTCACCACGGCTATCTTCGGTTCGGTCATGTCAGCCCGATAGCCTTCACAGTTCGCACGTTCACGTACCTGTCATCGCTGAGGCTGCCGGGCAGCTTGCCCGCCTTCATCGCATCGCAGATGTCTCGTATCGCGTCTTCGATGCTCCTTCTCGGCACGAAGCCAAGGTGCTTGGCGATCTTCCGCGAGGAGACGTGGTAGGAGCGCATGTCGTCGGACGGTGTGAACTTGATCTGGATCGGATCCCCTTTGGGGAACTCCTCCTGCACGACGGTTCGGATGATCTCCGCGAGCGCCGCTATGGTATGGTTCTCATAGCCGGCGTTGAATATCTCACCGGCGATCGCTTCGTCGGGATAACCGAGCATCTTGACATAGAGCTCGCAGATGTCGTCGATGTGGATATTGGGTCGCTTCTGGGACCCGCCAAAAACGGTTATCACCCTCTTGTTCACCGCATGGTTGGTCAGGATGTTCACGCTCAGGTCAAAGCGCATGCGCGGGGAGTATCCGCAGACCGTCGCGGGCCGGACGACCACCGTCGTGAAATCCGCCGACTGCTGGCACAGCAGGACCGGCTCGCACAACCCCTTGTACTTGTTATAGTCCGTCAGCGGCACCAGCGGGTGCTCCTCGGTGACGTCAGGGGCGTCGCTGACCCCGTATACGGAGCTGGTCGACGCGTACACGAAACGCCTCACCCCGGCCGACTTGCTGGCCAGGACCAGCGGCTCGAAGCAATCGAAGTTGATCGACCTGCTCAGCCCCGGGTCCAGTTCGAAGCTGGCATC
>CAZJDV010000012.1:0-29601 GCA_964544865.1 uncultured Dehalococcoidia bacterium | reverse complement strand
TGTGGACGGAGACGGGCTCGATGACTTCCTGATTGGCGCCCAGATGGATGACGCTGTCCGCTCCCCGGACGGCGCCGGCGAAGCGGGCCTCGTCTCTCAGGTCGCCCTCCACGATCTCCAGGTCTGGACTCGAAGGAAGCCCGTCGGACCCGAAAAGCATCAGGTCGTAGACGGTCACGGCGTATCCGGCGTCTAAGAGCGCCGGCACCAGAACACAGCCCACATATCCTGCGCCCCCCGTGACTAGGACCCGCGTCATGCGCCGTCACTCCCCGGCGCCGCCGCCGGCTGCGACACGTCGACGGTGTATGCCGCCTCGACGGCGTCCAGCCGGAACATCTTCACGGTCTCCAGGGAGAAGACATCGAGGTCCTTTCCGATTCCATCAAGTTTCGCCAGCACATCACTGGTGGCCGTGATGTTGTGACAGCCTATATCGTTGGCCTGGATCACGTTCAGCAGCTCACGCGGACTGGCCCAGATCAACTCCACCTTCGGATGGGACCTCAGCAGCCCGACGACCTGCGTCATGATCGGAATCGGGTCCCGCCCAGTGTCGGCGATGCGCCCGGCGAACACGGATACGTAGCTGCTTGTCTCCAAAGACAGGTGGCCGACGATCCGCTCGACCTGGCCGAAGGTCATCATCGCCGTCACGTTGACCTGTATCCCGGAGTTGGACAGCCGCTCTATCAGGTGTCCCGAAAACTCGCCCCGGGTATTGGTGACCGGAATCTTGACGTATACGTTGCGGCCCCACGACGCGATTTCTAGCGCCTGCTCTTCCATCTCGTGGAACTCGTCGGAAAATACCTCAAAGGAGATGGGCCGGTCTCCGATGATAGACAGGGCCTCCTCGGCGAACCGCCGGTAGTCACGGACCCCGGCCTTGCGCATCAGGGTCGGGTTCGTGGTGAAACCCTTTATTTGCGGATTCTTGGATAGCTCGGCTATGTGTGCAAGGTCGGCGCCGTCGGCGAATATCTTGACCTTGAGGTCTTCTATCGACGCCACGGATCACCTCCTATCCTGCTTCGAGAGGCATTGCGGTTTTGCTCGGAGAGGATCAGCTTCGCGGCCTCATGGAGCGAGTCCGCTACCGCGTCCGGCGCCTCGGCCTCGCGCTCCGCATATCCGCCGCCCACCAGGATGGTCCTGCAGCCCGCCTCGCGGCCGGCATCGATGTCACGCCATCGGTCGCCCACCATGTAGGAGCGTCCCAGGTCGACATCCCAGTCCGACGCAGCTTCCAGTAGCATGCCGGGCTTCGGCTTCCGGCACGTGCAGCCGTCTCGGTCTGTGTGGAAACACACCCTGATATCGTCTATCCGGAGGGCGGTGAGCAGGACCTCGTGCATGGCCTCCACGACCTCGCGGCGCTGCACCCCGGTTGCCACGTCCGGCTGGTTGGTCACCACGATGGTCCGAAAGCCGGCGACCTTCAAAGCGTCTATGGACTCACTGACTCGCGGCATTATCTTCAGCTCCGCGACGGAGGGAGGAGGGTAGGGGCGTCCGTCCCTGACGACGACCTGGTTGATGACGCCGTCGCGGTCAAGGAACACGGCGGGATGCACTACCGGCTCCCAGCAGCGCTCATGCCCTCCCACTTGGCGGCGTGGGCGATGAGCCTCGGATGAAATACGATGCAATGCCATATGACCGCCTGGAACGACTCCGCGTGTGCGGTGACGTGAGCCGGGTCTACCGTAGGAACGACTATCACCTCGTCTCCGACTCTGGCGGTGTGGCCGTCCGCCCGCCCGACGATCCCGTAGACCGCCATGCCCCACTCCCTCGCCTTGTCCACGGCGCGTACGATGTTCACGCTTACGTTTCGCTCGGCGTCGCCACCGCCTACCGAGAGCACCATGACGGCGTCCTTGCCACCGGCGCGGCTCGTCTCCAACCACTCCGAGAACACGGTGTCCCAACCCTCGTCGTTGGTGCGGGCGGTCAGCTCCGCCACGTTGTCGGTGGGAGCGTAAGCCTCGATGCCGGCG
Source organism: uncultured Dehalococcoidia bacterium (assembly GCA_964544865.1). Taxonomy (GTDB): domain Bacteria; phylum Chloroflexota; class Dehalococcoidia; order Lucifugimonadales; family CAJWER01; genus CAZJDV01. The sequence goes on along the minus strand of CAZJDV010000012.1, from coordinate 27,598 downwards.
AGCTTGCGGATGTCGTTCACGAGGTGGCCCGCATTGGCAGCGCTTCCTCCCACCCCCAGCACGAAAAGCCGGCCGCTTCGATCGCGCAAGGCGGCCAGGCCCGCCGCGACCCTCTCCACGGCCTCGTGGTCTATGGCGAAGGCTATTTCGGCCGTTTGCTCCAGGTAGCGCTGGGAGTGGCTACGGCTCATGTGAGCTGCTGCGAGAGCAATCCGCTCACTCCGCCTTCCCTGCCACCAGCTCCTGGACACGAAGGAACTCGGAGTACGGACCGTTGCCCTCGAGAAGCACTTCGTGGCTTCCCTGCTCGACAACCCGGCCTCCTTCGAAGACGACAATCTTGTCCGCGTGCCTGATGGTCGAAAGCCTGTGGGCTATCGTGATGACAGTGCGGGAGGCGCCCAACTCTTCCACGGCCCGGCGAATGAGCTGCTCCGACTTGGTGTCCAGCTCGCTGGTCGCCTCGTCGAGTATCAACACCTGAGGGTCTCTCAAGACGGCGCGCGCGAGGGCGATACGCTGGCGTTGTCCTCCGGACAGTCGCACGCCGCGGTCCCCGATAGTCGTGTCATATTGCCCGGGAAGCTCTTTGATAAACTCGTCCGCGTAGGCCAGCCGGGCCGCGTCCACAATCTCGTCCCTGGTGGCGCCCTGCCTGCCCATGGCGATGTTGTTATAGATCGTATCGTTGAACAGAAAGATGTCCTGGTTTACCAGGGATATGGCGCGCCTCCAGGCTGACAGGTCCATTTCCTTGAGGTCCATCCCGTCCACCAGCACGCGGCCCGAGATCGGGTCGTAGAAGCGCATGATAAGGTTCACCACCGTCGTCTTGCCCGCGCCGGAGCCGCCCACGATGGCCGTCGTCTCACCGCGCACGACCGAAAATTTCAGATCGGTCAAAACAGGCACCTGCCCGTCGTAGCTGAAACCCACCCCATCGAACGTGATCTCATCTTCGAGCTTGGTGAACGGGGCCGCACCGCTGCGTATCGTGGGATTCTCGGTCTCCTTCAGCAGGGTAGTAATGTTCTCGACGCCGGGAATCGCGGTGAGGAGTTGATGATACGCGCCGTTTATTCCCCCGACTCTCGGGTAGAGACGGTAAAGAATGAAAACGAACGTCAGCAGAATCGCCATGTTCAGATCGAGCCAAGTGACCGCGACGTAGACTATGGCCAGGAGCGCCCCCAGCGTCCCTATCCGAAAGATACCGGTCAAGCGGGACCGGCTCTTGGTTACCGCATAGCTCACCGACGCGGAATCGTAGGCGAAGTGCTTGAACGTGCCAAGAGAGAGGGACTCGAGCCCAAACGCTCTCAGTATTCGCAGGCCGCTCAACTGCTCCATCGCCGTAATCTGTAGGCTCTTGTTGATCTGCGTCAGATGCTCCCCATAGCGGCCTGCCTTTTTGAATTCGATCGTGACCAGCAAGAGTATCCCGCCCATCAACACGAACGCGGCAAGGACAAGCTGCCAGGAGAGGTACAGTGCTAGCCCGAAGTACACCGCGCTCTCGATCACCATGGCCACCAGCCTGGTGCTGAACGAGAACGCCCCATGAAGTCGCATGGGTTCGGTGATCAGCGAATTTGTGAGGTCTCCTCCACTCTTGTTGTGGATATACGTCAGGTCTGCGTGGAGCAAGCTCTCGAAGGTCTGGGCTCGAACGTCCGCCGTGATGTAGCTGGCCAGCTTGACGCTCCGGGTCTCCTCCAGATACTTGAGTATGGCCTGCATGAGAAAGAATGCGAAGCCTCCCAGCATGATCGTCCACAGCACAAAGGGGATCCCCAGCGTGGCAAAAACCTCGGACAGGACGCGGGAGACACGGGAGGCGGACTCCATGTCCTCCTGCGTGCTTATGGCCTCCAGCAGTGGGAGCAGAAAACCGATACCCACCCCCTCCGCGAGTGAAGCAATAAGTATAGCCGCGAGGAGCCCGATCACACTCCAGGGCCGCTTCTTGAAGAAATATGGTAGGATCCGGAGCACGCGCATTTGCTAGAGCGTGCTGTGCCGCCGAAACGGCTTGGCAAGTGTCATGATTTGCTCCTGACTCTCAATTGCGGAAATCTCATCGTAGTATCTAAGCACGGAGAACGATAAACGCCCAAGGCCTGCCCCGCTTTAGCGCCATCAAACCCGTGGAGCTCCAGGGCCGGGGCCCTCGAGTGCTAACAGCAAGCTTGGACTTTCCGTTCCATAGATGCTCGCCGCCGGAATAGGCGCCGGGGTCGAGGATGCCCCGCCGATCGCGAGAGAGGCCACTGCGCACTACGGACCCGCGATGGAGCCCCCCGGGCCCACCGACGCTGATGCACTCGCAACCCTTGCACCTAGCCCGACCCGGTTCGTGCGGAACCCGCCGGTCCGCGGTGCAGCCTGATTATGGAGGGGGAACGACGGTCGCGACGGTGTCGCCTCAAGTCCGCCGGGCGAGATTACGTTAAAAGGTGCGGATAAGAGTAAGGCGGCGATCCGCACCCAGCAACGGCCGAGGCCCAGTCCGTCTACGTTGAGGTCCTCCCCTTGTAAAAGTACCTGACAGTATCCTTATGGTCGGAATAGTCGTCGGCCGGGATGTATGGGCGGATGATCTTGCACACTTCCGTAATCAATCCACTGCTTTCTGCGTATCGCGCGTAGTTATGTGTGTAGGAGAACCTCGTGCGCGGCAGACTACCTGCCAGTTCGTTCGGAGAGCCATTCGCCTCGCTTGCTGGCTCCAGCAGTACCAAGTGTAGGCGGGGGATTTCGGCCAGGGACTCGAACATGCCTGAAACATGCTTAGGATGAACGTATTGCAGCACTCCGGAAAAGAACAGAATCACACCCCTATCACTTCTCATATCTCTAATGAACTCGGCGACGTTCTGCGCCGAGCATATTTCGAAGCTCAGATTCGGCCCGCTGTGTTCTCTATTCTCGTACGACACCACGTCCTCATAGATATCTGTGCCAACGAAGATATGAAGCGGATGTCTACTTGCGAGCCAGGCGATTTCGGTGCCTGAAGACGCACCCACCTGAACTACGTCGGCGGGTGCCCCCAATGAGGACAGCAGACGGTCTAGTTCGGGAACAAGAGGATAGGCCTCAGCCCACGAAAGCGCGCCGAACCTGGAGTTGAAATCCGCAGGCGGGTGGTCGTACCGTTTCGCCCATGCCTCGCCGGACTGGCCTCCCATTGCCAGAGCCTTCAGTTCTTCCATCTTGTCCGGATCTTCTTCTGCAAGGTACTCGGACCGGTACCAGTACCCAAAAGCTGGTCGATACACGATCTTGCCGACCCAGCCCCTGACTTCTTGTCTATGTGTCGTGGAAAGCAAGTAGAGCTTGTAGCGATAAAGCGGAGGAAATCGACAGATAACAAACCCTATGGCTGTTCCTATGGCTCGCCTGAGAAATCTCATTGTCTTCTGGCGCGGTTTGGCTGCATGAGCCGGGAATATCTTACTGCTTGTGCAGGTTTGAGCCAGCTTGGCCTGTGCATGGTCCCTCTTTCGCAGCTGGTCGAGCAAGTTCACGATCTTGTGGTTCCAGCAGCGTTGCTCGGCCGCTCCGGGTCATGGCCAGCGTCTCCCACAGAAGCTCGGGACGGAATTCCAGGCTGGCGTATGCCGCCAGGAAGGGGTTGGCGCCCGGGTCCGTAGCGGAGGAATCGAGGGCTTCGCTAACTGCCCGGGTCAGCCTGCTCTCCCACCCCGGAGTCCTGTCTACCCAATGAGTGGACTCGCGCATGAGCGCCTCTCCCTCGGGCGTCCAGCGAAAGATGCCGAGGTCGAGATAGACTATCGGCACACCTACGGCCATGGACTCGATCAACGTCGTGGTCGGATAGTCAATGACGACCGGGTCCGCGTTCGAGAGCAGCCTGTCGAGCTTTCCCTTGCTCGCCACGGCGATTCTGGGATTCTCGCGCTGTTCGACCCAACGCCTAATGGGACTGGGAACGAGGTCCTTGGGGTGAAGCTTGACGAGGAGATCGACATTCTCAAGGCCGGCCACCGCCTCGATCACCTTGACCTGCTCCAGGCAGTACTCGGTATCGTGCATGTCGTGGGCCGGGCCGCAGCGGCGATCTCCCAGCAGACCGGTCGGGACATAGATCACTCTGCGTCCGGTGACCTGCGACTCCGCCCGGCCGTCCGCATCGCCGGTCCGTACCTGGTTCGCAAGCATCGAGCCTCGACGCCAGCCGAGGCCCACCGCCTTGGCAGCCAGGCCCCGAGTCGATGCGAAGGCTTCCAGAGACGTGCCGGCTTCCGGTCCGTACGAAGCGAATACGTCGGCTCGCAGTTCTGGAAACACGAGTGACTCGTTCAGCACATAGCCATAGCCTCCGCCGTGCTGGAGCGAGGCCAGAGGAACTCCAAACGCCCTTGCCGCCTGGAAGATTACCTGCGTGCGCTCCAGATTCGCCGTCCCGGCTATCACAGCAAACGGGCGGCGTTTCTTGAAGTAACGGAGCGATCTCGCGTAGAGCGTAAGAAGCTCCGGAACCCTCAGCCTCCAGAACCCACTCAGTCGACTGTGCACGATGTCGCGAAGGGGCCGCTCGGTTTCGGTGCAACTCCAAAAGTCATCGGGCGTGAATGGCTCGGTCATCTCGGAGATCAGACCTGCCACCTTGGCGACCTCCCGAGTCCCACCGCCCAACGCTACCAGACGCAAGGTAGGGAGCCGGACCGGGTCGTGTCTGTAGTGGATCCACCAGTCGATCTGCGCCTTTTGCCCCGCCAGAGCGTACTCAATAAACGGGCGCGTGTTGTCGGACTTGCCGACGACCAGGATTCTGGGCCCGCGGGCACGAAATACGGTCCCTCCATTGCCGGAACGCACCTCCCCGACCGCTTCGACTCGATTCGGGTTGAGCAGCTCGCGTACCCTAGCGCGCCAACCTTGCTGGAGCTTTGGCTTGCCGGGTGCAGTGGGGACCGGGTCGGATAGACACTCCGCAGGCACACCCAGCCGCTTCCACAGGTTCTCGCCATCAAGCACCAGGGAGGCTGCCGACACCTCACTGGAGGGGTGGAGTGAAAATAATTTCGGGTCGTCAGTATGAAACGTCGGCGTCGGCGGCCGTCCCCAGTACAGCAGCCGCTCCGGCGACTCGACCCTGCTGAACTCCGCCAGCTCTGCGACGGTAAACGCGATCGAGTCAGCCAGCCGCTTGGTGTCGTACTCGATGGCGTTGAAAGGTCTGAACCCTGCGGGAAGATCGGGCACGACGAAGTGCAGATGCCTGTCGAGGTTCTCCGTCCCTCGCCGTATCTTGCCGACGAGCTGGGTCGCGATGCCGTTTCGTTCTTCGTCGGACGCGAACTCATGAACACTGCGGCTGTGCAGGCCGCGTTCGAGCAGCGCGAAATGCGCGTCAGGCATCGTCGCCAGGTAGGAGTAGGATACACCGGGCGCGGCGCCTCTCAGGGACACAGCGAGCTCGACCTGCTCGGTGTTCTGGACCAGGACCCAGGTCCTAGACACGACAACCCGCTCCAGACCGGTCATCCCAGAAGCGAATCGCCCCCTGCCCCCGAGCGGGACAACTATAGCCCATAGGGGGCACCGTCGCAGATACTACTTGGTTCACAGTGCAAGAAAATGACCTCGTTAGAGTAGTCACGATCTCTTGTGCGCAACCAACGGGTCCATCTGGCGTGGAAGGCCAATAGGTCGCAGAACAACAGAGCTTCGAGGTCTTCCGGTGTGGACCCCACGGACTCTAATTCGACGTGCCCCAGTAGAAGTAGGTTACCTTGCCTTTGCCGGGCCGAGCCCGGAGAATATGCGACTCTTTGGTCACAATGCCCACGCTCTCGGCATAGAAGCGATAGTCGTGGCTGGCGGTCAACGTGCCTCGCCAGCGGCTGCCATTCAGACCTTCGATGCCGCCGTTGATGTCCTCGGCCGGTTCTGCCAGCATCACCTGTAGACCCGGGAAGCGTTTGAGGGATTCGAAGAAAGGCCTTACATGCTCCGGCTGCACGTATTGCAGCGAACCGTGGGAGAAAACGATGATTTCGGAATACTCATATCTCGACATCAACGACGATATATCCTTCGCCGGGCAAGTCTGGAAGCTCAAGTTTGGCAGGTCGTAGTGCTCGGAAGCGTAGGTGACTACATCTTCAAAGACATCTGTTCCTATGTACGTATGGGCAGAGTTTCTCGTGGCAAGCCAGGCGATTTCCCGTCCTGAAGAACTTCCGATCTGGCAGACCAACATCGGTTTCGAGGCCGAAGCGAGAAGGGCATCCGCCTTCTGAAGTACCGGGACCAATTCACCGAACGTCAGCCGACCGACCATACGCTTCAAGTCCACAGGAGACGCGTCGAAGCCTTTAGCAAAGGCCTTGCCCGATTTTCCGTCCATGACCAGTGATTTCAGGTTCTCTCGTCTGTCCGGGGCCCTCTCGCGACGGTACTCGAACTTCGTCCAATACCAGAGGAATGGGCGAAATAGCAATGAGTCGAGAGGACTGCGACTCTGCGATAGCTGCCATGTTGAGAGGAGATGCTTCTTGTAACGCCCAAATGGAGCAGCGCGACAGATAAGCACCGAAACTGGCAATAGCAGAATCCGCCATGTGGCTATTATAGCTATTCCGATTCCGTTCATCGGCGATCTATTGGCCATAGGTGGCCTCATACCACGCCACAAACGCCTTTACGCCATCCTCGAGCTGCGTGTTGGGGACCCACCCCAACTCGTCCCGGGCCTTCTGGTTCGAAACGACGACCTGCCCAAGATCGAGCTCGCCGCGCCGGGTCGGCTCTTCTATGTAGGAGATCGTCGTGCCGGGGATGAACTTGCAGACTGTCTCCGCCAGCTCGCGGATGGTGACGTCCCGGGCTCCTTCGAGATTGTAGGTCTGGTTCACCGCCTCGTTTCCCAGCGCCTTGACATGGCCGTCCGCCAGGTCTCCCACATATACGAAGCGGCGGACCGCGCTGCCGTCGCCGAAGATGGTGATGGGCTTGCCGTTGAACGCGTTCTCGACGAATGCGCGGAGGGCCAGGCCGGGCCACATCCTGGGCCCGTAGGGTATGCCGTACCTCAGTACCGTGAAATCCTGCCCGTACATGCGTTGGAAGTCGTGGCACAGGTACTCCGACGCGATCTTCGACGTCGTGTAGACGTGGCCCCCGCCCTCGGGCAGAACGGGGCTGGTCTCATCCAGATAGGTGATATCGCCCGCCTGGCTCCCGGGGTCCGGGCTCTGGTCGACGGCGTTGTAGTACCAGACGGTGGAGGCGAATACGACCCGCCCGACCTCGGCCCGGCGGGCGGCGTCGAGCACGGCGGCCGTGCCGCCAATATTGATCCCGACCGCCTTTACGGGGTCCGAGAGGGCCTCTCTCGCGTTGGCCATCCCAGCGATGTGAAATACCACGTCCTGTCCATGCTCGCTGAAGATGCCGGCCAGGGCATCGGAGTCGCTGATGTCGGCCTTCTTGAAGCTGGTATCGTCGCCAGAAGGCGCACGCACGTCGATGTTCGTCACCCGGTGATCGGCCTCCTTCAACGCCTCGACGACGTGGCTGCCAATGAACCCGCTGCCCCCTGTTACCACACACTGCATCTATTGTCCTCCAGGTTCTCTCGCCGCCTCGCGGCGGCTGGGAATAAGAATGCTAGGCCCTGTCCGAACTCGCTGCCCGCGCCGTATTCAAGGAAGCCGCCGCCACTACCGCTGAGGCTTTCTTGTCATCCCCTCGTTGATGGCCCGAAGCTCGGGATGAGAGTCCAGATACTCGATGAGCCGATCGAGGCCGAAGCGCGGGGCGACAGGCTCCAGGTCGGCGAATACGCGTCGCAACAGTCGCAGGTCTACCTCATAGTCCAGGTCAAGGCGCCATTCCGGTCTGCGGTGATGAGGAGGCGCCTCCATGTTAAAGATCTTAAAGCGCTCCGGGTGCTCCTCGAAGTAGAGGTAAGCGTGCTCTCTCACCACAGCGTCGTCACCGGCAAGCTCCCGGTCGATGAGCTGGATGGCTCTCGCTCGAAACACCCTCGTGTCCACGGCCTGGGGATACGTCTGCACGATCAGGTTCGACAGGTAGTCGCACCCGGCCGACTGGAAGGTCTGGACCGCGAGATCGACCACCTCGGGGCAGATGACGATGCAGTCGCCGGTAACGTATGAGATCAGGTCGGCCTCTGCCCAGGCCGAGGCGCCCGCGACCCGCGATAAGACATCCTGGGCCGATCCTCGGAAGCAGCGATACCCCAGCGTGTTCGCCAATATCTGGATGTCATCGTCCTCGGCTAAATCCGTAGTCGCGACGATGACCTCGTCCACCTCCAGGGAGCCGGACAGACGCTCCAGCAGGTGCTGAAGGGACGGCTTGCCGGCGATTTTCATCAGAGTCTTGCCCGGTAAACGGCTCGACCCCATCCGGGCCAGCACAATCGCCACGACACGATCCCTCTTTTCGCTCACGCTGTGGTCCCGGAGGCTCCCGCGCCCTTAATGTGAGCCACGGTCGCGACGCCCCTCCACCACGTAGGCCTCCTCCATCTCGGCGTCGCGGCCCCACCTCCTGAGCTCGTCGATCCCCCAGGTCTCGATGAGGACTCGCCACCCGTCCATTCTCGCGTCGGCGTTGGCCGTCATGTTGCCGCCGTGCAGATGGTAGCGATACAGCGGCCGGGGTAGGTAGCGCAGGGGATAGCGCTGGAGCAGCCTTATCATCAGGTCGTGCTCTTCCCAGTAGAGCGGCCGGTACATCCCAACCTCGAGGACGGTCGAGCGCCGGAACATGATGCCGGGGGCTATGAGCCGGTAGATATTCAGGTCCCCGGCAGGCCGAACCACCGTCTCAACACCATCCGTGCCGATCTCCGTCCTGTCCGCGTAGACGGCCGCCGCGCCGGGATGGTCGTCGAGACTCTCCGCCAGTCGCTCGAACGCGTCGGGCTCGGCCTCGTCGTCGGCGTCGACACGCACGACGTATTCACCCCTGGAGCGCAGCAAGCCAGCGTTCGAGGCCGCGGCAAGGCCTGCGTTCCGCTGGCGGACCACCACGATTTCGTCGCCGAACGCGGCCAGCACATCCGGTGTATCGTCCGTCGAGCCGTCGTCCACGACCACGATCTCATAGGTCTCGGGCGCCAGGGACTGCGCCGTCAGGCTCCTGAGACACCGCTCCAAGAACCGGCCGTAGTTGTAGGTACAGACCACACAAGAGATTCTCGGGGCGCGGCCCACGTCAGTGCCTGAATCGGTTCCTCAGGAAGTGCTGGTTCTCCGCCTCGAGGGCGGTGATGCGCTTTTGGGGGCTGCCCAGCATCGTCTCCAGCAGACGTATTTCGCGCACCATCTCGGGTAGCTCCACGGCGTCGGCCGACAGTATGTGGTCCGTCCCCTCCAGGTCCTTGCTCAGCGTCACGTGTTTCTCTATCGCCTCCGCGCCCATCGCGACGGCCGCCACCGGGGAGAGGATCCCCGTGGTGTGGTCGGAGTAGCCGATCTTGGCCCTGTCGCCGTAGCGCTCCTTAAGCGTCTGGATGATCCGCAGGTTGACGTTCTCCGGGGGCAGCGGGTACTCGGACACGCAGTGAAGCACGTACAGGTCGTCGACCTTGTTCAGCGTGTCCACCGCCCGGTCGATCTCATCGATGCTCGACATGCCGGTCGATATGAACACCCTGTCGGACCGCTGGTTGACGTAGTCCAGCAGCTCCAGGTCGGTGGTGTGGAATGAAGCGATCTTCATGGTGTTCACACCGGATCTGTAGATGGCCTCGGCCTTCTCGATGTCCCACGGCGTGCACAGGGGTTCGATCCCAAGCGCCTTGGAGTTGTCCACCAGGTCCTGCCACATCTCGTCGGACACTTCCACCTTTCCGAACCATTCCTTTTCCTCGTCATCGTCCGCAGCCTTCGCCGCGCTGTACATCTGGAACTTCACATAGTCGGCGCCTGAGGCGGCCGCCATGCCGACGAGCTGCCGAGCCATGGTTCGGTCTCCAAGGTGATTCTCGCCCGCCTCCGCGATAATGAGTACCATTTTCTTTCTCCTCTAGGCCTCGGTTGTCGGGCCGCTGGCTGCTAACGGTGCCGGTTCAAGCTCGAGTTGCGATAGGATTGACGAGATCACGTGGTCGACCTGTTCGGTACTCATTGTGTAGAAGATCGGCAGGCACACGTGCCGGGCGCACAGGTCTTCGGACCAGGGCAAGTCGGTTCGCTGCTGCTCCGATGCGAGCAGCGGCTGGAGGTGGACCGGTAGCTCGTATACCCCTCCAGCCATGGAGACACCGCGCTCTTTGAGGCCGCTTTTGAATGCTAGCCTGTCAACTCCCTCCGGCAGGAGTGCGATGTACTTGTACCAGCTGCTCCTTCCCTCGGGCAGCACGAGCTCAAGGCGACCCGAAAGGGCGTCGGTATAGCGGCGCGCAACCTCCTCTCGAGCGGCGATGAAGTCGTCCAGCCGCCTGGCCTGGGACAGGGCCACGATAGACGCGATCTCGTTCATGCGATAGTTGGTGCTGAGCACGGCGTGGACCGATTCCCACTCCGAGATCTTCCCGTAGTCCCTCAGTCCCCGGCACTTCTCGGCCAGGCCGGAGTCGTTCGTGACGACCATGCCGCCCTCTCCGCTCGTTATCACCTTTGTGGCGAAAAACGAATATGCGGCGGCTACTCCGAACTGGCCTGCCCGCTTGCCGTCCGCCTCCGAGCCGTGGGCATGGGCCGCGTCCTCCACCAGCGATATGCCGCGGTCCTTGCACCACGCGGCGATTGCGGGCAACTCGGGTGAGATGATCCCTCCGATGTGCACCACGATCACCGCGGCGGTCCGCTCCGTTACGCGGCGCTGGATCTCCTCGAGGGTGACGCCCATGGTCCTCGGGTCGGTGTCCAGAAACACCACGTCGCCACCCGCCAGCGTGACGGCGTTCGCCGTGGCGATGAACGTGTTCGTGGGCACGAGCACGTCCTTGCCTTCGACATCCAGCGCTTTCATTATTAGCTCTAGCGCGGCGCCCCCGTTGGAGCAAGCAACTCCGTAGGAGCAGCGGCAGTACTCGGCCCAGAACTCCTCAAGCGCCTTTATGTTCTTGCCGGTCGCGACCCATCCGCTCGCCAGGCAGCGGTCTATCTCCTCGAGGATCGCGGCGCGGTCAGCCTCTTCGAACACGACCTTCATTGGCGGGACCGAGAGCATCGTTTTCGTCTCCTGTTCCATCCGCTTACTTACTGTCCATTTCCATAGTCCCTACCTTCTCTCGAATCCTTTTACGCCTCGTATCGGCCTCGGAATCGTCCACCGGATCGGTCAGCTCAACCACCAGGTGGCCCTCGATCATGAACGCGCTCCGTATCAGATTGTCAGGAATATATACCCGGACGGCGCCCGTCTCTCCGGGACGTTCAGCCGTGCTCTTGACCATGATCTCGTAGGTCTTTCCCGTGGACCCGTCGTGAAGGTGGACGTACTCGTCGGGAAGAACGTGATCGCCGAATCCCCGCTGTATGACTTGTATGGTCTGCATCGCGACCTCCTCCATTCCTTAAGGCGCTGAGGCTTGCCCAGACCTCTTCCAGAAAACTTTGTGTAGAGTTCGTTTCCAAAGGCTCGAGTCCCGCTCTCTACAGAATAGGGCTCCCGTCTCAGAGTCTGACTACCGCGGCCGCCGCCGACACGACGTCGGACGTGGCGTTTCGAGTGTCCACCAACAGCCGGCTGTGGTCCACCACCCGCTGCCAGTCGTACGTATCGTGATCGGTGGTGATGACGACGCAGTCCGCCGCCTGCAGGCTCTCGTCGTCGAGCGTGACAGCGTCCAGCACCTCCCCGGCTGCCTCCACCTGTTCTACGTATGGGTCGTGGTAGGCGACCTGCGCGCCTTTGCCCTGCAGAAGCTCGATCAGGTCGAGGGCAGGGGACTCCCTGGTATCGCTGACATTCGGCTTGTAGGCGACGCCAAGCAATAGGACTCGGGACCCCTTCAGGGGCTTGCCCGCTTCGTTCAGGGCATCGGAGATCTTTCCCAACACGTGCGCCGGCATGCCCAGGTTGATCTCCGCGGCGAGCTGGATAAATCGAGCGTTGTAGTCCAACGTCTTGAGCTTCCAGGCCAGGTACTGGGGATCCACCGGAATGCAGTGCCCCCCGAGTCCCGGTCCGGGGTAGAACGGCATGAAGCCGAAGGGCTTTGTCTTCGCCGCCTCGATCGCCTCCCACACATCCACCCCCAGCCGGTCGCACATCATGGCGATCTCGTTGACCAGGGCGATGTTTGTGGCGCGGAACGTGTTCTCCAGCAGCTTCGCCATCTCCGCTACCTTCGGAGACGACACCGGCACAACGTGGTCGAGGGCACGGCTATAAAGGGCCTCGGCCCTCTGCAGACACGAGGGCGTCACCCCGCCGACCACCTTCGGCGTGTTCTTGATGGTCCAGTCGGTGCGTCCAGGGTCGATTCGCTCCGGTGAGAAGGCCAGGAAGAAGTCTCTACCCACCTTCCATCCCATCCCATCCGCGTCTTGCAGCCTCGGGAGTATCACCTCTTCCGTCATACCCGGATACCCGGTACTCTCGAGGATGACCAGCATTCCCGGGTGCAGCCAACTGGCCATTCCATCTGCGGCCGCTATGACGTACGACAGGTCCGGGTCGCCGGTCTTGCTCAGAGGAGTAGGCACGCACACAATCACGATGTCGGCGGCCTCCAGCGAGCCGTAATCGGTGGTCGCCAAGAGCCTCGTGCCTGTCCTCACCGCCGCCGCAGCGTGCTCACCATCAGGTGTGGAGACGCCCGGCGGCCACCCGGCTAGACCCTGCGAAGAACCGTCGTGTATGTAGGACTCGCCGCTGATTATTGACTGGACCTTCTCTTCGTCCGCGTCAATTCCGATCACACGATACCCAGCTGTGGCGAAGGTCATGGCGAGCGGCAGGCCGACGTAGCCGAGCCCGATGACGGACACGACGGCTTGTTTATTCTCTATCTTGCGAAGCAGGTCGTTCATGCTTTCCAAACCATTGACCGGTGTCCGGGGTTATCGTTCTAAGTTGCGGCTTCCACAGCTTCGCCATCCAGGCTGTTCGCCGGGCTCGAGGTTGAGCGAATGATCCCGAGCGTCTTCGGAGCGGTGGCTACGACGAATGACTCTCGGTGATTTTGGCCCCCAAGTGCCGTCGGGCTAAGCGCCCATCGAGGCCTCGGGGCGGAGGCCTCGGATCCATCTGCCCTTTCCCCTGGTCCGGCGTCGGCGCCCGGGGCTCTGAAAACCCGTGTAGTCCTCCGGCGCCACGCGCAAGTCGTTCCACGGCACCTTTGCAGAAATGAACTGGCCCATAAACTCCATCAGGACCCTTACCCGTGAGTGCGGGGATTTGGGTTCGTCAATCACCCGGGCCAGACTCTCGAAATTCCCGGACACGAGCCGTACCGTCTGGCCCGGCTTGAACCTGGTCCACGTTCCGCCGCCCTCGTTGATCGCCTTCAGGCGGCGGGCAAGGTCTCCTATGATCTCTTCAGAAATGGGCGGGGTTGCTCCATCGAAGCGGACCCAACCCAAGACGCCGGGAAGCAGCGATATGGCGGGAAGATGGTGTCCGTCCCAATCGCACCGCAGGAAAAGGTACCCGGGAAATAGCGGGATCTCCTTCTTTCCGAACCGCCTCAGCGGCACGGGCACCGTGGGGAAGAAGTGCTCGTACCCTTGCTGTCTCAGGGCGTCGGCAGCGATGTACTCCGCCTGGGGCTTGGTCCTGACCACGTACCAGCGTCGAGACATCTAGGTCCCCTCTCTCCCATCCGCGGCGGTCGCGAAGTTGTTCTGGTTCTGAAGCAGAGTGATTATCTGTGAGCCGGGAACGCCGGTGGCGTGGAGGTTTTCGCATTTCGACTCGATTTCGGACGAGAACGCGACCAGGACCTTCACGTAGTCCTCGGACTCCATCGACGCCAGGTCACGAACGGTGGACCCGAGGAAGCTGTCGCCGCCGTTAATCTCGAAGAAGTCGATCTGGCTAACGCCCATGTCCTTGAGCACCAGGTACATCAGCTCGGCCAGCTCACTCGTCCCATATACGGCCATCCGGGACTCGTGGTTTAAGCCCACTGCGCCGATATCCTCGCGGAGAATCGCCCGGACACGTATGTAGTGATCGAGCACCCTATCCACGTAGGCCAGGGTCAGGTTAGCCTTCCTGCCGACGCCTGCCGGCGTGAGGTTGTAGACCCACCGTTTCCACCCGGCGCGGGTTGCCCGGATGTAGCCCTTTTGCGCCAGGTTCCGGACCAGAAGATTTGCGACGCCCAGGGCGACACCTAGCCGGCTCGCCAGATGTCTCTGGCTGGTCTCCGGTTCGACGTCCACTTCCTCAAGGAGTCTCAACTCCCGGTAGGACGCCCCCTCAAGGCCATCCTTGAGCTTGTCGTTGGACGGGCACATCGGTTCGTACTCCTCCCGTTGCCGGTTTCGCGGGGCCGCGCGCTCGGACGGTACACACCGCTTTGCTTTACGAAACATCGCTAACAATCCATTGTTCAATACATGAACGCAGATGTCAAGGCTAGTGGTGGAGACCAGAGGGGAACAGCGGGCAGTTCGAGGGGCTGGGAGGCAGGGGAGGCGCCTTGCCCGGCCTGCAATCGTAGGAGCGCCTATCTCGCGTTTTGCTCACCAGCCAATGGGCACGATGACCGTCCTCAGTCCGGAACAGGCCGCACGGACATGGCTCACGCGGGCGCTTCTTAACGCATGTCTTTCGCCCAGTCTCTATTTTGCATATACCAGCGGGCGGTAAGGCTGATGCCAGCCTCCAAAGAGACCTGTGGCTGCCACCCAAGTAATCGCCTGGCACGGCCTGTGTCCGCCCAGGAAGCGTCTGAGTCCGCGAGGTGCCTGGAGGCATGGCGGATCGTCGCCTTTTGTCCAAGCTCGCCCTCGATTATCGATATCAGGTCGGTGATGGCGATGGGGCGGTCTCCTCCAAGGTTGATGATTTCGTAGCCAAGGGGGGCCGTGGCCGCAACTACTCCCCGGGCCACGTCTCCCACGAAGGTGAAGTCTCGCTCACCGCCGTCGCCGAACAACGTTATCGGCTCGCCCTCCGCAATCGCCCGTATGAACTTGAAGATGGACATATCGGGGCGTCCCGCGGGTCCGTAGACGGTGAAAAAACGCAGGACCGTCGCATCCAGCCCATGCAGGAAGTGGTAGGTGTAGGTCAGGGTCTCGGCGGCCTTCTTGGAGGACGCGTAGGGGGACAGCGGCAGGCTGGTGGAGCTATCTTCGTTATAAGGGCTCGCGGTGTCAGCCCCGTAGACGCTGGAGGTGGACGCCAGAACGAACTTGCCGACCTCGAACTCCTTGCACAACTCCAGCAAATTGAGCGCCCCTATCGTGTTGCTCTCGAAGTAGGCCCGTGGGTCCTCCACGCTTCCCAGGACCCCGGCCCTCGCGCCCAGATTGACGACGCTGCTGAAAGGCGGGCGCTGGGCTTGCTCGCGAAAGAGGGTCCGCAGCAACAAGTGGTCGTAGATATCGAAGGGGTGAAAAGTGAACCTGGGGTGATTCGCGAGTTGATCGAGACGCCAGCGCTTTATTCGAGGGTCGTAGGAGTCATTGAGGTTATCGACACCGACCACGGTCTCGCCAGATTCCATCAACAACGTGCATACGGCGTAGGCGATGAAACCGGCGCAACCTGTCACGAGGACGCTCATCGGGGGCCGCTGGCGCCGTCGTAGAGGCCATGAGACGGCCGGGACGCTCTCACGATTCTCGAGAGAAAAGGATAATAAAGCATACTTGAGCCGTAGCCCGACGGGGAGGCTGTCGTCGGCGGCGCGCGGTCAGGGGCGCTCCCCCGACCTGGTGAAGACCGATCGCACCCAGAGGAACGGGCGCTTGTACACGGGTCCGGCCTCATTCGTGGCAGCCTCGTCTCCTTCGGAGTTACTGGTGTACTGGTAGTAGTAGTAGTCGTAGTAGTAGGGATAGCCGTACCCATAACCGAACCGGGCACGTTTGAGCTTGTTCAGGACCACGCCCAGCACGTTGATCTGGGTGTTGGACAGGGAATCCAGCGTCGCCCTCAACGATGATTTCTTGGTCTTGAATCCGTCCACCACCACGATGGCGCCATCCAACTGCGCCGCTATGATAGGCGCGTCCGCAACTATGAGCACCGGCGGGCTGTCTACGAGCACCAATTCGGCGACACCTGCAAGCTGCTCCAGGAGGTCCGCCATCCGGGGGGAGCCAAGCAGTTCGGACGGATTGGGGGGAATCAGGCCTCCGGGCACCACGGAGACGCCCTCCAACTGGGTGGCGTGCAACACTTCGCTGAGGGCCATTTCCTGGTCCGCGAGGAAGTTGCTGAGGCCAGGCGTCTTCTTATCGAGCTTAAAGCGCCGGTGGACGGTCGGGCGCCTGAGATCGCCGTCAACCACGACGACCCGCTTGCCCGTATGCGCCATCGCGATCGCCAGGTTGCACAGTATCGTGGTTTTCCCTTCGGCCGGCCCGGGAGAAGTGACCAGCAAATGCTTGCCTGACTGGCCGGCAGTGGCGAACTGTATGTTCGCCCGCATCTGGCGGAAAGCCTCCGAGTAGCCTGAGGATGGGGCCTCCCGGACGACAAGGTCGTCCGGGCCTACGTCCGGAGCGGTCCACTTGAAGATGGTGCCAAGGGATGCGACATTGAATCTGCGGCGGAGCTCATCCGGGCTCCGAACGGTGTCCCGGAGGTTGCTCAGCAAGAGAGTGACGCCGACAGCCACGATCCCACCGAGGATCACAGCGAGAGTAATGTTGTAGCGCGTTCTTGGAAGTATCGGGTTGCCTGGACGGGTTGCCGGCTCAAGGAAAGTTATGCTGTCGATCAGCGTCGATTGTGCGGCCACCAGGTCCTGGACATTGGCAATGCCCTGGGCAGCCGCAGCGGACTGAAAATTCGCGATCTCGACCAGCCGCTGCTCAACGACGTAGTCGATGAATTCGAGGGCTACGATGTTGGCCGCACCCTGGGCGATGCCGCGGTCGTTGCTTCTAACGCTTATAGTCACCGTAGGAGGGCGCTCACCCGTATCGGCGTTGATCATGCCTTTAAGTTTGTCGAGGCTCAGGTGAATATCATTGGTCTCCAGTGCTTTCTTGTCCAGTAGATCCTTCAGAAAAGGCGTGGACCCGACCAGGGTGCCGTAGGTGACGGCGAGCTGGCCGCTTACGGAAAAGTCACTGACGCCAGGAGAGAACCCGCCGCGCCTCTGTTGGACCAGCAGGACAGACTCCGCCTCATAGATCTTCTCCTGGTTCCTGGCGTTCAGCCAGGCCAGCGTTCCAGCCAGAATGGGCAGCAACAACACTATCCACCAGTAGGCCAGGAATACCCCAAAATAACGTTTGATGTCGAAAGTTTCTTCTTCGATAAGGGGAACTCCCGTGAGGTGATCAGGTATACATACACAATAACATCAAGTGGTGCGCCTAGACAATGCCTTCCCGGCCTATCTAGCGACTACTTGATAGGCTTGCATTCCGGTGGCGCCGCGAGTTGGGCCAGCGCGAAGGGACAGGCTGTCGATTCGCTGTTGTGCGCGGACCGGGGTAACGGCTATAATCTGCCACGAAGGCGCGGGGGCCGCTGCGCACCCCCGTCGGCGCTCATCACTACCCCTCCTTGCGCGCTCCTTTGGGGGGTAAGCCGAATCCGGAGATACTCCGCACCATCGGACACGGCGCAGGGCAACGAACCCTGCAAAACGGTAGCTCCCTCAAGGAAGAGACCATTTCGGAGACCTCACACCCGAAACCATCCTATCAAGGCCGGCGCGTGCGGGACGGGTACAAACGCCCGCTCGACCTTGCGATTCTAGGCCTTGCCCACTTACTCTTGTTCCCGTTGTGGCTGCTCCTATGGACCCTTATTCCACTCGCCATCTGGGCCGGCGACAGGGGACCGGTCTTATTTCGCCAGGTGCGCGTAGGCAAGAACGGCGATCTGTTTACGATGCTGAAATTTCGCACGATGATAATACGTGCCGAGGAGCAGACAGGGCCAGTATGGGCCCAGCGCCACGATCGGCGCGTAACCAGGGTTGGCCGTTTCCTGCGGCACTTCCGCCTGGACGAGATGCCCCAGGCCATCAACATAATGAAGGGGGACATGAGCCTCGTAGGGCCCCGGCCGGAGAGGCCCGAACTTGCCGATGAGTTTGCCCAAATCATTTCGGGATTCAGCGCCAGACTCAGGGTCCGGCCTGGGTTCGCGGGTCTTGCGCAGGTCAGAGGCAGATACTCCACCAGGCCGCGTGACAAGCTGCGCTACGACAACTTGTACATCGAGAAGATGAGCCCGTGGCTGGACATCAAGCTTCTGTTGCTGGCACTGCTGGTGGTTCTCAGGGGCAGTCCCCACTGACTCGACGCTTCTTCTGGGAGAGCGGACCGCCTGTTTCTGATACGGCCAGCACGCCCGGGCGATCCCGCCAGGTCGTTAGAGACTGGACGACTCTACGCCCCACATTTCGTTTCGGGCGAAGGAAGCCCTGCTTGAGCCGCCAGCAGAGCCGCCAACAAGGAGGTCGCCGGTGGGACACAGTCTCGAGAGTGGAGGTGAACGTAGATGAGTCCTCCGACAGGCTCAGGAAGAAGGGCCATTGGTTCTCGGCAGGGGCAGCCGCTGGGCGATCACGGAGCCTTGCGCCACCTCAGGGCGGGGAGCCGCCAGAGCGCCTCGACCGCTATCGCAAGGGACATCTTTGACCTGCCGCTGGCTCGATCGCCGAAGATAAATGGGAGCTCGTCCACCTTGAACCCGCGGCGCTCGCACGCCTTCACCATCTCGACCTGGAAGCCGAATCCGCTGCAGCGGAACCGGGTAAGGTCCACAGCGGCGATGGCCTCGCTGCGAAAGGCCTTGAACCCGGAGGTGGCGTCCCGTACCTTGACGCCCGCCGCCAGTCTGATACCTTCGTTGGATAGCAGGCTCAGCATGCGGCGCCGAATTCCCCAGGAGTCCTCCGAGCCGCCGCCGGTCACATAGCGTGAGCCCACGACGACGTCCGCGTCCTTCAGCGCCTCCAGGAGCGCCGGTACCCTCTCCGGCGGGTGGGACATGTCGGCGTCCATCTGCACGACGAAATCCGGTCCCTGAGCCAGGGCCCTGGTCATACCGTCGACGTAGGCAGTCCCGAGCCCCATCTTCCTGCCACGCTGAATCAGTTCGACCCGCCCGCCTAGTTCGCGGCCAAGTCCCGCGGCCACCTCCCCCGTGCCATCGGGCGATCCGTCGTCGACGACGATGATTTTGAAACCTGGGATGCCCAGGTCGAAGAGCCGGCTCACCAGGTTGGGCAGGTTCTCCGCCTCGTTGTATGTTGGGACGACGACCACCACTTTGGGGTGCGCTGCGTCGTTCTCGTTTGGAATAGCCGGAGTCGCATCGTCTATACCACCAATCACTGTGCCTGCCCCTCCAGAAACACACGGCCGAGGATAGATTGGATTCGCGTCTAGCATTATATCTGATTCGACCGACCAGGCGGCGGCCTCGCGCTTCCAAAGCTATCGGACTCCACCGTGCGCACCATAAATACCCCTTGTTCACGACGGCGTCTCGCCCTACAATGATGCGGACGGACGGGTTATACTCGATGGGCGCGATTCGTAGCCGGCACGTGAGGTGACCGAGTGTTCGATGGAACGAAGCCGATGCGCGGAACCAGAGTACGCCTTCGCGCCGTGTCACGCCCGTTCTCGGCCGGCGCGGCGGTGGCACTGGCGGCTGGAAGACTAGCCCTCGCACCGGTCTCGCCACTTGGTTACCGTTGGTACGCCAGCCATCTGATGAGCGAGGTGCGCTCTCATGCCCTCCCCATGCATGTGGCGATGATTCTTGACGGCAACAGGCGCTTTGCGCGAAATACGGGCCTGCCGGCCCTGGCGGACGGCTACAAGTATGGCGGCGACAAGGCCAGCGAGGTCGTGGCGTGGTGCGACGAGCTGTCCATACCGGTCGTTACACTGTGGGGGTTGTCCACCGAAAACCTTGAAAGGGCCCCCTCCGAGCTGGGCAAGATATTCCAGATAGTGGGAGACCGTCTGGGATCGCTGAGCCGGGAAGGGACCCAGGGCTCCACCAGGCGGCGCCTAAGAGCGGTGGGCAGGCTCGAGATGCTGCCCAGCGAGCTGAGGGACCAGATCGAGGCCGCAGAGCGCCAATCGGCCAATCTGGGACCGAACATTCTCAACGTCGCGATGGCGTACGGCGGCAGGGACGAGATCCTCGACGCATTCAAGAGGCTGCTGCGCATACGGGGAGGCAAAGGCGAGAGCGCGGCCGAGATCGCCGAAAGCCTGTCTGACGACGACCTGGAGCCATTCATGTACGCTCCGGACGTCCCGGAGCCGGACCTCATTATCAGGACGAGTGGCGAGGTCAGGCTGAGCGGATTCTTGCTGTGGCAGAGCGTGCACAGCGAGCTCTACTTCTGCGACGTGCCCTGGCCGGCTTTTCGCAAGATCGACTTCCTACGCGCAATTCGCAGCTTCCAGGCCCGGCAGCGCCGCTTCGGTCGGTAGGTCCGCAGGTGGACCGGCACACCGGCGGAGCCGTGCCGCCAGTCTGATTCAGGCCACGGGAACTTGCAGGTTGAATCCGCTGAATACCGCCGGTCCCGGCACGAGTCACCATAGCGCCGAAACGGCGAAGCCTTCCCGCCATTACCTCAAGGGCCCGGTCCCGCTACCGGCCCTGCTCCTCATAGCGTCGTCGTGGGCGCTGCTGTGGACTCAGACGAGCTACTGGAACCCCCTGTTCTTCGCCGGTACATGGTTGGGCGCCGCGCTGCTGATGTACGCCGTCGGTCCCGAGGGCCATCCGGGCTGGCGGCGCCATCTCGCGCTCTCCGTCGTATCGGTGCCATTGTGGTGGTGGTTCGAGCTGGTCAACTCGCGGGTGGACAACTGGGAGTACGTCACCCTGTACAACTACGGACCGGTCTCTTACGCCGTCCTCGCGTCGGTGACTTTTTCCACAGTGGCTCCAGCACTCGACGCCGCGTGGCGGCTGACAGCCGGCCTGCTCGCCGTCTCCCACACCGGCCGGGAGACATCACCGGGCTCGACGGCGTATCTCATCGAGGCGGGAGCGGGGGGGCTGGCAGTGGCGTTGGTATTTATCGTCCCTGACGTCTTCTTCCCCCTCGTCTGGGTCGGGCCATTCATGGTCTTCGACGGCGTGATCGGCCGCGGTGGGGGCCGCAGCCTGGTCGACGAAGTGCTGCATCGCCGGTGGCGGCTGCCCGTGGCCGTGGGGTTGGCGGGCCTCCTGTGCGGGGTATTGTGGGAATTCTGGAATTTCTGGGCCACGCCCCGCTGGACTTACCACCTGGCCCATTTCGATTATCTCGACGTGTTCGAGATGCCAGCCCTCGGCTATCTCGGCTACATCCCGTTCGCGTGGGGCGTGTACCAGCTCCTCAGGACGCAACCGCTAGAAGGCTATCTGTCTTCCTCGATTGGCGAGGGAGAGGGAAGCTGAGTGGGACGGAAACGGCCGACGGTAAGGATCTTAGGCGCACATCCAGAGCAGTTATTGCCCGGCGCAGGCTCTTATGCTAGCCGTGGATCCACGCCTAGACTGAACCGCTGGACATCGGTCGCGCCCTGCCATATCCTAACCGACTGACGGCCGATCGGGCCATGGCCAACGCACATCAGGAGTCGACTGATCGAAAAGGAGGGCGACGTGGCTGAATTCAAAATAGTAGCGCCGGCCGGACTGCCGGGTCGAGCGCCAATCGGATCCGGGACTCCGTACGAGCTAGAGATGGAGGCGCTTGGGCGTATCGGCGCTCAGATAGTGGAGACCAGCGCCACCAGCGACGAAGACTTCATCGACGCCGCCAGAGATGCCGACGCGATCATCTCGGGCCACTACCTGAGCCGCAAGATCATCGATAGCCTGGAGTCGTGCAAAATCATAGCCGTGGGCAGCGTCGGGACCGACGGCGTCGACGTGCCGGCCGCCACCGAGAGAGGTATCCCTGTCACCAACGTGCCCGACACCTTCATCGAGGAGGTGGCCGACCACACCATGGCTATGGTCCTGGGCACATACCGTCGGCTGACCCTCATGGACCGGATGTCCAAGGACGGGCGCTGGAAGGAGGGGCGACCATACCTCTACGGCTTCCCGCGGCTCATGGGCCAAACCCTCGGTCTGGTCTCTTTCGGCCATGTGGCCAGGGCCGTCGCGACGAGAGCGGCGCCCTTCGGCCTTCGCATACTCGCGTACGACCCATACATCGAGGAGCTGGTCATGTCTAGCTACGGTGTAGAGCCCGTCGGCCTGGACGAACTGCTCGAGCGATCCGACATCGTCTCGATGCACGCCCCCGGGACCGCCGAGACCGACCGATTGCTGACCGAGAGGCACTTTCGACTGATGAAGCCGGAAGCTCTGTTCATAAACAATGGGCGCGGCGGGACTGTCGACGAGGCCGCCCTTATCAAGGCGCTCAAGGAGGGCTGGATCGCGGCCGCGGGCCTGGACGTCCTGGAGCAGGAGCCGCCCGGCCCCGAGAACCCTTTGCTACATATGGACAACGTGATCGTCACGCCCCACGTGGCCTCGGCCTCGGCCCGTTTCGACCCGAGGCGGCGGAGGCGGGTAGGGGAAGAGATCGCGCTGGTTCTGACCGGCAGGTGGCCGATGGCCTGCGTAAACCCCACGGTCCTGGAGGGCTCCGAGCTTCGGCGCTGGCAGCCCTACTCGATGGAACGCGGTCCCGCCCGATGATAGGGGGACGTGAGGCCGGATCCTTCGCGCCCCATTCAATCCTCGTGCGCTGTCCAGCCTCAGCCGTTGCTGCCCAATGCCCGTTAGAGAGCTGAGCAGCGACAGGTACCAAAGGGCCAGGTAGACGAACGCGATGGACTGGACCACCTTGCCCGCCATCGAGTAGGCCAGGAACCGGCCGACCGGGTAGCCGACACGTCCGGCGACGATGCCTATGGCATTCACGAACGGGCTGGGGATTATCGATATCGCCAGGATGGTAATCGCCATGTGCCGCTCGGCTATTCGATTGAGCCAGGCCGGCAACTTCCCTTTCTTTATTACATTGCGCGTCGAGCGGCCGAGCGCGTAGCCGGTGAGCTCGCCGATAGCTCCGCCCGTGCCGGTCAGCACAGCCACGGCCAGGGGATTCAACACCATTGCCCCCGCGACCATCACGGCACCCAGGCCCGATAGCAGAAACAGCATGGCGTTTGTCAGGACGCTGAATCCAAACACGCCAAAGTATCCGCTCAGGCCCCAGCCATTGGCAACGCACAGCGCCAGCAGAAGCGCGATCGACGCGGCGAAAGCATAGATCAGCCAGGTCCGTCTCCGGACGGCGGAAGCGCGCTGCAGGAGGCCGACCCTCGCGATCCTGCTTCGCGGCATCGTGATTGCTGTCGATCGCGGTCTCTCGGTGGCCAGTGCAGCGTTCATTCATCTCTGCTGGGTCGAGGCGCGGGCGGCAGTGCGTCCAGGAATTGCGTCTGCCAGATATGATGCTAAGACCTGGCCTTCTGATATTCATCAGGAGAACGTGGGATTCAACGTAGGGAATAAGGACCACGGTCCGATCATCCTTCTGGACTACTGCGCTCTCTCGGGGACTAGGGACAGGGTCGTGCTATACTCGCCGGGACATTTCGACCCAGCAGGAGGTAATGCATGGCCCTGGACAACAAGGTTTGCATCGTAACCGGCGGCGGAAGCGGGATTGGGGAGGCCACCGCGCTGAGGATGGCCGGGGAAGGAGCGAAGGTGGTCCTGGTGGGCCGAACGAGATCGAAGGTAGAGGCAGTCGCGGAGCATATAGTGGAGCAGGGAGGTACGTCCTTCGCCTGGGCCCTGGACGTCGCCGATCACGATTCGGTTTCCGAAATGGTGTCCGGGGTAAAGGACGATTTTGGGCGCATAGACTTACTCGTCAACGCCGCCGGTCACAGCTCGGGGAACCGCAGCCTTCTCACCGTCACGCCGCAGGAGATTCGCGCCGTTTTGGACTCCAACCTGGTCGGGACCATCTACTGCACCCAGGCCGTCATTCCCACGATGCTCGATGCCGGCGGCGGCACGATCATCAACGTCTCCTCACTGGCCGGCGTGACGCCGGGGCTGCTAGGCGGTATGGCGTACAGCGCGGCCAAGGCGGCCGTCAACAACTTCACGGCGTTCCTGAATGCCGAGTTCAAGAACACCGGCATTCGCGCTAGCGTGGTCATCCCCGGGGAGGTTGACACGCCCATAATCGATACGCGCCCCGTGGTCCCCACCGCAGAGGCCCGGGCAACGATGGCCACGGCGGAGGATGTGGCGGAGGCGATAACGATGATCGCCATGCTCTCCGCAAAGACCGCGGTGCCCGAGCTCATCATTAGGCCGACGATCATGAGAGACCACTCCAGGGAGTGGGAATCGCGTAGCTGGGAGGCCGCCCAATGAGGATCGAGTCGGTCGAGACCTTTCTCGTACAGGACTGGCTCGTGGTCAGGGTGCGCACTGACACCGGCATCAACGGAATCGGGCAGGCCACCTTCTGGGGCCAGCCCGCCGCCACGGCCGTCGTGGTGGAAGAGTTCAGCGCGTATCTGAAGGGCAAGGACCCGCTGGCAATCGACTACCACTGGCAGTACATGTACCGAAGTTCCAGCTTCAGAGGCGCGTCCATCTACGCCGCCCTCAGCGCCATCGACGTTGCCCTGTGGGACATCGCGGGCAAGCATTACGGCGCCCCGGTGTACGCCCTGCTCGGCGGCAAGCACCGGGACAAGATCAGGATGTGCGCCCTCTGCATGGACAGCGGCAGGGATGGGGTGGTCGAGCAGATCACGCGGGCGGTCGACGAAGGCCATACCGCCGTCAAAATCGACCCGTTCCCCGCCGACTACCCGAAGTGGAGTTACGCGCGGCTGGTCAGGGAGGTCGTGGAGAGGGTCGGTGCTGCCCGGGACGCGGCCGGTGAGGACGTTGACCTGGTAGTGGAGGTCCACAGGAAGCTCGGCCCGGGAGAGGCCATAGCGCTGGCGGGGAAACTGGAGCAATTCGACATCCTCTTCATCGAGGACCCGATCCCGCCGGACAGCGTGGACTCGATGGCCGAGGTGGCCGCGCAGCTCAGCATCCCCATAGCCACCGGCGAGCGGCTGCACACCATCTACGAGTTCAAGGAAGTCCTCAGCAAAGGCGCCGCCCAGGACCTGAAGCTAGACGCGGGACTCCAGGGCGGCCTGACCCAGTGCAAGAAGATCGCGGGCATGGCGGAGGCGTATCACGCCACCGTTTCCCCTCACAACGCCTGGGGCCCGGTGCTCACGGCGATCCACGTCCAGCTCGCCGCCGCCATACCCAACTTCCTGGTCCTGGAGTACCGCCAGGACCCTAGGGACGTGATCGCCACAAATCCACTCAAGGTGGAGAACGGTTACATCCAGGTACCGGACGGGCCCGGCATCGGCGTCGAGTTCGACGAAGAGGCCGCATCCCGGTTCCCGTATGAGCCAAGGGACATCGGCACGGCGGTCCGCCAAGACGGCTCGGTCGCTTTCAGGTAGCGCATCGGCGGGACAGGAGGTTTGGCATGGCGGACCTACAGATCGCGCAGGTCGGGTGCGGCGGCATGGGGCTGCGCCACCTCTTTGGCCAAATAGAGTCGAAGCTGGTCTTCGGCACCTTCGACTACGTGGCGGTATGCGACCTGAACACGTCCGCCGCCGAGCACGTAGCGTCCGAGGCGGAGCGAGGACTGGGCAAGCGGCCCCGAGTCTACAACGATTTCGACGAGATGCTGGACAAGGAGACGAGCCTGGACGCGGTTGACATCGTCACCGACGGCGGGCTGCACCACGTCCTGGCCTTGAAGGCGTTCGACGCCGGCAAGCACGTGGCCGTCGAGAAGCCACTGGCGCTCACCGTGCGCGCGGGGATGAAGATGATCGAGGCCGCCGAGCGCGCGGGCAAGGTACTTTCCGTTTCCGAGAATTACCGCCGCGACCCTCTGAACCGGCTCGTCAAGGCGGTCCTGGACTCCAATGCGTTGGGCTCGCCCAGATTGGTAATCGACATATCCGCCGGCGGCACCCGGCACATGCCGCATGCCACCGCCTGGCGGCACCTCAAGCTCAGGGGCGGATACCTGCTGGACTACGCCGTTCACGCCGCCGACCTGCTCTTGTATTTCATAGGCGAGGTGGACCGTGTGTACGCGGAGACCCACCTGTGGGAGCAGATCCGCTACGTCGACGAGCCGCAGTCCGAGAGCATGAAGACGTTCTACCGCCACAGGGTTAAGGAGGCCATCGAGCGGACCGGGTCTGTCGAGGTCACCTCTGAGGACATGGCGGTGGCCGTGGTTCGGTTCAAGTCCGGCGCCATTGGCCAGTTCACGCAGACGGTGGCGGCCCCCGGCGAGGGCACCGGCGCGGGCATTGTCTACTGCGACGACGGGTCTATCAATCTGCCGGGGAGTCGATCAGGTCGCCCTCTACGGGTCACGCGAATGGGCGAGGACGCGTACCTGTCAGAGGACGCCACGCTGGACCTCGTGCCCGGTTTCCAGCTGGACGACATCACCGCGCCGTTATTCGACGGACAGCGCAGGATATCCTCGTACGATATCCCCTTCGCGGACATCGACCGCAAGCTGATCGCCCTGGAGCTTGAGGACTTCGCCGGGGCCATACGCGACGGCCGGGAGCCGGAGGTTTCCGGACAAGTGGGACTGGACGCCGTGGCGCTGACCTACGCCCTCCTGGAATCGGGAGCCATCCACCATGCCGTGACCTTCGCCGACGTGGCGGAGGACCGCGTCAACTCCTACCAGCGGGAAATCAACGACGCCGCGGGGCTGTAGATTTCGCCACGGCCTGGTCGCAGAGACGTGGAGGGCGCCGATGGTCATTTCCAGTATTCAGGCAGCGGTCGTGCGGAGGTTATCAGACACTCGCTGATTCACGAAGGGCGTTCCTGATCGCCGACTCCACGGTGCCGTTAACGAACGGCTTCGATATGTAGTGCGTCACACCGAGATCCATCCCGGTTGACTCGCCCTCGACCGCGGACATTGCGGTCAGGATAATGACGGGCGTAGACCAGGTCTCCCAATGCTCTCGCAATTCTTTCAGGGCCGTTAATCCATCCTTGGCGGGCATCCTGATATCTAACAGAACGAAGTCAGGGCAGTTCTTGGAGGCCAATTCGCATACCGCGTCCCTATCGCCGGCCTGGGTGACGGTATGTCCCGCATCGGTGAGGATGGTATTGAGCAGGTGCCTGATGTGCGGCTCGTCATCGACTACTAATATTTTCGCCACTCCGCAGCCTCCTGAACAATCTAATACTACACCAACGACTCGATTCCATACCAGGTGAAGGGCACCCCATCGTCTGTAGAAAAACCCCTCAAGATTCACGGGTGCAGGCCACATGTCAATTGTCGGTGTGAGGCGGCATGCTCATGAATCGCACTGTCTTCTTCACCCCGGCTCACGTCCCGTCAACACCTCGCTGCGGTAGCGCCAGAACCGCGACGAGATCTCCTCAAACGCGCCCTTTCCGAGGTCCG
>CAZJDV010000011.1:16572-41930 GCA_964544865.1 uncultured Dehalococcoidia bacterium | reverse complement strand
TTCCCTCCCGCCTGCACAGGTCATTTACCGTGACCTCACGACGGAAGCCTTGCAGCACTATGTGGATCTTCTCTTCCGGGGTGTATTTCCTACAAGTCGCTGATCTGACCTGACGAACCAATCGTCTGGTGTCTTGGCTCCGTTCTTCTGCGGCCCGGTTCTTATCTTCTGTGTTCTCTGTCACTGTTGCTCCTTTCCAGGGGACATTCTATCCTCCTGCCAGGAGCTCGCCTTACCTACCGATAGTCTCTGTTAATTTCAGTCCGAATGTGTCCCACTTTCGCTGACGCTCTACAGAAGATGGAAAACAACCTTTCACCCCTTTGC
Organism: uncultured Dehalococcoidia bacterium; assembly: GCA_964544865.1. Taxonomy (GTDB): domain Bacteria; phylum Chloroflexota; class Dehalococcoidia; order Lucifugimonadales; family CAJWER01; genus CAZJDV01. The sequence continues at coordinate 41,603 of CAZJDV010000011.1, read as the reverse complement.
AAGACTCGAGCTTCCGCGAGCTTGAGGAAAAAACAGAGAAGGAAGACGGCCTGGCTCAACGATTGGTAGACGAGTTCCGAGCTTATGAGATCACAATCGTGAAGCTTTCCGATAGTAGTCGCCCGGAAGAATTCATCTCCAATTTACGCGGCTGAATCTAGGCGCCATCATCAACTCTGGAGAGAAGCTCAACGCCATGGTTGGCGATCTGCGCGACGAATGTTTTACCAATCAAGGAATAGGCCAACACGCGTTCTTGGACAAGATTAAGATTCCCACCCGCCGATTCGCGAAAGAGGGGGTGGCTGCCCAGATTCTCGCCTAGGTCTTCTCGATTCAGGGAAACGGGGGGTTCACCGGCACTCGCCACTTCGACCTACAACGCTTGTTCAAGCGATACGGGACTTTGACTGAGGGACCGAAAGATTGGATCGCGCAGACAAGAGCCAAACTAACACTCCATGAAGTGGCGTTTGACGACCTCGAGATTCTGCGGAATCGGGCCATCACTGCATCGACGGTGCTCTCGGCGTGGAAACTGATGGTCACCACTGCAGACGAGACTGAAAAGTTGGCTCGTTTCATCGAAGAGTTCCTTTGCCGTCTGGGGTGGCAGATTGGGAAAGGCCTCAATGTTGACCGCGAGTATCGATACCTGATTGACTTCCAACGGCATGTGACTCAGGCGTCAGTTGAGAAGGCAGCAGTGAAGGCAAGAGCCGACACGCTAGAGCGCGAATACGCCCTTTGGATCGAGTCGGATGCTCTCGGCGGCGATGTCGCGTACAAGGAGCGCATCGGGGGGGCCTAGCGAGGCTTGCCGCGAGGAAGAATGAGCTCACCTTTCCCTCCACGGCCCACCCCCCTACGTCGTCACGGCTCCCTTGGACGCCGAGGACACCAGCTTGGCGTACTTGGCCATTACGCCGTGTTTGTATCGAGGCGGAGGGGCGGTCCACTTCGTGCGGCGGCGCTCTAGCTCATCGTCGGGGAGCATTACGTTAAGCTCTCTATCGTCCACGTCCATGGAGATCGTGTCGCCATTTTCGACCAGGGCGATGGGACCGCCGACCTGGGCCTCCGGCGCGACGTGGCCTATCATCGGCCCGTGGGTGGCGCCGGAGAATCGCCCGTCGGTCAAGAGCAGCACGCTGTCTCCGAGGCCCTGTCCGACGATGGCGCCCGTCACGGCCAGCATCTCCTGCATGCCGGGCCCGCCTCTGGGGCCCTCGTAGCGGATCACCAGCACGTCGCCGCTCTTGATCTTGCCGCCGTTGACGGCGTTGAACGCCGCCCGTTCACCGTCGTAGACCCTGGCGGGGCCCCGGTGGCTCAGGTGCGCGGTCCCGGCGACCTTTATGACCGCACCGTCCGGCGCCAGGTTGCCCTTCAATATAACCAACCCACCAGTCGCGCTGCGAGGTGAGGAGGCAGGGTAAAACACCCGGTTGTCGGGCTTGACGTCGAAGGCGTCCAGGTTCTCGGCCACCGTCTTGCCGGTGACGGTCATGACGTCGCCGTGCAGCAGGCCCGCGCCCAGAAGCTCTTTCATGACCACCGGCACCCCGCCGGCCTTGTGTACGTCCGACATGACGAAGCGGCCTCCGGGACGCAGGTCGGCCATGTAGGGAGTCTTGCGGCTGAGCCGGTCGAAGTCGTCGATCTCCAGCTCCACCTCGGCCTCGTGGGCTATGGCCAGCAAGTGCAGCACGGCGTTGGTGGACCCGCCCATCGACAGCACGACCATGATGGCGTTCTCGAACGCGTCGCGGGTGAGGATGTCGCGAGGCCTGATGTCGCGCTCCAGCAGGCTGTAGAGCACGCGCCCGGCGTCCAGGGCCGTCTCTTCGTTGCGCGTGTCCACCGCGGGGATCGACGCGGCGCCGGGGATCGACATGCCCAGGGCCTCGATGGCTGAGGCCATCGTGTTGGCAGTGAACATGCCGGAGCAGGCGCCCTCGCCTGGGCACGCTACCCGCTCCATCTCCATCAGGTCGTCCAGCGTCATCGTGCCGCGGGCGTGGGAGCCCACGGCCTCGAAAACGTCCTGGATGTTGACGTCCTTGCCTCTGAAGTTACCGGGCAGGATCGCGCCGCCGTAGAAGAACAGCGACGGGACGTTGAGCCTGGCCATCGCCATCAGAGAGCCGGGCATGTTCTTGTCGCAGGCGGCCACGACGATAAGCCCGTCCATGCTCTCGCCGAAGGTCACGGTCTCGATTGAGTCGGCGATGACCTCCCGGCTGACCAGCGACGCCTTCATGCCCTCGGTGCCCATGGAGATGCCGTCGCTGATGGTTATGGTGCCGAACATGAAGGGGACGCTGTTCGCGGCCCAGACGCCCTCCTTGACCTTTCTCGCCAGGCGGCCGAGGTGGACGTTGCACGGAGTCACGTCGCTGGCGAGGTTGCCAATGGCGACGAACGGCTTGTCCATGTCCTCGTCCTTCAACCCCACCGCGCGCAGCATGGACCGCGCCGGCGCTCGGTCGGGTCCGTCGCTAACGACGTGGCTCTTACGCTTGAGCTGGGCCTTGACCTCTGAGGTCATGTGAGTCTCCTTTTGTCTCTTACGTCAAAGGTGCGCGTGCTTGCTCCAAGTGTAACGCGGCAGCAGGCTGCGATAGCCCCAGGCTAGCTATGAATGGCAGGTTTTCATTCTGAAGCCGAGGGGTTCCGATTACTCCTCGCGGAGTTCCGATGGGTCCGTTTTCAGCAAAGTCTTGACCCACAGAGCGAAATCGGTGAGCTCCTCAGGCGTCGGCGCACCGTCGGTGGCGAGCCTATCCTTGAACTGCTGGGACAGCCAGTCCTCGCGCCGCCCGTGGGGGAACTCGAAGAAGTCGTGATCGAAGTGCGGCAGCTTCCCAGGCCCGAAGTATCCTCTGCCAGGCAGGGTATAGCCCTCCAGGTCGTCGGTCCCCTTGCCGAGGACCTCGCCGGTCTCGACGTACTCCTCCATCACAGCCTTCATCCCGTACTCCTGAACTGGGCAGACCTTCATGCAGACGCCACATCCATCGTAGCGGGCCATGACTGGGCGGCACCTGTCGTAGATGAGCTTGTTCTTCTCGACGCCCCGCCACATCACCTTTTGCTTCACCAGGGCCCGCCCCAGGCAGCGGTTCACGCAGACCTGGCAGAACTTGTGGAATCCGTAGTCCACCGGCTTGTCATAGGTCACGGGGCCGTCGGTGGTAACGATCATCAAGCGCGACCTGGACCCGAAGTGCGGCGACAGAAGCTGGCCGTTGGCGCCTAGCTGGCCGAGGCCCGCGCTGACGAACATCGGGATGAAAGCCGCACTGGGATCAGAAGGGCTGTGAATCTGGGCGCGATAGCCCAGGCTGCGGATGTATGCCGCCAGCTCCAGGCCGAGCGCCCCTTCTACCTCGTATGTGCCGTAGTGAGTGTACTCGGCCTCCATGCTGGCGATGGTCTGGGTCTGGTCGTAGTCCTGCTCCAGCGCCAGGCAGATGGCATGGCGAAACTTGGCCCTCCCTTTCTTGCTGGCGTAGGTGTACCTGCGGTCGTACTTGGTGAAGCCCACCTCGCCGAAACCCATCTCGCGGCACTTGCGTCGTATATCCTCGGTGATGTCTTTGCCGGGCTCGGGGGCCGCGAACGGCACCACGCTGGCCGATTCCGCCGCCGCCTCGACGAGGGGCTTGCTTCGCTCGTCGTGGGCCTTCTTGTACCTGGCCATCTCGTCGGAGTAGACGGTCCACACCCAGTCCCGGTCGGCGCCCTTCTCGATGGTCTGGCTCTCCAGCGGCTCCACCCTGCTGTAGAAGGACACATCGGCATCGATCAGGGGTACCCCCGGCACGCCGGCCAGGTCCTCTGCGACGGGTATCTCCAGGTCCGGGTCTTCTGGCTTCCTACCGGGCCGCTTCACCACGTGGCTGACTGGTCTAGGCATTTGTTCCTCCGATGCGACGCGCGTACTGAGGCGGAGTGTACGGCCTACGGCAGGTTGAGGTCAAGCCGAGGGGATATCGTTGCGGCGTCCCTTTCCCCCGGCCCGATGTGCGCCTTCATGCCGGAGTGCCCCTGCCGAGTCGAGCCCTGCCTGCCTGGAAGATCGTGCCCGCCGTCTGCGCGATTGCGACGCCTGCCAGAGCAAGAAGGCCACTCCCCCGATGACGATGACGCTGAGATAGGTGATAGTGCGGTCGACCAGCGTGATCGACACCGCGTCTCCTCGCGCCAGACCCAGGGTCAGGAGGCCGGTCACCCCCGGCTCCACCGCGCCGACGCCCCCAGGGGTGGGCACCGTGCTGAGGATCGCGTGACCGAGGGCCACGACGAGCACCAACGCCAGAGAGATCTCAAGGCCGAGGGCCAAGACGACAAAGTAGAGCCGGGCCACCTCCAGCATCCAGCCCGCGACGCCCAACACGAAGATGACCGGTAGCCGTTTCAGGCTGTCCAGCGCGCTGCTGTGGAACCGGTGGTAGCGACCCTGGAAACGGTCTGGAAGGAATCGGACGAGCCTCACGCCATAGTTCCTCATCAGGACCATCAGCGTCGCCAGACCCACGGCCATCACGAAGGTGGCGGCGGCTATGAGCCAGGTGCCGCTGGCGTCGCTGTTAGCGGAGAACCAGGCCACGCCGACGAGGATTAGCGCCAGCACCGTAATCATGTCCGCGACGCGCTCGGCTAGCACGGTGCCGAGACTCGAAGAGAAGTCGCCGTTGGAGTCCGCCGAGAGCGCGTACGCGCGGTAGGCGTCGCCCGCGCGAAGCCAGCCGATGGAGTTTACGAACCAGCCAATTACGATCAGTTGGGAGAAGCGGAGAGCCGAAGGAAGCTCGACGCCGGGTGCTTTTTGCAGCTCCGCGTTGTAGGCCAGCACCCTCCATCGGAGACCTCTGAAGGCGAAGCTCACGTAGTAGAGCGCGAACGCCAGCATGTAGAGCCACGGATTGATGCCGCGGACGTTCACCCACGTCCTGCTCCAGTCGAGGTCGAACTGGGTGGCAAGGAAGTATGTGAATCCGGCGGCGACGCCGAAGGACAGAAGCGTCGGCAACGACAAAAGGCGCCGTCTCATGGGCACGGCGTCATCTCGCTCAGCAGGTGATGAGCCCATTCGGCTCCTTGTGGTCCGTTACTGCAGGGGACGTTTCGCGGGCATGCCGGGCCGCCGCGGATATCTGCCGGGCGTCGGGGCGGACTTTCGTATGACGACCAGCGACCTCGGCTCGGTGGCCCTCGGTGCGGCCACCTCTCTTACATCCTCGGTTTCTCCGCCCATCAGCTCTATGGCCCGGCCCGCTTCATGTACTTCATCGTGCACCGTCGGGCCCTTTTGCGCAACCACGATACCGCCCACGCGGCAGAAGGCGAGGGTAAGCTCCGCCAGCACGTTCAGCTTCGCGACGGCCTTCGCCACGACCGCGTCGAAGCTCTCGCGCAACTCCGCTTCGTGGGCGAGGGACTCGGCCCGCCCGGCGCACACCGCCAGGTTGCTCAACGACAGCTCGTCGGCAACGTGAGCGAGGAACTTCGCCTTCTTCGCCGTGGCTTCGATAAGCGTCACCTGCAGGCCGGGGAAGGCGATCATCAGCGGCACACCGGGCACCCCCGCGCCGCTGCCCACGTCGAGCACCCTCCCATTCAGACGCTCCAACGCCGACGGCAGCACCATCCCTATGGTCAGCGAGTCCAGGAAGTGGTGCAAGACCGCCTTTTCCCAATCGGTGATCCGTGTCAGATTGAATCGCTTGTTCCACTCGACGATCAACTCGTAGTATCTGTGGAACTGCTCGGCCTGCGCCGTGTCAAGTTGAATTCCGAGAGCAGCCGCGCCTTTCACCAACAGTTTCAACGTGTCCCCCAGGTCCGATAATGAGATGCCCGAACAGCAAGGATAACGCGCCGGGCGTGAAATGGGATAGTGTCTTGAGTCCTCGTAATTTGACACTTGCCCCGATCTCGGCTAGACTGCGGTCTGATGAAACATACGCCCGGGGGGAGCTTGGGAAGCCAGGCTGAGAGGTTCCGATTGATGGGACGACCCCGAGACCTGATCTGGATAATGCCAGCGAAGGGACGAGGTCTTTCCCCGTATCGCACGGGCCGCCCAGACAGACAGGCGGCCCGTCTTGTTTTCAAGGACGCGCTACTTGAGTGCCCTAGATGCTGGACCGAAGACGGTTCCGAAGATCCGTGTGGAGGACGTGAGCAAGGACTTCGCACGGAGCGGAGAGACGCTATCGGTGCTCGAGAACGTGGATCTCCATGCAGGCGACGGGGAGCTCGTCAGCATCATCGGCCCCAGCGGCTGCGGCAAAAGCACGCTGCTGAACGTGATCGCGGGTCTGGAGGAGCCGACCTCGGGGGCGATCTACCTGAATGGGCGGCGTGCGGGAAAAAGGCTCGGCGCCGTGGGGTACATGCAGCAGAAAGACCTGCTGCTGCCCTGGAGAAACGTGATAGACAACGCCATCCTCGGACTGGAGCTGCAGGGTGTGGCGAGGGACGTGGCCCGGGCGAGAGCGAGCGCGCTGACTGAGCGATTCGGGCTGAAGGGCTTCGAGAAAGAGCCTCCCTACGCCCTGTCGGGCGGAATGAGGCAGCGGACCTCGTTCCTGCGGACCGTGCTGGCCGACCAAGATGTGTTTCTACTGGACGAACCCTTCGGTGCCCTGGACGCACTGAGTCGCGTGCAGCTTCAGGAGTGGTTGCTGGGCTTGTGGGAATCGCTGGACAAGACCATCGTACTCGTGACCCACGATGTCGACGAGGCCATCTTCCTGTCGGACCGGATATATGTGATGACGGCCCGCCCCGGCCGGATAAAGCAGGTGGTCAGCGTGGAGCTGCCGAGACCCCGCAGTCGGGACGTGGTCACCGAGCCCACCTTCGTGGCCCTGAAGGCGATGCTTCTGTCATATATCAGGGATGAAAGGGATCCCTTGGCCCAAGACGCTGTGACATGACTCTCGAGGAGCGAACATCATCGGTCCACGTCCGCTCGGGCGTTTCCGGCAAGCTGCCCGGTTACTCCGGGCGACTGAGCGCTCTGGCCGCCCGCTGGCTCCCGCCGCTTCTGATCGTTGCGGCTATCCTTGGAGCCTGGGAAGGCTACGTGCACATTTTCGACGTGCAGAAGTGGCTGTTGCCGGCGCCATCTGTCATCGCTGTCACAATCGTCGACGACGTGGGATTGTTGTCCCGGCATACTTTAGTGACGCTGGAGGAGGTCCTCGTTGGGTTCGCTCTGGCGCTGGCCGCGGGGATCGTAGTGGCCACCGGCATCGCGCTATCTCGGACGACGGAAAGGGCGATCTATCCCTTCGTGATCGCCTCTCAGACGATTCCCATCATCGCGATCGCGCCGCTGCTATTGGTCTGGGTCGGATACGGCCTGGCCCCCAAGATAATCGTTGTGGCGCTCATCGCCTTTTTCCCCATCGTGGTGAACACGGTGGACGGCATGAAATCCGCCGACCCGGACGTCGTCAACCTCATGCGGACGCTCGGCGCCAGCCGGTGGCAGATATTCCTCAAGTTGCAGGCGCCCTCGTCCATGCCATTTTTGTTATCGGGGACCTAGATAGCGATCACCGTCTGTGTTATAGGTGCGGTAATCGGCGAGTGGGTCGGCTCCAGCGAGGGCCTGGGCTACCTGATGATCCGCTCCAAGCCGCAGTTCTTGACAGAGCGAGTCTTCGCGGCGATCGCCATCCTCTCCGCCATTGGAGTAGGCCTGTTCATCCTGGTGGGAGTAGTGGAGAAGCTCGCTATTCCGTGGTGGCACGGCGAAAGGCGGCTGCGGGCCTTCGACGAAAAGTAGCATTCCAGGCGACGGGACAGCGTACGTCCTCGTCATAAGGGAGTAGAAGATGCAACCAGGTAAGAATGGCCTCTTGATATGCATGTTGATAATGGCGGCTGTCGCCGCAGCGGCCTGTGGGGGAGATCGCGAAATCCTGAGTGTCAAGTTGGCTCTCGACTGGTATCCTAACTCCAACCATCTCGGGCTGTTCATCGCACAACAGAAAGGGTACTTCGACGAGGAAGGCCTGGACGTGACGCTGTATACGCCGGTGGACCCTTCCACAGTGCTGCAAACCGTGGGCGCCGGAGCAGACGACTTCGGGATAAGCTACCAGCCGGACCTGCTGCTGGCCAGGGCCCAGAGCGTGCCGGTGGTGGCTGTGGCGGCGCTAGTGCAACACCCGCTGAACTCCGTGATGGCGCTGAAGACCTCGGGGATCTCAACGCCGAGGGACCTCGTGGGCAAGAAAGTGGGCTATCCGGGTATTCCAACCAACGAGCCGCTGCTGGATACCATGCTGAAGACCGATGGCGCAGCGGGACTTGAGGACGTGGAGTTGGTGAACGTCGGCTTCGACCTGGTCCCCGCCCTTATTAGCGGAAAAGTGGATGCCGTCGTCGGGGCGTATTGGACCCATGAAAGCATTCTGCTCGAGAACGAAGGGTACCCGGTCAACATCATGCGCATGGAGGAGTGGGGCGTTCCAGACTACTACGAGCTGGTTCTGGTTGCAAGCGAGGATGCGCTGAAGGACCGGGCAGACGTGGTAGAGCGTTTCCTGAGAGCAGTTCGCCGGGGGTACGACGAGGCCATAGCAGACCCTCAAGCCGGTGTCGACGTTCTACTGAAAGGCACGAAGGAAGAGGTCGACGAGGCCGTCGAGCGCCCCGGCGCCGATCTGCTTGCGCCCGTGTGGAGTACCGGCGCCGCGGGGTTCGGCGACCAGGACGCCGCGAGGTGGGATAGCTTCACCCGATGGATGCAGGCGAACGGTATGCTGAGCGCCGACGTCAAGGGAGCCGACGCCTTCACCAATAGGTTCGCCGACAGTGAGTAGGCGCCGGTCGTCCTACCGCAGGTTCAGCCTGAAGTGAGCGTAGGTGAGTCCCTCGACAAGCTCGGGACGAACGGGACGAAGATGCCGTTCGCGATGAGCTTGTCGAGCCGTACGCGACACAGCTAACTATCGAAATTTGATACGGCCTTCGCCTGGCTGAAGCTTGTCTGGCGGTCCGTTGGGACGTGTGATATCATGAGCAAGGCCGAAGAACGCTGGACGCGGGTAATCCGATGGGAATAGTTTCGAGACTTCTGTCCCGTCCCGCGGTTTGGGATCAAGTGCCCGCTGCGGTGGGGCGGGTTTAGACGCCCTCTCTCGTTCTGGTCTGAGTATTTCAACGAGCCTCCCCAGCCGGGAGGCTCTTTTGTTTGCCGGGTATTTTCGGACATTCCAGATAGCAGAGACGGACTGAACGATGCCACTGCTAACCGCCTCGAACCTTGCGGTCGCATACGCCGAGCTGGAGATATTTTCCGGTGTCGCACTGGAGGTGGCAGAGCGCGCCCGAATCGGAGTGGTCGGGCCCAACGGCGGCGGAAAGACCTCGCTGCTGAGGGTGCTGATCGGCGAGCAGGAGCCCAACGGCGGGTCGGCGTTCCGCGCCAACGGCGTGCGCATTGGCTATGTCCCGCAGATCAGCGCGGCGCTGACGGACGGTACTCTCAGAGACGAGGTGATGCTGGTCTTCAAGGAGATAGCGAGCCTGGAGGAATCCCTCGCCGCCAGCGCACAGGACGTGCAGAGGGCGGAACCCGGGGACAGGCGCGGAGCAGAGCGGCGCTACTCCGCCCTGGTGGACCGCTACGAGAGGCTCGGCGGCTACGATTACCATAATCACCTGGACCGGGTGGCCGATGGGGTGGGCCTCACCCCCGAGGTCCTCGAAACCCACGCGGACTCCGCCAGCGGCGGCGAGCGCACCCGCGCGGCCCTCGCCAGGGCACTGCTGGCCGACCCCGACATCCTGATGCTGGACGAACCGACCAACTACCTCGATTTCAACGGGCTTGCCTGGCTGGAGGAGTTTCTCGGCAAGTGCAACTACGCCTTCGTCGTCGTCTCCCACGACAGGTACTTCCTCGACCGGGTAGTGAACCAGATCTGGGAGTTGGACCACGGACGCCTCGACACCTACCGGGGGAACTACACCGCCTACCGGGCCCAGAAGGCGGAACGAGAGGTGCTGCAGCTCAAGGAGTACAATCGCCAGCAGGAGTTCATCGCCAAGGAGCAGTACTACATCGACCGGTACCGTGCGGGCCAGAGGTCGCGGCAGGCCAAGGGCCGTGAGAAGAGGCTGACGCGGATGGAGCGCGTCGAGGCGCCCCATCGCCAGGCACAGACGATCCAGGTCGCCAACGTGGCCACGTCCCGTACTCCGCGCGTCGTGCTCAAGACCGAGGGCCTGCGGGTCGGCTTCGTCGAAAACGGGCGCACGACGGAGCTGCTGACCCTCCCCGACTTCATACTGGAGCGAGGCACCCGCACGGCGGTCATCGGCAGCAACGGCGTCGGGAAGACCACGCTGCTACAGACCATGTTCGGCAAGATCACGCCGCTGTCGGGCACCGCCACGATCGGACAGAACGTTAAGGCCGGTTACCACCGCCAGAGCAGCGACGACCTTCCCGAGGGCGCCTCGGTCCTGGAGGCGATGCAGGAGTACCGGAACATCCCGCCGGCGGAGGAGCGCAACTATCTCGCCAGGTTCCTCTTTCATGGGGACGACGTCTTCAAGCCGGTCTCAGCCCTCAGCGGAGGGGAACGGACCAGGCTGGCGGTGGCCCGACTCATGGTGACCGGCCCCAGCCTACTGATGTTGGACGAGCCTACCACGCACCTCGACATCCCCAGCCGGGAGGCGCTGGAGCAGGCGTTGTTGGAGTACGGCGGCACACTGCTATTCGTCTCCCACGACCGCCACCTGATATCGCTTCTGGCTGGCCAGCTTCTGATCGCGGAGAAGGGCGGGGTCTACCTGTACCCTGGAGGATTCGAGCGGTGGTCCGAGGAGGGCGCCACACCAGCGCCGCGGCACACGGCCGCGGCTGAGAGGCCCCCTGCCGGACGGCGCGTCGGTTCGACGCGCCGAAAGTTTAAGAAGACACCCTGGTCCAGGGCAGAGCCGAGACCCGACCACGAGCAGACCATCGCAACCCTAGAGGCCCGCTTGGCGCGCATCGAGCGCGAGCTCCAGAGGGCGTCGGAGCGCCAGGACGTGAAGAAGATAGGCGGCCTCGGCAAGCAGTACGAGCAGACAAAGGCCGACCTGGAGCGAGCCTGGGAGGAATGGCGGGAGTAGGGGAGGCTCCTCCGGAGTGCGGTCTAGCTCAAGTCGATGTGCATGATGTCTCGAAACCCGCTGAGCACCCTGACGATTTCGATGCCGCCGTCTATGACCCGGTAGAAGACCGACAGCCAGTTCCGGCCGGCTCCTGCCAATCTCCGGGAATTGAGCGAGCACGTTACACTTCTCGTCAATTGAGTCCAAGAAGAGGTCGGCTGATGACGGGCTGTCCCGCGCGATATAGAGCCAGATTTCAAGCAAGTCAGCTTCGGCCTGAACCCTTATTTCGACGGCGCCCATCGGTCCGCAGCGTACCCGTTCGCCAGTAGGTTGCGTCCTTTCGCCTTGACCGCCTCGATGTCGAGTGTACCCGCAGGATCGCTTTCCAGCCCTTTTTGTATGGCCTCACGAGGCTCTCCTCGCTGGATCTCCCGAAGCCGGTCACGCTCATCGAGAAGGCGCAGCGCCTCGCGTACTACCTCGCTCGATGACGTGTACGACCCAGACTTGACCTTCTGCCTCACCGGTTTTCAAGACGCAGGGTCAAGGACACGTTCATGGCATCAACCTCTGTGCATCAAAGGTACCTGCGATAACAAACCTTGTTAAACGTCGTTAAGTGTATACCGCTCCCTCGCCTCCTCGTACTCCTCGGGGCTGTTGATGTCCAGGCGGACGATGGAGTCGTCGATGGCGACCTCGTTGATCTCGCCGATGTGCGCCTGGACGACCTCGCGGATGCCCTGCTTTTCCTCCGTTATGGCTCGTAGCTCGTCGCGGAGTCGCGCGGAGAACAGCAATGGATGGCCGCCGTGTCCCTGGTTCCTCGGCGACGTGATCAGGCCGTCATTTTGGATGTGGGCGGCGATCACGGTGGCGATGATCCCCGGTGGGCGGGGCTGGTCCACCGCCAGGAGTAGGATGCCGGTGGCGCCGGAGTCGACATGGCGAAGTCCAGTCTTGATTGACGTGGTCTTGCCCTGCCGGTAGTCGGGGTTGAGCACGTGGCAGACGCCCGGACCCTTGACGTGGAGGACCACCAGCTCGTGGCGGTGGCCCAGCACGACGATGACCTCAGCCGCGCCGGCTTCGACCAGGCTGGCGACCTGGTACTCGACCAAGGGCACGCCGCGCCAGGGCAGCAGCGGTTTGGGGCGGCCCATGCGGGTGGACTCGCCGGCGGCGGTCAGGATGGCGGAGATTAGCGGCACTGGTCGGTACTCAATCGGGGATGAAATGACGGGTGCGCCTCGCACCCACGCTTATTCTCCCCCGCACAAGGTACTCAAGGGAAGGTATGTCGAATCCAACATTCTGGTACCGCCTTCCCGCCTGGTCACCGTCATTCTGAGCGATGCGAAGAATTGGGGGGGGTGGCGTGGGATCTTGACGCGCCTGGAGCCAGATACCCCCCCGCCCCAGATTCTTCCTCGCTCCGCTCGCCAGAATGACATGAGTTGCAGTCTCAACACGTGCCGTACATGCAAAAGCGAGCACATCGAAGAACGGAGGACCGAGGTGAAGGTGATAGGGCGCTAGTCGGCGACGGCTACGGGCTCCGCCGCAAGGACCTTGTCGCGAATCCTTTCGACGTGCCGGTCGTCCAACTTCAGGGACCGGCCCGTGCCGCCGAGCCTGAACATCAGGACCTCGGCCATGACGCTGAGGGCGATCTCGTCGGGCGTCCTGGCATGGATGTCCAGGCCGATGGGGGACCGGATCTCCCGGATGCGCTCGATGGGCATGCCGTCGCGCATCAGGTCTTCGTAGATCAGGATGACCTTTCGTTTGCTGCCGATGAGTCCAACGTACCGGGCGGGGGTCCGCGCCGCGGCCGCCAGGGCCACGTTGTCGTACCGGTGTCCGCGCGTTGCGACGATGATGAATGTGTTCTGGTTGACGGGCAACTGTGGGAGGGCGTGCTCGGGCTTCTCCACCACCAGGATGTCGGCCTCTGGAAAACGCTCTTTGCCGGCGAATTCCTCGCGGTCGTCCGTGACGAAGACTCGGAAGCCGAGGGTCTTCGCCAGCGGTGCGATGGCCTTCGCGACGTGCCCGCCGCCGCAGAGCACGAGCTGCGGAGGTGTGGTGTACGCCTCGATGAAATACTCGGCGCCGCTCTTCGCGGTGACGTACTCGTTCTTGCCGAGGGCCATCAGCTCGCCGGCCCTCTTCGCCGCCTCGCGGTCGAGGTCCGGTGAGCCGAGCGAGCCCTCGGTTCCACCGTCCTCCTGGGTAAACAGCTTCGCGCCGACGGGCGCGGAGCCGCCCCCGGCCGGCTTGATGAGCGAGGCCAGCGCCACGGCGGGTCCGCCGCGGTACGCATCGTCGATACGCCGTGCATAGGGGAGATAGTCGCCGGCCTCGTAGATCGGGTCGATGAGGAAGTACATGGTGCCGCCGCAGACCAGTCCGTCCTCCGCGGCCAACTCTTCGTTCAGCTCGTAGTCCCTGTGCTCCGCGCCGCCGCCGACCTTCATCATCTCCTTGGCGGCGAACCAGATGTCTCCCTCGACGCAGCCGCCGCCCAGCGTGCCGACCCCGGACCCGTCGCGGCGCACAAGCAGCTTGGCGCCGGGCTTCTGCGGGGTCGAACCCTTGGTCCGGACCACCGTGGCCACCACCACCGGCTCGCCCCTGCCCAGTTCGTTTACGGCCTCATGGAAGACTCCCCGCATAGCACCTCACCGCCCCGCCACAGGATTTCTACTATTATAGCGTACCAACTCCGGTGGCGTCGTTTCAAGGTTCGCACGTATCATGCCCCTACTGGTCCACGACCGAGCCGTCCACGTGCAGCCGCGCGCCGATCTCGCCGTGGGGGATCGGCGGGTGTTTCTCCTGGGCGTCGTCCGCCAGCTCGATGCCGATGCCCGGGCCATCGGGAATGATGAGGAAGCCATTCTCCTGCCTCAGCGGCCTGGTGACGATCTCGCTCTTGGGGGGCTCCATCTCGCCGATGGGGTACTCCTGGATGGCGAAGTTGGGGATGCTGGCCGCGAGCTGGAGACAGGCCGCCGTGCTTATTGGGCTGAGCGGGTTGTGTGGCACGACCTCGACGTAGTGGGCCTCCGCGATGGCCGCGATCTTCTTGCTGTGCGTCAAACCTCCCGCCAGACACACGTCCGGGCGTATGTACTGGACCGCGCCCCTGGACAGGAGCATCTCGAACTCGTGTATGGAGTGTATTCGCTCGCCCGTGGCGATTGGAATGGAGACGTTGTGAGCGACCAAAGCCATGGCGTCGAAGTTGTCGGGCAGTATGGGGTCTTCGTAGAAAAGGGGGTGGAACTGCTCGATGCCCTTGGCCAGGGTGATGGCCTCCGTGGGCGTCAATCTGCGGTGGATCTCTATGCACAGGTCCACCCCGTCGCCCGCGGCCTCGCGGTACGCGGCGACGGCCTCGATGGCGTCGCCCATCTTGTCGGCGTGGGTCTTGAAATAAGGGACGCTCTTGGACTCGTCGAGGAATGGGGTCAAGTGGCCCACGGCGGTGAAACCCGCATCGCGGGCGTCCATGATCCCCTGGACGAGCTTTTCCCTGGTATCGCCGTAGACGTGATAGTAGATGCGGGCCTTGTCGCGCGTCTTGCCTCCCATGAGCTGGTACACCGAGGCATCGAAGTGCTTTCCGGCGATGTCCCACAGCGCGATGTCGAGGGCGCTCAGAGCACCCATTATCGCCGCGCCCCGAAAGTGGCTGGTCCGGTACATGTTCTGCCAGTGGTGCTCTATCCGCAGCGGGTCCTTGCCAACGAGATAACGGCCGAACTTCTCCATCGCCGCCGCCGACGCCTCCAGGAAACCCCATGCGCCCGATTCGCCGACGCCCGTGATCCCCTTGTCGGTATGGATCTTGGCGAAAAGGTATCTGTCCACATAGACCGGCTCGACGGCGGTGATCTTCATCGGTCCTCCTTCATGATCGCGGCACGGGCCGTATTGGGGCGATGTTGATTATGAACGTGGGAGGGTGTTTCGACAAGCTCACAGACCGAGCAGCTCTCGGGCGAGCACCATGAGGCTGGTGAGGACGATCACCCAGATGACGCCGCGCCGGAACGACCCCTCGTTTAGCCTGCGCAGCAGCAACCCCGAAAGGCCGAAGCCGACCAGGACCGGAACCGCCACTATCATGACCAGCTTGATCCGTTCTGGCGTGTAGAGTCCGGCGACCCCGTACCCCACCAGGCTTGTGGACATTATCAGCAAGAAGTAGAATGCCAGCGAGGCCCGCATCGCGTCGTTCGACCAGCGATAGTTGAGGAAATAGAGCACCATCAGTGGACCGCCGATTCCGAAGCCCGAGACCAGGGCACCGACCACAAGCCCCAACAGGGGCCCCAGCAGCCGGGTGCGACCCATGGCCCCCCCGACGTTGAACGCGACGGCGACGGCGGTGATCAGTATCAGCACCGTGATGCTGATGCGCAGTGCGGAGGTGCTCACGGAGCTTAGCACGTACACGCCGATAGGCGCCCCAACAAGTCCGGCGAGGCCGATCGGGGCCATCGCTCTGATCGGGAGGGCGCGTCTGGTCTGGTACATCACGGTGATGTACACTGCGATTCCTGCGGTATTGACCATCAGCACCGTGGACCGGGGGTCCAGCACCAGCAGCAGCACCGGCGTCGCCGTCATCCCCAGCCCGAATCCCACCGTGCCGGCGACGGCCGCGCCGACAAACATCGCTAGGACCGCGACGACTATCTGGGTGGCGTCGGACAAGGAGATCAGGACCCGTCGGCGCGATGGCGCCGTCTAGGCCCAGACCCAGGTACGGACCTGCCGCTCGACCGGGTCAAGGCACGGCCTGCCCGGCGAATACGCCGGTGCAATGCTCCTGGTCCACGGCAACCTGCCCGTTAACCAGTACGTACGGGATCCCCGTAGGGTACTGGTGCGGATCGTCGAACGTGGCGTTGTCCATGATGTGCTCGTCGTCGAAGATCACGACGTCGGCGAAATACCCCTCTTGGATGCGGCCTCGCTTGGTCAGTCCGAAGCGTCGGGCGGGGTTGTCGCTCATGCGCTGGACCATCTGCTCCAGGGTGAGCACGCCGAACTGGCGCCGGAACCTACCGAGAAAACGAGGGAACGTGCCGTAGGCCCGCGGGTGCGGGGAGCCCCCAACGTGAATCGAGTCGCTGCCGACCATGTAATCGGGCCGTGCGAGGAACTCCAGGGCGTCGCGGCTCGTCTGCCGCCACAGTGCGACGCTGTCCGGCGGGGTGCCCCAGTAGCCGACCTGAAGGTCCTCCTCCAGCAGCAGGTGGCAAAGGGCATCGCCCGGGCCCATGCCGAGCCGTTCCGCCACGTCGGGCAGGGCCATGCCCTCGAATTGGCTGTTCTTCGGCAGATGTGACAGCACCATTTCACTGAGGCTGCGCCTGCCCTGGCTCTCAAATCGCTTGGCTATTTCGGCGCGCTGCACGGGGTCCTCAAGCCTCTTGATGATGGCGTCGGGCCCGCCCTCGTGTATCGGGCTCTGGAGGTTGCTGGCCGGAAAGGCGCTCCCGGTTGGGTAAGGATACAGCTCCGCCGTGACGTCCACGCCCTCGGCCTTGGCCGCGTCGATCAGCGCCATGCGCTCGACGACCTGGCCGGCGTTGCTGACCGCCGTGCGGTGATGAGAGAAGTGAACCTTGACGCCGGACCGCCGGCCGATCTCCAGCGCCTCGGGGATCCCTCCTCCGCCGAACGCCCGGTCGGTGTTGACGTCCCGCAGGTGGGTGACGTAGACACCGCCGACCTCCTGCACAACCTCGCACAGCTCGACTATCTCCTCGGTCGTGCTCCACGCGTGGGGATGGTATGAGAGGCCGGTCCCCAGTCCCGCCGCCCCCTGCTCCATGCCCTCGCGGACGAGTCGCCGGGCGTGCTCGAGTCTGTCCCCGGTCATCGGGACGTCGTGAAAACCGCAGGTCTCCAGTCGTACCGCGCCGTGAGCGATCATATATGCGGTGTTGATGGCGATCTTCTTGTGGTAGTGAGACCGGAACGCGGCGACGCTGCTCATGTCCAGGTCGGGCGGCGCCATTCCCAGGATGCCGGCGAGGTATCGGTTGTAGGTGCGGTAGTTCTCGGGCGACAGTGGGGCGTAGGAGAGGCCGTCCTGACCCAGGATCTCGGAGGTTATCCCCTGGCGCAGGCCATCGGCGTGCTGAGGGTCGGTCAGCAGCACGGCGTCCGAGTGGGTGTGGGTATCGATGAATCCTGGAGAGACGGTCAGTCCGGCCGCTGCTACGACACGCCTGGCATCGGCCCGCGACAGGTCGCCGATGGCGTCGATCTTCTCGCCTCGTATGCCCACGTCGGCGGCGTAGCCGGGCTTGCCGGTCCCATCGACGACGGTCCCACCTGTTATCACGATATCGAACATGTTGTAGTTTGCTCCTTCCTCTCGGTCTTGTCGCGCTCTCGCGACCTTGTCCTCGTAACTATCGCCAGGGGCAACCAAGAAGAAACCATGGCTGGGTGCCCCCCCCCCCCACCCCCCCCCGGGGGGGGCCCCCCCCCGGGGGGCCCCCCCCCCCCCCCCCCCCCCCCCCCCCCAAAAGGGGCAACCTAGAAGAACCCAGGGCTTGGTGCCCCCCCAGCCTCCACAGGAGGGGCCTTGCCCCCTCTGGACTCCCCCGCTCCTGCCCCAGCCCCCAACCAGAAGTGGCTTACCTCGTCTGGACTCCCCCGCCGGAGGGTAATTTGCCACACTCCTAGATTGGCCTCGAGTATTGCAGGCACGTAGATTATGGACGGCTCGCCGTTCAGATGCAACGGGTGTGCGAGCCGAACCTGGGGGTTTTCGCGGTCGCGGCGCGATGGCGTCCTTCAACGCCCAGAGCCGGTGCTGGCGCCGTGCGCCTCATGAGGGGAAAAGTATGGAGATGCTCTCGTTGTTGTGGATGCGGCTGATCGCCTCCCCGAAGAGGGGCGCGACGGAGACGACCTCGATACGCTCGGAGAGCTCTACCGGCTGAGTCTCGATCGAGTCGGTCACGATGAGCCGCCGTATGGTGCTTTGGTCGATGCGCTCCATCGAGCCCTCGCTGAATACTCCGTGGGTGATCGCGGCGAAGACATCCGTGGCGCCACGCTCGATGAGCGCGTCCGCGGCCTCGGCTAGGGTGGTCCCCGAGATCACGAAATCGTCCACGATCAGAGCCGTCTTTCCCTCCACGTCGCCAATGATCTCCAGCACTTCGGCCCGCTCGTCGTGCGCGCTGCGCTCCTTGTCGGCGATGGCGAGTGAGGCGCCCATATATGAAGCGAAACGGCGTGCCTGCTTGACGAACCCAGCGTCGGGAGATACGACAACGAGGTCCGGCAGCACCTCTCTTTTCACCGCGTCGCCCAGGACGGTGAGCGCGTACAGGTCGTCCACCGGGACGTGGAAGAACCCCTGGATTTGGGGTGCGTGCAGATCCAGGGTCACCACGCGGTTCGCTCCGGCCGCCTCGATGGCGTCGGCGCAGACGCGGGCGCGAATGGACACCCGGGGTTCGTCCTTCTTGTCGCCTTTCCCGTAGCTGAAGTAGGGCATTATCACAGTCACCGACTCCGCGCTCGCACGTCTGAGCGCGTCTATCCAGAACAAAAGCTCCATGAAGTTGTCGTTCGTTGGATAGACCGTCGACTGAATGATGTATACCCGGCGTCCGCGGACGTTCTCTTTGACGCGGACGAAGAGGTTGCCCTCTGAGAAGCGCAGCACCTCGCCCCGGCCGGGCTCGATGTCCAGGTACGTGCAGATGTTGCCAGTCAGCCTGGCACTTCCGCTTCCGGCGAATACTAGTATGTCGTCCGGCGACATCGCGCTCTCCCTGACCGGCGTGCGCTCGACCGGCCTGCCCACTCCAACGGTACGCCGCGCCTCCGCCCGTTCCGCGAACCTCTACTCCTTCTCGTAGACTGATACGTGGCCGGTGCGTGTGGCGGTGAAGGGACTGCGCTGCCAGTCGCTCCAGCGGTCGCGGAGGCGCAGGCCGGCCAGCCGCGCCATCAGGTCCAGGTCCGAGGGCCACGCGTAGCGAAGACGGACGGGATACGTCTTGATTCCGCCCTCCGAGAGATAGACATGCTGGCCCGTCACGAGCTGGCTCACAGCGTCATGGCGCGAAGCGTCCAGCCTGGCTAGATTGGTCTCTACGAGCGTCGCCGCAACACTCTGGCCGTTGACGAACCGGGACAGGTCGGGCACGAAGGCCTCGATGACGAAGACGCCGTCCTCGCCGAGATGGTCGGCCGCGCTCTGGAAGCACCGGACTTGGGCGTCCTGCGTGAGCATTGCGAAGAACGCGTTGAACACCACGAATGTGAGCGAGAACTCGGTATCGAGCTCGAACTCGGCGAAGTCGCCTATACTCACTGGAATGTCTCCGCCGCCCTCCTTGGCGCGGAGCATTGCGACCATGGCCTTGGATGCGTCGATGCCCTGGATGGGGACACCCTTCGCCGCCAGGGGCAGCGCGATCCGCCCCGTGCCGATGCCCAGCTCCAACGCCCGCCCTCCCAGAGCCAACTTGGCCAGCAGATCGACCGCGGGCGCGACATGCTCCGCGTCGAACAGCGACGCGTGGGTCTCGTCGTAGGTCCCGATTATCCGGTCGCCGTATGTGGAGAGGCCGTAACCTTCCTTTGTTTTCACCTGGACAGTCCAATCATCGGCGGTCGCCCTGCCGGCCGCGCGCGGGGCCGTCGTCGACGATCCTGATGTGCAACTCCTTCAACTGTACATCGTCCACCGCGTCTGGCGCGTCGAAGAGCGGGTCGATGAAAGACTGGGTCTTCGGGAACGCGACGACGTCTCTGATGCTGTCGATGCCGGCCAGCACCATGATGAGGCGGTCGATACCGGGCGCGATGCCGCCATGGGGAGGCGCACCGTATTCTAGCGCGTTGAGGAGCTGCTTGAAGCGCCGGTCGATCTGCTCGTCCGTGTAGCCCAGCACCTTGAAGATGCGCTCTTGCAGGTCCCGCCCGTGGATCCTGATGCTGCCGCTGGCGCACTCCAGGCCGTTGCAGACCAGATCATAGATGCTCGCGATGACCCTGCCCGGCTCGGACTCTAGGTACTGGAGGCTCGCCTCCTTGGGCATGGAGAACGCGTGGTGAGTCGCATCCCATCGGGCCTCGTCCTCGCTCCACTCGAAGAGCGGGAAGTCGACCACGAAAGCGAAGGCCAGCAGGTCCGGGTCCGCGAGCCCCAGGCGGCTGCCCATCTCGTTGCGGAGGGCGCTCAGGGCGACGTTCGTAGGCTTGGGGGGGCCCGCGACTATCAGGATGAGGTCGCCTACTCCGGCTCCGGTGCGGCGGGCCAGCGCCTTGATCTCCTCCATCGACAGGAATCGCGCGGCGGGAGACCTGACCTGCTCTTGCGTCAGGCCTTCCAGCGTGCCCTCGCCCGAGAGGGCTATGTACACGAGCCCCTTCGCCCCTCTGGACTTGGCGAACTCGACCAGTTCGTCCAACTGCCGGCGGGGATATTCACCTGCGGCGGGCACGCTGAACCCCTTCACGATCCCGCCGCAGGACACCGCCGAGCTGAACACCCGGAACTCGGAGCCCCTGGCGATGTCCGATAGATCCACCATCTCGAGGCCGAACCGCAGGTCCGGCTTGTCAGACGCGAACCGGTCCATCGCCTCCTGGTAGGTGAGCACGGGGAACGGCTTCAGGAGCCGCTTGCCGGGGACCACGGTCTCGACGAGAGCGGTGTAAAGCTCCTCCGTGAGCTTGAGCACGTCGTCCTGCTCGACGAAGCTCATCTCGAGGTCGAGTTGAGTGAACTCCGGCTGCCGGTCCGCTCTTGGGTCCTCGTCGCGGAAGCATCGCGCGATCTGGAAGTATCGGTCCACGCCGGCCACCATCAGGAGTTGCTTGAGCTGCTGGGGAGACTGGGGCAGGGCGTAGAACTTGCCCGGATAGAGGCGGCTCGGGACCAGGTAGTCGCGGGCTCCCTCGGGGGTGCTCTTGATGAGTATAGGTGTCTCGATCTCGAGAAAGTCGCGCTCGTCGAGAAAGTCGCGGATGAATTTCACGACACGATGGCGCAATATCAGAATGTCCCGCATCCTGGGCCTACGCAGGTCGATGTAGCGGTGCTTGAGTCTCACGAGCTCGTCGACTTCCACGTCGTCGCTCAGCTCGAAGGGCGGCGTCTTGGATTCGTTGAGCACGGTGACTTGCTCTACCTGGACCTCCACATCGCCGGTCGGCAGGTCCGGGTTCTCCGTGCCTTCCGGGCGCGCGCGCACGGTGCCCGACATCTGGACAACCCACTCACTGCGAAGCTGCTGGCCCATCTCGTGGGCGCCGGGGGCCGTCTCGGGATTCAAGACCACCTGGACGATGCCCGAGCGGTCTCGCAGGTCGATGAAGATCAGGCCGCCGTGGTCTCGCCAGCGGTGCACCCAGCCCGCCAGCGCCACACTGCCGCCAACGTCGCCCTTCCTCAGTTCGCCGCAAGTCTTCGTTCTTAGCAAGTCGCTTTCTCCTGCATGCCGGTGGCCGTCCTTCCGCGGTAGAAGGATACCGACGATTATAAATGAACAAGGCCCGTCCGGCATAGCGCCGATTAGACCTCAGAAGAACAGCCCCCTCGACGAGGGGGCTGTTTGCGCGGATTCTGGTCTCGCCTGCTGCCGAGACTAGATGGCCACTGAGAAGCCGCGCTTTCGGTCCAAATTAACGAAGGTCTCTGTCCGGCGCACGCCCTGAATGGTGCCGATCTTGGTGCGCAGAAATATGCCCAGCGCCTCGGCTGACTGGAGGGTGGCCCACGCGAACACGTCGAAGGCCCCCGTCGTAATCGCCACCCAGTTGATCTCGCTCAGGCCAGCCAGGGCGTCCGCAACCTGGTCGATCTTGTCCGGATCTACCTGAACGCCCACCAGTGCCTGGGAATCGAATCCCAACTTCGCGGCGTCTGGAAGCGCTACTACCTTTATGAACTCCCCTTGGATGAGTCTCTTGAGCCGGCGGCGGACGGTGCCCTCACTAACACCGACCTTCCGCGCTATCCCTGCGTTCGAGGCCCTGCCGTCCTCCTGCAAGATCTGGATTATCTTCGAATCTAGCTTGTCCATTCGACTCCTTCCTATTAATGGGGTATCGTCTTAAATGTTACAATTCCACTACGGATTCTGTCAACTTTAGCATGGCATTGTCCAGAGCGATTCTATATATCGCGGTATTGTCTGAAATGCCCGCGATATTGCGTAATTCGCGGCTACCGCAGACGTGTCACTGCCAGGTAGATCGACACGCCGGTCCCAAACAGCATAGGCAGGTCCAAGCCGGTGAAATAGAAGATTATCCCAGACGCGATCAGTATGCTCGCCACGGCAACGATGACCAGCGGCCTGCCGCGCTTGCGATTGGTCGCCCGGCTTATGCCCTCCCCGAGCAGGTACCCGAAGCCGCCCAGGACGATCATTGTCCCAAACGGTACGGGCCACGCTCTTGGCAAGACCACTAGCGCCAGTGTGGTGCCTCCCGCCACGCCGATCGCGAGCCCCGCACCGATGCCGCGAGCCAGATAGCCCCGGGAGATCTGGTATGTGGGCACCTTCTGACCCTGGCCGTGTTCCCGGCAGCGTATGCCCACCGGCGCCTGGACCATGCAACGGGGGCACACGAGCTTCTCGCACCTGCTGCATCTCAGGTTCGTCGGCGTATCGCCATGCTCGGCACAGTAGGTGGTGATCCCGGGCATCCTTTTTTACCCCTTCAGGTCTGACGGCGGCCTTCTGAGCGTCCAGGCCTCTTTGCGAGACAGGTCGCGGTCCCACAGCAGCCGGTGGGCCATCACGCGCGCCGGGCCATGCTGCTCCGTCCGAGGCCGCTCCCAGTTGGCGGTAAGGCGTTTGAGCGTCAGCAAAAGCGCTATGCCGGCGAGCATGTACACGGCCTCTCCCGGACGCTTGACGGCCAACGCAACGACAGGCGCGGCGAAGGTTCCCATAAGCGTCCACATCGCGGTGTCCCGCGGCACCCATCGGCCAAACGCGATAAACCCCAGCAGGGCCAGCAACTCAAGTAGTAGCAACTGCCCGAACAGGACGCCTATCGATGTTGCAAGGCCGCGCCCTCCGGTGAATCCGATGTAAACGGACCAGTTGTGTCCTGCTATCACCGCCAGGCCGACCCCCGCCTGCATCGCGAGGCTCTGGTCCAGGACCCTGGCCGCCACGATCGGCAGCGTGCCCTTCACAAGACAGTCCACGGCGCCCACCGCGATGCCCGCGCGCACGCCCGCCTGCTTCATCAAGTTAGATGAGCCCACGTTGCCGGAGCCGTAATCCCGAAGGTCGATCCCCTTCAGATAGCGAGCGGCCAGATATGTCCACGGCACCGCTCCCCAGAGGTAGGCGGCCAGGATGACCAGGACTGCCTCCAGCATTACTGCGGCTCACCAGCCTGGGCACTGGAACCCAACGGCGAACCTCGCCTCAGCAACGCTCTCAAGCGCGTGGCAGTCTCGATGGGCGGGCCCACCGACCCCGGCTCTGGTTCGCCGGGATTTCCCGCCGCGTGATAGTCGCTGCCCCCGCAGGGGACTAGGTCTAGCTCCTCGGCCACCGCGGCGAGGGTCGCTACCTCTTCCGCCGAGTAGTTACCGTAGTACACCTCCATGCCTACCAGGCCCGCATCCTTGAGCTCGCGGAGGACCGTTTTCAGCCTATCGACCTCCTCCGAGCCCGTTCCCTGCATGAAGTACGTCGGGTGGGCCATGACCGGCAGGGCCCCGTTTCGCGCCAAGGCTCTTACCGCATCCACCGGCGTCAGCTTTGTCCGCTCCACATACGCCGGGCCGTCCCGCCCTATGTACTTGTCGAATGCCTCCCTCGGATACTGGACGTATCCCGCCTCGACCAGTGCCTGGGCGATGTGCGGTCTGCCGACGGCGCCGCCGTCGGACAGCTCCTCGACCCGCTCCCAGGAAATGTCGACCCCTAGATCGTTGAGCCTCTTCACCATGCCCCGCCCCCGCTGCTCCCTGCCGCTGCGAAACCGCGCAAGCGTATCGCGAAACTCGGCGTCCCTGCGGTCCACGAAGTATCCGAGCAGGTGCACCTCGCCGTCAGGCACCCGCTCACCTGGCGCCGCGCTGGGTTTTCCGGCAGGTGCGGCCCGCTCGCCTGCGACGTCCGTGCTCAGCTCGACTCCCACGATTACCTCGAGCCCCGGATACTCCCTTGCGGCATTGAGGACGTCCGGAATCCCCTCCAACGAATCGTGATCGGTCACGGCGATCTCTTTCAGCCCTCGCTGGGCGCACAATTTCACCAGCTCCGCCGGCGTGAGTCTGCCGTCGGAGAAGGTGGTGTGCAGGTGCAGGTCGACTTCGATCATCTCTGGATACCCATGTGCGCTGTTATATATCGATTGTTGCGAGCCGGCGGACATGATCGGCGAAGGCCGCTCTGGGCGGCGGCCGTTCACGCATCGTTGCCCTCGATCTCACGGTCGACTCGTTCTATGGCCGTGGCCTTTCCGGAGGAGTCATCGATGTCAACCATGACGCTGTTGAAACGGGTCGGCCCCTTCTTGGCCACTTTGAGGCGTTTGGGCATCTGAGTCAAGAACCGCTCCAGAACTTCCGCTGGCTCCACTCCGATTATGGAGTTGACCGGACCGGCCATGCCGACGTCGCTGACGAAGGCCGTTCCTCCAGGGAGGATGCGGGTATCGGCTGTGGCGACGTGGGTATGGGTCCCCAGGACCGCGCTCACCCGGCCGTCCAAATGCCACGCTAGAGCTGCCTTTTCGGAGGTGGCCTCGGCGTGCATGTCCACTATGACAGCCTTCGGGAGGCCGCCCTCCGACTCCAGAAGGGAATCGGCGGCCCTGAAGGGGCAGTCGAACGTGCCCATGAAGACCCTGCCGATCAG
>CAZJDV010000011.1:0-16562 GCA_964544865.1 uncultured Dehalococcoidia bacterium | reverse complement strand
CAGGTTGATTACCAGGGTGTTGCCCATGTCGACGTGGCCGTGGCCGGGCGCCGCGGGAGGATAGTTCGATGGCCTGAGGATCGGGGCCTCGGTCTCCAGGTGGGGAATGATCTCCTTCTGGTCCCATATGTGGTTGCCCGCCGTGATCACGTCCACCCCGCTGGAAAAGAGCTCCTGCGCGGTCTTCGACGTGAGGCCGGCGCCGCCCGCGGAGTTCTCTCCGTTGGCTATGACCAGGTCGATCTGCAGGACGCTCCGGAGCTCTGGGACGATAATCCGGACAGCTCTTCTCCCGGGTCTTCCGATCACGTCACCTATCATTAGTACGCGCATACATGCCCCCGCAGTCTCTCGTAGGTCCTCAAGCTCTTCGAGCCGAAATGAGCGCTGGGCTCGATCGATCAGTCAGGGCGGCGATCATGAGCAGTACAATGGCCAAAGGTCCCACAACCCGCTTCACGAAACCGCTCCCCGAAACGACTTCGGGGAGCGGTGCTACTGCGCAATTCTCGATCAAGACCGACTCGGTCCGTTTAAGACCGCCCTAGCGGGCGTACTCCACCGCTCGTGACTCCCGGATCACGGTGACCTTGATTTGGCCGGGGTAGGCCAGGGTCTCCTCGATCTTCTTGGATATGTCCCGCGCCATCTTTGTCGCAGCCGCATCGTCGATGCGCTGCGGCTTCACCATGATTCGTATCTCGCGCCCCGCTTGAATTGCGAAGCACTTCTCGACGCCGTCGAACGACCGCCCGACGTCCTCGAGCGCCTCCAGGCGCTTGATGTAGTGCTCGACCGTGTCCCTGCGAGAGCCCGGTCTCGCGGCGCTGATGGCGTCCGCAGCCGCGACGATGAACGACTCTGGACTGGTATGCTCGTCGTTGTGGTGTTCCCTGATGGTCGCGCACGCATGGGCGGAGATCTTGTACCTCACGGCCATGTCGGCGCCGATCTCCGCATGGGGGCCTTCGACCTCGTGGCTCACCGCCTTGCCGATGTCGTGCAGGAGCCCGCCCAGGGTGGCCACCTTGATGTTAGCGCCGATCTCACCGGCGATCATGCCTGCCAGTCGACCGACCTCGATGCTGTGCTGCAGGACGTTTTCCCCGTAGCTGTATCGGTACTTCAACCGGCCAAGCAGCTTGACCAGTTCGGAGTTGATTCCTCGCACGCCCATGTCCAGCATGGTCTGCTCGCCCGTTTTCCGGATCGTCTCATCCAGCTCCTTTTCGGACTTCGCTACCGTCTCCTCGATCCGGGCCGGATGAATCCTCCCATCCGCGATCAGCTTGCTTATGGATAATCGCGCCACTTCCCTGCGTATCGGGTCGAAGCAGGACAGCGTCACCGCTTCGGGTGTGTCGTCAATTATCAGGTCTACTCCTGTCGCCTTCTCAATTGCTCGTATGTTCCGTCCCTCGCGGCCTATTATTCGCCCTTTCATCTCGTCGGTGGGCAGTGGTATGGTGGTCAGTGTGACTTCGGATACTACATCGGAGGCGAGACGCTGGATGGCCAGAGCCAGGATGTCCCGTGCCTTGTCGTTCGCCTCACTCTTCGCCCGGTCCTCCTCGTCGCGGTAGAGGACAGCCAGATCGTGGCGGACCTCCTCTTGGGCGCGTTGCATCAGCTCGGCGCGGGCGTCGACTAGTGAGAGATTGGAGATCTCCTCTAGGCGTTCGACCCCCTTCTGTTTCAGCTCCTTCAGACTCGCCTGGAGCTCGTCGGAAGCCTGCTCTTTCTTGGTGAGGCTCCGCTCCTTGCGCTCCAAATTGGTGGAGCGGCGCTCGACGTTCTCCTCGCGGTTCGCGAGTCGTTGCTCGATGCGCTGGAGCTCGGTTCGACGCTCTCTGTGTTCCCTGTACTCCGCATCCCTCTCGGACTGGACTCTGAGCGCCTCCTCTTTTGCCTCCCGGAGGACGCTCCTGCGCTCTTCACTGGCTATCGTTAGTATCTGCGAAGCCTCTTGCTCCGCAGCATCGCGGCGCTTGCCAGTTAAGAGCCGCTGGCCAAAGAAACCACCGATTGCACCCGACCCTAGGCCGACCAGGACGGCGAGTATCGCGATAATCGTCGATTCCATCGCTACTCACCTCCCCTTTTCGATTGTTAAGAAATCCGCCATGAGACGGACTGCCTACGTTCTAATGGTACGGGGCCGCCAAAATAGTGTCAAGGTGGCCCGTAGGCGATCGCCGGGTCTTCCAGCCGTCTCTCACCGGCGGGCCCCTTCGATAAGCCCGGAGCCCGCCCCGAGTTTTGTCGAATTGGCGAACGGGAGGTCAGTCCCGTACGCGGTGAGCCGGTGAACCACAGAGGAGCTACGGCGCAGGCCCACAGCCGAATGGCCTTGAGGGCAACTCGCGGCTTCCCGCACGCCGGAGCCTCCTGGCGAGCATTGCTATACAATGCCTCAGGACTAACTATGACAACGCCCCCATCGTCGCGGCGCCCCACGACAGCTCGGTGGCGCACCCTGCGTGCGTTTCGCGATCCCAGCTACCGGTTTCTATGGCCGGCCAACCTCCTATCCTACTCGGCCCGCTGGATGCAGATGACCATCCTCGGATGGCTCGTCCTTCAACTTACCGACTCGCCGTGGCTCGTTGCGTTAGTGGGCTTCTTCGGATGGGCGCCCATGCTGGCACTGGGGCTCGTCGGGGGATACCTTGCCGATTCGGCCCACCGCAAGACGGTCCTGGTGTCGACCCAGGCCGCGAGCCTGACGGCGTCAATCATCATGTTGTCGCTGCTGGTCAGCGGCTCGGAGAGATTCTGGTACGCCTATCCCATCGTCACGGTAACCGGGATAGCCTGGGCTCTGGACATGCCCTCCCGCCGCTCAGCCATCTACGATCTGCTAGGCAGCTCGGGGGTACTCAACGGGATAGCCCTGGACTCTGTGGGCATGAGCGTCAGCAGGATGGCCGGGCCCGCGCTGGCAGGGATTCTGATATGGGTGGCCGGATTCAAGGGCGCCTATGCGGTGGTGATGGTCAGCTACGTCCTGTCCTTGACGCTCTTGCTGAGGTTCAACGTGGCCAGAAGGACCTTTGGAGAAGACAGGGTCCATGGAGCGCCCCACAGCTTGTCTACTGGGCTAAGGTATGTGGCCGGCCACCCAACGCTGAGGGCGGTCGTGACCATCACGGTACTGATGAATTTCCTGATGTTCCCTTACGTGCACCTCGTGCCCGTTATCGCCAGAGATGTCCTGCACGTGGGTCCAGGGCCGATGGGCGTGCTGATCGCGGCCGCTGGGATGGGCGCTCTGGTTGGCGCCGTACTGGTGGCCTCGGCTTCGAGCATCCACTTCCACGGCTGGCTGTACATGGGAGGGTCGATGCTCGCGTTCGCCGCGCTGCTGGTCTTCGCGCTGTCGGACCGGTACTTCCTGTCCATCCCGGCGCTTCTCGTATTGGGCCTCGGCACGGCGGGTTTCAGCACGATGCAGGCGTCGATCGTCATGCTGGTCGCGCGAGCGGACGTGCGCGGGCAGGCTCTGGGCGTGGTGAGTCTGGCCATCGGCGCCAGTCCCTTGGGCGCTTTGCTGGAGGGTGCGGTGGCCGGCCTGCTCAGCCCCGGCTTCGCGCTGGCGCTCAACTCCATCCTTGGCGCGCTCTCAATCGGCCTGATCGCCCTGCACATGCCCTCCCTGCGGGAGCGCATGGCACTGGACAGCGGGCGTGACGGCGCGCCGGGCTAGCGGAGGCGGGCTTGGCAGGCCGCGATCAGGGTATACAATACGACGCGATGCCATCCAGCCGGACGCCGCCACTTTGAACGGCCGCAAGGTCCCGATTCCAAGGACGTTTCACGCCTTCCGCAGTCCGGGCTACCGTTACCTGTGGCCGTCCAACTTCATCGCATATACCTGCCGATGGATGCAGTTGACACTTCTGAGTTGGTTCGTCCTGGAGACGACCGACTCGCCGTGGCTCGTCTCTCTCGTCGGGTTCTTCTCGATGATCCCCATGTTCTTGCTGGGCATGCTAGGAGGCGTGCTGGCCGACACGGCGGACCGCCGACAGCTGCTCATCGCGACACATGCTGCCAGCCTTGCGTCCGTGCTGGTCATGACGACGCTCTTGCTCGCGGGTGCGGCCACGTTCTGGCACGCCTATCCGGTCGTGCTGGTGGTGGGTGTCGCCTGGGCGCTGGACATGCCGTCACGCCGCTCCCTTATGCACGACCTGGTTGGCAGATCGGGCGTCAACAACGCGGTCGCGCTGGACTCCGTCGGCATGGCCGGCAGCATGATGCTGGCCCCAGCCCTGGCCGGCTTCCTGATCACCCTGGCCGGGGTGACCGGCGGCCACGTCACCGTCGCCTTTCTATATCTGGTCTCGCTGGCGTTGCTCTCGCGTCTCGCTGCCCCCGGGGGCTGGGTCCGCCGTGCGGGTGGCGCCGGCCTGCTGCACGAGCTTGTGCTCGGACTGCGCTACGTCGCCGGCCACCGCGTGCTCAGGGCGATGCTGGTGATTACCGTGGTCATGAACCTGCTCATGTTCCCGTACACGCAGATGGTCCCGGTCATGGCCCGGGACGTGCTTGGTGTCGGACCTGACCTCATGGGAATCTTGCAGGCCGGGTCCGGAGTCGGCTCGCTGGTCGGCGCGATCTTCATAGCCTCGGTGCTGAACATCAGGTATCACGGGCGTCTCTACCTGATCGGGTCGGGCTTCTCATTCGTGACCCTTCTCGTGTTCTCCGTATCCACGTGGTACTCGCTTTCCCTGCCCACTCTCGTCGTCATGGGCCTCGGCTTGGCCGCGTTCTCCACGATGCAGGCGTCGATGACCATGCTCGTGTCAACGGAGGAGATGAGAGGAAAGGCCCTCGGGGTTGTGACTCTCGCCATCGGCGCCGGTCCCTTCGGCGCGCTGCTGTTGGGAGGGGTGGCCAATCTGACAAGCATAGGACGGGCATTGGAGTTGAACGCGGTGGCGGGCCTAGTCTGTGTGATCCTGGTAGGATTGTTCATGCCGGCCCTGAGACAACGCACACCAGTTGTCCCGACGATGGAGTAAGTCCGGTATATTGACCATTGACCAGCAATTTTGCAACGACATATAATGCCACTGTCGGGGCGTGAATTCCGAGGTGGACGGTCGGCCCGAACGAGCGTCCCTTGCTGTGGGGGTATACGTGTCGATTCCAGACGATCATGTGCATGACGAATGCGGTGTGATTGGGGTATTTTCGAGGAGCGAAGACGTGGCGAGGGTCGCATTCTTCGGCCTGTTCGCTCTCCAGCACAGGGGCCAGGAGAGCGCCGGCATCGCCACCAGCGACGGTGAGAGCATCAAGGTCCGCACCGCCATGGGGCTGGTGACGCAGACATTCCAAGAAGAGGACCTCGAGCGGCTAACCGGTCACATGGCGATTGGCCACACGCGCTACTCCACGACCGGCAGCAGCCATGCCAGGAATGCCCAGCCATTAATCTCGGAGGGCCCCGATGTCGAGGTGGCGCTGGGCCACAACGGAAACGTCGTCAATGCTCAGGCATTGCGAGACGAGCTGATGGGCCTGGGTTGTTCCTTTACCACCAGCAGCGACTCGGAGATAGTCGCGCATTTGATAACCAACGCCCCCGCCTCGACATGGGAGGAGCGCGTGGCGTACGTAATGCGCCGCCTCGAGGGGGCCTACTCCCTTGCGCTGATGACGACCGACTTCCTCATGGCGATCAGAGATCCCCTGGGGGTCCGGCCCTTGTGTCTGGGCAAGCTCAACGGCGGCTGGGTCATCGCGTCCGAGACATGCGCCCTGGACCATATCGGCGCCGACTTCATCCGGGAGATAGAGCCCGGCGAGGCGGTCGCCATCGATGACCGGGGATCGCGGACGTTATATCGGTGGCAGGGCGAGCAGCGGCGGGCGTCTTGCGTGTTCGAGCACATCTACTTCGCCAGGCCCGATAGCCTCCTAGACGGAAGGCTCGTGTACAAGAACCGAATGGCCATGGGCGCCGAGTTGGCGAAAGAGCACCCGGTCGAGGCGGACCTGGTAATCGGGGTGCCCGACTCTGGGACCCCGGCGGCGGCGGGGTACGCCCATGAGTCCGGCATACCCTATGGCGAAGGCCTGGTGAAGAACCGGTATGTGGGGCGCACGTTCATCTCGCCGGACCAGAGGCTCCGCGACCTGGGAGTCCGCACGAAGCTCAACCCCCTTCCGGAGCTGATCGATGGCAAGCGGCTCGTGGTCGTGGAAGACAGCATAGTGCGGGGCACCACCATGCCGCACGTTGTCCGCCTTCTTCGTCAAGGCGGGGCAACGGAGATCCACCTGCGGATCGGCGCCCCTCCGATCCGGTTCCCTTGCCACCTGGGCATCGACATGGCCACGCGGCGGGAGCTCATCGCGGCCTTCAGGACCGTCGAGGAGGTACGACTCGAAGTGGAGAGCGACTCGTTGGGCTATCTCAGCCACGAGGGACTGGTGCGCGCCGTTGGACTGGACAAGAGCCGTCTCTGCATGGCCTGCTTCACCGGCGAACACCCCATCCCGGTGCAGCTAGAGATGGACAAGCTGGCCCTGGAGTCCTAGCGGCCGTCCTCGAAGGCACGCATTCTCTGAGGCGGTTCCCGCCGTTCTATTCCCGGTCTCGATTGAGGATTCTGGATGACGGGACACGCCGGTAAATTGGAAGGCAAGGTCGCCGTGGTCACCGGCGCGGGCCGTGGCATCGGCAGGGGCATCGTGCTGGCCTACGCCCGTGAGGGCGCGGCCGTATGCTGCTCCGCGTGCACCCTCGAGGACATCGAGACCACCGTCGAGGAGATTGAGCGGCTCGGGAGCACGGGACTCGCCGCCCTGACTGACGTCACCGACCTGGACTCGGTCCGTCGCATGTTCGGCCTCGCCGCCGAGTCCCTTGGCGGTCTCGACATCCTGGTGATCAACGCCGGGGGATCATTCGACCATCTCCCGGTGGAGGAGAGTGCCCCGGACCTGTGGCTGGCGACGCTGGGCGTGAATCTGACGGGATCCTACTACTGCGCCAGGACCGCCATCCTCTACCCGAGGGAGCGCGGCGCGGGCAAGATCATCACCATAGGCTCCGGCATCGGCCACCAGGGCCGTCCGAGCACCTCCGCGAAGGCAGGGCTGTGGATGCTGACCCGCGTGCTGGCCCAGGAGCTGTGGCAGTACAATATAAGCGTCAACGAGCTGGTTCCGGGCCCTGTCATGACCGGCAGGGTCGGCGAAAGTTACGCGCGGCGCGACGACTCCGTGTTCAAGATCGATAGCGATTGAGTGAAGCAGCCCGAGGACGTGACTCCCATGGCGCTGTTCCTCGCTACGCAGCCCGACAAGGGGCCCACGGTCCAGAGCTTCAGCCTAGTGCGCCGGGCCGGCTGAGTCATTCAGGCGAAACCGCCGTCGCGCACGATGAGATGACGAGAATCATGTTAGAGGTCTGGGCATGGCCGACGAGACATACAAGGCAGCGGGGGTGGACCGCGACGCCGCCGAAGAGGTCAGGCGGAAGATCAAGGCCATGGTCGCGCCAACGCATGGTCCGCAAGTCCTCGGCGGAATCGGCGGTTTCGGGGCGATGTACGAGCTCGCGGGATACAGGGAGCCCGTCCTTGTATCCAGCACCGACGGCGTGGGCACCAAGGTCATGCTGGCCACCGCCCTCGGCCGGTACGAGGGCCTTGGCGAGGACCTCGTAAACGCCTGCGTCAACGACGTCATCGTCTGTGGCGCCAGACCCTTGTTCTTCCTGGACTACATCGCCGTCGGCAAGCTGCACGTCGACGTGGTCGAGACGCTGGTCAGCGGGATGACTAAGGCGTGCGGGACCGCGGGCTGCGCGCTGATAGGTGGCGAGACCGCGGAGATGCCGGGAGTGTACGGCGAGGACGAGTTCGATCTGGCGGGATTCGCCGTCGGCGTCGTGGAGAAGAGCGCCATCCTCGACCCGTCCACGGTGGCTGAAGGGGACATCCTGATCGGCATCCCCTCCAGTGGGCTGCACACTAACGGATACGCCCTCGTGCGCGATATGCTGGCGCTGGACGACGACTCCGCGCCGCTGACGGAGTTCCACCCCGAGCTGGGCCGCACTCTGGGAGAGGCGCTTTTGGAGCCGCACCGCCCGTACTACCCGCAGGCAAGTAGCGTGCGAGGTCTGGTCAAGACGATGGCGCACATCACCGGCGGCGGACTGATAGAGAACGTTCCCAGGGCGCTGCCGGACGGCCTCGGCGCCCGATTTGACACTGCATCATGGGAGCTGCCTCCGGTCTTCACCTTCCTTCAGGAGCGCAGCAACGTGGCCCGTGACGAGATGTACCGGGTTTTCAACATGGGGCTGGGCCTCGTGCTGGTCTGTGATCGGACCCGGGTTGAGGAAGTCCGCTCGCGAGTCCCGGAGGCCCGGGTTGTAGGCGAGGTCATGGCGGTGGCGGGGGACCGGCGAGTAGTCTTGTGATATGCTGATGGCGGTGTTCGCAACGCGCGAAATCATCTTCAGGAGTGACCGATGAAAGCCATCCTTAGCGCGTATGACAGAGAGGGGCTCCTCGAGTTCGCCAGGGCCCTGAGCGGCGCCGGTTTCGAGCTGGTGAGTACCGGCGGCACCGGCGCCGAGCTGGCCGGGGATGGCCTGCCGGTCACGCAGGTAGCCGACCTGACCGGCTCACCGGAGATTCTCGACGGGCGGGTCAAGACCCTGCATCCGAAGGTCCACGGAGGTATCCTGGCGCGCCGGGACCTCCCCGGGCACGCGGCCGAGTTGGCCAGGCACGAGATCGACACCATCGATGTCGTCGTGGTGAATCTCTACCCGTTTGTCGAGACGGTGAACACCCCAGGCGTGACCCTCGAAGACGCCCTGGAGAACATCGACATCGGCGGGCCCACAATGCTCAGGGCCGGCGCCAAGAACTTCCCGTCCGTAATCGTGGTCGTCGATCCGGCGGACTACGGTTGGGTGGGAGAGCGACTCTCGAACGGCGGGGGCACGGTCGCTTCGCTGGCCATCGAGGAGCGGCAAGCCCTCGCGCGCAAGGCCTTTCAGCACGTCGCGCTGTACGACACTGCGGTCAGCCAGTACCTCGGCGCGGTGGACGGGGCCCTCTCGGAGGAGGTCACCCTGGGATTCGCCAGGCTGAGCGATTTGAGGTACGGCGAGAACCCCCATCAGCCCGCGGCCCTCTACGGCGATCCGCTCTCCGCCGGCGGAATCGTCAAGGCCCAGCAGCTCCACGGGATCGCCATGTCCTTCGTCAATATCCTCGACGCGGACGCCGCGTGGGGCGTCGTGTCCGATTTCGCAGAGCCCGCCGCCGCCGTCATAAAGCACACCAGCCCCTGCGGGCTGGCGGTCCACGACGACCAGCCGACTGCCTACCGCCGGGCGTTCGAGGGCGACTCGGTCTCCGCCTACGGTGGTATCGTTGGGTTCAACCGGACGCTGACCGCGGCCACCGCCACCGCCATGCGGGGAGTCTTTTACCACATCATCGTCGCCCCGGACTTCGAGCCGGAAGCCCTGGAGATCCTGAAAAAAAGGAAGGAGACTCGCGTACTGAAGATCGATCCGGCGCGGGGACCCACCGAGAGCCTCGACGTGCGCAAGGTCTCGGGCGGGGCGCTTCTCCAGTCCGCTGACGACATCGGCGTGGACCCGGCCTCCTGGGAGGTCAAGAGCGACCGAAAGCCCACCGCTGCGGAGCTGCGAGACCTGGCCTTCGCCTGGAGGGTGGTCAAGCACATCAAGTCCAACGCCATCGTCCTGGCCAAAGACAGCACGCTGGTCGGCATGGGCGCGGGCCAGCCCAACCGGGTCACCAGCGTCCACCTGGCCCTTCGCATCGCCGAAGACAAGGCTCTCGGGAGCGCGCTGGCCTCCGACGCATTCTTCCCATTCGGGGACAGCATCGAGATGGCGGCGGAGGGCGGCATCACAGCCATCGCCGAGCCGGGCGGGTCTCTCCGTGACGACGAGGTAATCGAATCCGCGAATCGGCTGGATGTCGCGCTGGTCTTCACCGGCGTCCGCCACTTCAAGCACTAGGTGCGCTGTGTCCGTCTCGGTCGAGTTCGTGCTGCCAGTCCTCAACGAGGAGTCGGACCTGCCGCCGAGCGTGTCCAGGCTCCACCGGTCTCTGTCCGGCAGCCTTTCGGAGTACGACTGGCGCATAGTCATCGCGGACAACGGCTCCACCGATTCCACACCCGAGGTCGCCGGGCGGCTCTCGCGGGATCATGAGAGGGTCGGGTTCGTCCGTCTAGAGCAGAGGGGCCGCGGCCGCGCCCTCCGGAGGGTCTGGCTGGAGAGCGAGGCTGACATCCTGGGCTACATGGACATAGACTTGTCCACGGACCTGGCGGCGATTCCCCTTCTGGTCAGCGCCATCGACGGCGGGGGCTTTGACATCGCAATAGGCTCACGCCTGGCGAAGGGCGCGACGGTGGTTGGCCGGTCGCCGCTTCGGGAGTTCATGTCCAGGTCGTACAGCCTCATCTTCCGCAGCATGTTCTTCACCGGTTTCAGGGACGCCCAGTGCGGTTTCAAGGCCATCGGCCGGCGAGCTGCAAGGGATCTGCTGCCCCTGGTCCAGGACACGGGTTGGTTCTTCGACAGCGAGCTGCTCATCCTGGCCGAGAAGAATGGGTATCGGATCAAGGAGATACCCGTGGTGTGGACCGACGACCTTGACAGCCGTGTGAGGATAGTCAGGACCGCCTACGGCGACATGAAGGGCCTGCTGAGGCTGCGCTTCGGCGGCCTGCGAAAGGCCTCCCGGCTCCTTGCCGGCAAGCGCCCTCCTCTGTAGCTCGCCGGGCGCCCTCTTACCCTAACACCCGCCATCCATAACCCATCACCCACCTTGACTGCCCACAGCCGCCGCGATAAAATGGAAACCACTCTGCACGAAGGAACCAGACGCTTGGGAACCCCTTAGCTTTCTCTGGACGCTGCCGGCTCTTGACTACGTAGCCTCCTGTGCTTCATTGTGAGAAGTGCGGGGGGCTTGCTTATTCCTGGACTACTTCTTTATCTCTCGGCGCCTGCCGGGACGAGCCCTTCGCACGAGAAAGGATTTTTCATATGGCTTCAAGAATAGACGCGGACCTGGTGGAGCTCAGAAGACGCGTCCGGCACTCGACGGCCCACGTCATGGCCGACGCGGTGACGGGCATGTTCCCTGACGCGAAGCTGGCCATCGGCCCACCGACAGATGACGGCTTCTACTACGACTTTCTTATCGATCAGCCCTTTTCGGACCAGGACCTGGCCAGGATCGAGAAGCGCATGGCGAAGATCATCGCGCGCAACCTGCCGTTCGAGCTGAGCGAGCACCCGCGGGACGAAATGCTGGAGCTTAACGCGGACGAGCCGCTCAAGTTGGAGATCATCGCCGAGATCCCCGAGGACGAGGCGATCACGACGTATCGGCACGGCGACTTTGAGGACCTGTGCACGGGGCCCCACGTCGAGTCGACGGGCGGCATTCCGGCCTTCAAGCTGCTCACCGTTGCGGGCGCATACTGGCGTGGCGACGAGAACCGGCCCATGCTCCAGCGCATCTACGGCACCGCCTTCGAGTCCCAGGCGGCGCTCGACGACCACCTGCACCGTTTGGAGGAGGCGAAACGGCGCGACCACCGCGTGTTGGGCCGGAGGCTGGACCTGTTCTCGGTCCACGAGGAGACGGGTCCGGGCCTCATCATCTGGCACCCCAAGGGCTCGCGGGTGCGCGGACTCGTGGAGGACTTCTGGAAGGACGAGCACCATAAGTGGGGATACGATCTGGTGTACACGCCCCACATCGGCCGCTCCAGGCTCTGGGAGACCAGCGGCCACCTGGAGTTCTTCAAGGAGAACATGTTCGCCGCGATGGAGATGGATGGACAGGACTACTACCTCAAGCCCATGAACTGCCCCTTCCACATCATGTACTACCAGACCGGTCTGCGCAGCTATCGAGACCTGCCGATGCGCGTCGGCGAGCTGGGCTCGGTCTACAGGTACGAGGCCAGCGGCGTACTCCACGGCCTGTTGCGCGTGCGCGGCATGACCCAGGATGACGCCCACATCTTCTGCCGGCCGGACCAGGTCGAAGAGGAGATCAACGGCGTTCTGGACCTCACGTTCCACCTGCTGAGCAGCTTCGGCTTCGAGGAGTACGAGGTGATGCTATCGACGCGCCCCGACAAGGCGGTGGGAGACGAGGAGCAGTGGGAGCTGGCCACGTCGTCCCTGCGCAGGACGCTGGAGGCCCGTGGCCTGAGCTACGAGGTCGATGAGGGCGGCGGCGCGTTCTATGGGCCGAAGATCGACATCAATATCAGGGACGCCATTGGCCGGCTCTGGCAGTGCACGACGGTCCAGTTCGACTTCAATCTCCCCGAGCGCTTCGGCCTGAAGTACATAGGCGATGACGGAGGAGAGCACCGGCCCTACATGATCCACAGGGCGCTTTTGGGCTCTCTGGAGCGATTCATGGGGGTGCTGATCGAGCACTATGGAGGGGTATTCCCCACCTGGCTGGCCCCGGTGCAGGCGGAGATCATCCCCATCGCCGAGCGGCATCACGACTACGCCCGCCAGGTGGCCGACGAGCTGGGTGCGGGCGGTCTCCGGGCGCACGTGGACGAGCGAAACGAACGGATGAACTCGAAGATCAGGGACGCGCAGATGAACAAAGTGCCATACATGCTCATAGTGGGCGACAGGGAGTCCGCCGCCGGCGCAGCCGCCGTTAGGCTTCGTTCAGGCGAGAACCTTGGCGCCCTTCCGGTAGCCGGCATCGTCTCCCGGATCGTCGAGGATGTCGAGTCGAAGCGGTAACTCAAAGGTGGGACGAGACTGTCGCCCTCCAATCGATCTTGCGGCAGTGCGATACCCGGAAAAGGGGGCGGACACGGAGCGCTAGCCGTTTGTGGTTATGGGTATACGTATCCACGCCCTGTGGGCCGCCGTTAGTGGACGCGGCGAGATCCGGCCCCACGAGACGGCGGGCATAGGGCACGTTGGGACGTATTTCGGGATCTTTCTACGATGACAGGACGAGATCGATACTGACTGAGGTAACTATCTGTGCAAACACAGTTGAAGCGCTGTTGCCTACACCGGTACCATGTGCTATATTCATTACCTGTTCCTCGATTCGTGCAGCAGGAACCAAATCATATGAGGTGACGGCATACCTAAGGACTACCGGACCAACACACGAATACGCGTTCCCGAAGTCCGGCTGGTGGACGAGGAGGACAAGCAACTCGGTGTGATTCCAACACGCCAGGCCTTGGAGCTCGCCGAAGGCCGCGGCCTGGACCTGGTAGAGGTCGCGCCGACGGCGAACCCGCCGGTGTGCAAGATCATGGACTACGGGAAGTTCCGCTACGAGGCCGCTCGCAAAGAGCGGGAGGCCCGCAAGAAGCAGCGGGAGGGCGGGGCCACGAACGAGGTGCGCGAGGTAAGGTTCAAGACGCGCATCGGGGCGCATGATCGGACCTCGAAGACACGCGTCGTGAAGCGGCTCCTGGATGCGGGGGCAAAGGTCAAGGTCAGCGTCATGTTTCGCGGCAGGGAGATCACCCATCCGGAGGTGGGAATGCAGGTCCTTCGTCTCGTTGCCGAAGACCTGAAGGAGGACGCGCGGATGGAAAAGACTCCTTCGTTTGAGGGTCGTTTCCTGACGATGGTCCTCACTCCGGCCAGCGCCAACGCAAACAAGACGGCCCAGAAGAAGGAGCCAAGCAGTGCCAAAGCTTAAGACACATAAGGGCGCTAAGCGCCGGTTTCGTATCACCGGCACTGGAAAGGTGCTCCGCATGAAGGGGCATCGCAGCCACCTACGCCGCAAGAAGCCCGCAAGCGTGCGACGCCTGTATTCAAAGAAGTTGGAACTGAGCAAGGGGGACGAGTCACGAGTCAACCGCATGTTGCCATACGGACTCCCCAAGTAGCGCGGCTGCACAAGATTCGACGGCATGAACGTGGATAGGAGACAGCGTTGACCAGAATTACTGCGGGCGCGACAAGACGCCGGCGACACAAGAAGTTACTGAAGCAGACGAAGGGCCACAAGGGCGTCCGGCATACGCTGTACAGGCGTGCCCACGAGTCGCTCATTCACGCCCTCCAGTACTCCTACGACCACCGCAAGAAGAAAAAGGGCGACATGCGGCGGCTATGGAACATCCGGATAAACGCCGGGGCGCGTGCAAACGGCACCTCGTATAGCCAGCTCGTGCACGGCCTGAAATTGGGCGGGGTCGAGGTCAACCGCAAGATGCTCGCCGACCTGGCCGTCCGAGAGCCCGACGCATTCGCTCAGATCGTCAATCAGGCAAAGGAGCACCTGGCCGCCGCGGCTTGACGGCACGAATCACAAGAGCGTTGAGAACACATGCGGAGCGAGGGGCCACAAATCCAGGCACCTCGCTCCGTTGTCTATGTCAGGGACTGGGCCCGGCGTGCGCCGGTACGAGCCTTTCGATTGTCTCTTGCCGGTGAGACCCTTCGACGGACTACGGGCGAATGGGAAGAGAATTCCGTTCGAGGTGAGCTTGCCGAGCCACAGAAAGGTCGCAGCGCCAACTATAACCGAAAGGCCCTGCAGAGCTGCCCCCGCGACAGGACAGGACTACGATATTGAGAACTCTCTGGCGGCTCAAGGCATATCCACTGCGCTACAGATGACGCCTGGCCATCGCGTACCTTTGCGCATCGGTCACCACGGTGTCGTTCCTCGTTTTTCCGCCCTTGTTCGGCACGGCAGTCGACGAGGTGCTGGGCGGCGGCGCGAGAGGCCAGCAGTTCCAGTTGGCGGGCATCATCGTGCTCGTCTTTCTGGTGAGGGGGGTCTTCGGGTTCGGGCAGAACTCGCTCTCGGAGTCGGTGTCGCAGAGGGCGACCTTCGATCTGAGGAACGATTTCTTCAAGAGCCTGCTGCGCCTCAGCTGCGGCTTCTACGACCGGGAGCGCACGGCCAGCTAATGGCGAATGGAGGGCTGTACGCCGGTCTCCAGTCCTACGCCGCGGACGGGGCCGCCGCGGCGCTCGAGCGCCGCCCTCCATCCCGGGCGGGCGAGGATTAGCGGTGAGGGAATTGGACCAGCTTCGGCTAGGGTTCCTGTCCTCCCACGGGGGCAGCAACATGCAGGCTATATTCGACGCACGCAAGGCCGGGCGTCTCGACGCCGCGATGTGCGTCGTCATCAGCAACAACTCCAGGTCCGCCGCTCTCCGGCGCGCTGGACGGGAGCAGGTCCCCTGTTACCATCTGAGCGAGCGGACCCACCCTGGCCCCGAAGACCTGGACGGCGCGATCTTGCGGACACTTGAGAAGTACGATGTCAACCTGGTCTTGCTGGCGGGCTACATGAAGCTACTGGGTCCGAAGACCCTGTCCCGCTACCGGGGCCGGATCCTCAACGTCCACCCGGCCTTGCTGCCGAACTTCGGCGGCAAGGGGTTCTACGGCAGGGCGGTCCACGAGGCGGTTCTCGCCGCCGGGGAGCGCGTGACGGGAGTGACCATACATCTGGTCGACCAGTGGTTCGACCACGGCCCCATCGTCGCTCAGACCGAAGTGCCGGTGCTGGACGGCGACACGCCGGACTCGCTAGGCAAGCGGGTGCTCCGCCGCGAGCACCAGTTCTACTCCCAGACCCTGCGCCGCATACAGCAAGGCGAAATCGACCTGGACCGGCTGGGGGGCGGGGGAGGATAAAGGTTGGGCCTCCCCATCAATCCAGCAGCAGCCTTATGTCGTGGGCGATGGCTTCTGGGTCCAGGGGCGGTGTGAAGAACACGCGAATCCAGTGGTCTCGGTCGATCAGGTAGACCGGCGTCGAGTGGAACACCTCGTAACGGGTGGCGATCGCGCGCCTTAGCGCGTCCACGCCGCTCCGGGTCTGGCCGGCCGGCTGAGGGGAGGCCGTTGGCTCGCCTCGGGCCCACTCGCCCTGTAGTGGGTCCACGTAGTAGCTTTTCCAGATGGACTCGAGCTGTTCGCGGCCCCCTACGAGGAAGTCCCACTTGTCCAGCATTCCCCAGTCCTCGGAGTACTCGCGCACCCTTTCGACGGTGTCGCGCTCCGGGTCCAGGCTGATCGCCACGAAGTCTACCCGACCGGCGTCGTTGCCCAGAAGCGCGTGGGTCGTTCTGAGGTGGCCCGTGACCGCGGGACAGACGTCGGGGCAGTAGGTATACAGGAAGGTCAGCAGGACGACGTCGCCGTCGTATTCGGCGAGGGTCGCGGACCGGCCGAACTGGTCCCCAAGCTCAAACGAGGCCGCCTGCTGGCCGCCGTCCTCTAGCACAGTCCCTAGCATCGGCTTCGGCTCGGCGCAGGCTAGGACCGCCGGGACCAGCGCGGCGGCGAACAGTATGCAGAGGCGGCGCGCTGGGCTCATCGAACCCTCATCAAGGGGTGGCTATCCCTTTTCAATCATCCGCTGGCCCAGAGCCGCTACGACCGGCACGCCGACCACGAGCGCCATGCCCAGGATGATCACGGCCCACTCGTCCGCCTCGGTCTCGTTAAGCAGGATGAAAACGGTTCCCAGGCCGCCAGCGTACGCTA
>CAZJDV010000010.1:48383-48707 GCA_964544865.1 uncultured Dehalococcoidia bacterium | reverse complement strand
ACACGTATGACTGGTCTTTTCGGTGGTCGGCGCCTTTGAGCAGCTTGTGGCCCTCCTCGGTGCGGCGGACGCGCGCGTGATGCCCGGTTGCCACGTAGTCGGCCTCCAGGAACATGCCCCGCCGCATCAGGAAGTCGAACTTGATCTTGTCGTTGCATAGCAGACATGGGTTCGGAGTGCGGCCACGGTCGTACTCCCGGCAGAAGACGTCCACGACATGCTCCTGGAACTCCCGCTCGAAGTTCAACACGTAGTGGGGCGCGCCTATGGCCTGGCAGACCCGGCGAGCGTCGTCCACGTCCTCGACCGAGCAGCAGCGCTTGC
>CAZJDV010000010.1:0-48373 GCA_964544865.1 uncultured Dehalococcoidia bacterium | reverse complement strand
GTCCAGAGCCGCATGGTGACGCCGACGACCTCGTAGCCCTGCTGATGAAGGAGCAGAGCCGCGACAGAGGAGTCTACGCCGCCGCTCATAGCGACGATTACACGTTCGCGTCTCATGCAAGAAAGCGTAGCATATGCGGCGGCCATACCTCAAACGCCGCCCAACGAGTGTCCGGATATCAATGTGATGCTCGGCTCACTGCACGAATCGGCGCCGAGAGGAGTCTCGCGGGTATGGGCAATTGGCGCTTCGGCTGATAGAATCTGTGTCTGAGCGTGGCGTCCCGTCCGGCGCCGCAAACCTATGCGAAGATGAAATGCAACTGTCAGGAGGTCGTGTTGGGCTATTCGGAGCAGGAAGAGATCGAGCCGGGGTTGAAGTTCAAGAGCATTAGCGGCCTCATGGTCGAGACCACGGGCGTGACCGTGCACGTTGAGTCGAACGAAAAGTACGTGCACGAGGTCGTGATTACCGAGGGAGTCGGCGGGGGGAACAAGTACCTCTACAATCTGGATGGCGCCGAAGCCCTTGAGTGATCCGATCGCCTCATTTGACCCGTGCCGCGAGTTGACCCTGGCGACGGCCCTGTCTACAATGGCGCTGGCGGGTCGGCTATCGGTGCGCCCGAGTAGGCCGGTCCACACGTAGCGGTGGTGGCTGGAAGGGCGCTCTCTGAGCGCTCAGGGCATGTTGGATATGATTTATCGGCGCTGTGGCTAGCGGGAGCTAACGATTGTTTGGATCGCTCTTCGGCAAGAAAAAGAAGAAGCCCCCAAGCTCCGAGTCCCTCGTCGACAATATCAAAGACATCGGCGTCGGGGACGTATTCACCGTCTCCGACGTGTCGATAGAGTACGACGACTCATACTTTATCGTCGAGAAGATCAACCGCTATAGCAGCGTCGGCGGCGACTGGTACGAGCTCGAGGGGGTGGACGGGGAGCAGAAGGTCTGGCTGTACTGGTCGGACCAGGGCGGCCTGTTCACCTCGGTCATGTTGGACGGCAGGCCGCAGGGTCTATCTAGCCTGGGAATCGACGACGACGAGATGATCCGAATGGACGATGAGGAGTCGATCGACAACAACGTAACGATCGAGGGCGTCCGGTACTACTACAGGAACAGCGCCGAGGCGTTCCTTTACCCGGACAACAAGGGGAACGGCGAGGGATTCTACCTGTGGGACTTCGCCTCGGAGGACGGCAGCAGGATGCTTTCGATAGACAAGTGGGAAGGCCTGCCTTTCCAGGGCC
Organism: uncultured Dehalococcoidia bacterium; assembly: GCA_964544865.1. Taxonomy (GTDB): domain Bacteria; phylum Chloroflexota; class Dehalococcoidia; order Lucifugimonadales; family CAJWER01; genus CAZJDV01. Next base: position 47,120 of record CAZJDV010000010.1, on the reverse strand, counting down.
ACTTCACCGAAGTGGTGCCCCCGGAGAGCGTCACGGCATACAAGCGCTAGGCCCGTTTTGGGCGGCTGGAGGACCCAATGAGCGATGTTTTCGTAGATACACTGGAATTCTTCCCCAGGGGGCTGGTGTACGTCGGCCTGGGAATAGTCGTCCTGGTGCTGGCGAAGCTCGTCAGGGACCTGCTCACAAGCTACAGCATCGTTGAGGAGATCACAAAGAAGAATAACCCGGCCCTCGGACTGAGCATCACCGGCTACTATCTGGGCGTGATAATCGTCTTCGTCGGCGTGCTCTACCAGCCGCTGACGGTGATCCATGACGGCCAGTGGCAGCTCACCGGCGACTTCTGGTCGGACGTGCTCGAGGTGTTCCTCTACGCGGTTGGCGGCATCATCCTGCTCAACGCCTCGCGTTTCGCGGTGGACCGGCTGGTGCTCTATAAGTTCAAAGTCGACGATAAGATCATAGAGAAGCAGAACGCGGGCTCCGCCTCGGTGGTGTTCGGGATCTACATCGCGGCGGCCCTCATTATTGCGGCCGCGACCGCCGGGGCCGGATCGGGAGTCGAGGGCGGACTTGACACCAGCGTCGTGGAGAGCATCCTGCGGTCGCTGGCGTTCTTCGCCCTTGGGATGGTCGTACTGGTGCTATTCGCCCTGTTCTACGAGTTCACCACCTCCTTCAGCATCCACGAGGAAATCGAGGGCAACAACACCGCCGTCGGCGTGGCGCTGGGTGGAAACCTCATCGCCATCGGCCTCGTGACGTTCAAGGCCGTTTTCGGAGAATTCGTCGGCTGGACCGAGAGCCTCACCTCCTTCGTCACATTCGCCATCATAGGTTTCGCGCTACTCTACGTGGTCCGCCTGGTGGTCGACATCGTTCTGCTTCCCGGCACGAAAATCGCCCACGAGCTGGCTGTGGACAGGAATCTCGGCGTGGGGTTCATCGAGGGCGGCGTAGTCATCAGCACCGCGATGATTCTGCTCTTCGCCATCTAGGGCATGGTCGTCGCAGAAATAGCTGAGTTCGTGGGGTGTCCAAGGGCGACGCGCTACCCCCGGCGCCGTGGGTGGCTGCTATCCTGCTGTCGAATCGGTGGCCCGGTTTCATCTGCTCTGCGCTCCCACCTTTTTCGATCCAGCGTGGAGTCCGCCTTTCGAGGATTCTGGCATGGTCTGGCGAGTGTTGCAGCAGGAGGCGACCGCGATTCCCGATGATTGTGATATCACAATCATCGCTGTGCTGGGCGGGCAGACATCGCGACAGGAATTGTCTGATACGAAACTCTACGCGGCTGTCGAAGGACTGATGTGGCGGAATCACCGACGATCATCGACCTGATAAGCAATGGGACCCTCAGTCTGGAGATGGCGGCCACCATGTGGGCGTTCGTGGGCGAGGGGCGCTCGTTCATCAGCGCGGCGGTCCCACGCCTGGCCGGCAAGACGGCGATCGCCGACGCGGTCATGGACATGGTCGCGTCCGGCGTGCCCGTCCACGAGCTCAGTGGCGACGTGGCGGAAATGGACAAACTCCGGCGACAAAGGACAGGCGGTTACCTCCGCATCTCGGAGATCAGCCGTGGGCCATTCCAGAACTATGTCTGGGGAGAGACCGTCCGCCGCCTGTTCGATGCGGTGTCTGCCGGATACGCGCTGGTCGCCACGATGCACGCCGACGGACTGGACGACGTGTTCCAACAGATTTGCGTCGATAACGAGGTGAGCAACGATGCGGCGTCGCAAATAGGCTTCGTCATCTACATTCGCCGTCTTGGCGACGAGACGAGCGGCTTCTGGCGGCGGGTGGCGGAGCTCCACGAGATAGACCGTGTCGAGGGAGGGCGCGCCCGAGGGCGGCTCCTGCACAGATGGATCGAGGCCGATGACCGATTCGAGATGCTGGAGTGGCCGGCGACGCTCGGATACGGCCATGGAGAGATGGCCGCCCGAGCAGCGGCTCTCAGGGACCGGGTCGAGTCAGACCGGCGTTCGGCCAGCGACGTGGCGGAGATGGTGGCTGGATTCGCACGTTAAACGTGAGATCAGGTCAGATTCTCGGTCAAAGGATGTTGGATACGCTGGGTATCGGGTCACGTCAAGCGAGAGGGTAGAGCGCCGACCGATTCACAGGCCTCAGTGCAGGGCGGCCTAACAGCCACCCTCCGCGTTCGCTCGGCGAAGGGCGATGCTGCGTGCGGCCCGCGATTCTCTAGTCTCCTCTTGCTCGTCCATGCGGGCGAATCCGGCCTCGATGATGCTCTCCAGATGTGCCGAGTCTATCGTGTAGTGGTCGACGATGGGCAGCAGCAGCGAAGCGAAAAACTCCTCGCCGCCGGTGGCGTCCGGCCAATCGCGAATCAGCTCTTCGAGAGAGCCGTCGTGCATCCGCAGCAGGAATACGACCCGGACCGGGTCCAGCGCCTCGGCCTCGTACACCTCTACCCTGACGTCCTCCCCACGGCCCGTGCCGAACTGAACGTATTCAGCTTCGTCGTCGTACAGCACGTCGGCGAAGACTTCGTAGCGGTTGAAATACGACTCCGCCTCGGCCGCCATCGCCGCCAGGGCAAACTCCCCGCTTTCCGTGATCGAAAATGCGCCCGTGTCCGGCGACACCTCCAGGCGCCCTGTCCCAGCTATGCGGCGCGCGGCATCCAGAAGGGGAGAAGCTGTCTTGAATTCAGCGTCAGCGAGAGCCGGAATTAGCAAAGCCGTCTGTTCCCGGAGCCAGTCCAGAAGCTGCTCCTGGTGATCCCATGGCCCATTGCCGACGGCGTATTCGAGCGGAGTGTATCGCTGGTCGACGACCAGTTCGAGACGATTGAGGCGATATTCGGCGATATGGTCCTTGAGCGCTATCTTCTGGCGCCGCCCCACGTAGAACCGCAGCTCGCACTTTCCCGCGCGCCACTCGCGCAGCATGGCCATGAGCTCGTCATGCATCTCCCTCGCGTCCGGGTTCTCTTTGAGGTCGAGGCCGTCGACCACGCGTGAAAGCCGCTCCAGCGATGTGGGAAAGGCCTGCTCCAGGACATCGCCGAGGTTTACGGCGGGGCTGTTGGACGAGAGCGTAAGCTGGAGCGCCTCCTCCGGGGGCATATCGCCCAGGGTCACGCGCAGGACTAGTGAGGACGTATGGCCGGCGTCCGGTTGTTCGGTATTATTCGGTGTACCGGACAAGTACTCAGAACCTCAACAAGACCGAGGCAGGGCGTTCAGCCGAACGTTCCTACGAGCCCCTGGTGGGCCCGACGATGACCTGGCCGCCGCCGAAACCGCGGAATCCGCCTCCGCGACTTCCGCTCCGCGACCCGCCCCCGCGGCTCGACGCGCCCCAGCTACTGCGGACCCCGGTGCTGCTGGTCTTGAACGCCCCGCTGGTATTCTGGGTCGAACGGTAGGAGGTCCGCGCCGTGCTAAGGTTGTTCTTCGACGCGTTGTACTTGGAATCTGAGAACCCTCCCTTGTTGGAGAAATACCGGGAGTTCCTGGAGACCTGGGTCTGGTAGCGGCTGGAGCCCCGGTAGCCGTTGCGGTAGTTGGTCAGCGTGCCGCGGGCGTAGACATGTGACGTGGTGTAGCCGTAACCCCGCGGACCGATGGACGACAAGATCATATAGGTAAAGAGGAAGTCGCCCGCGCCGAAACCCCGGTTGTAGTAGGAGTTGCCCCCGTATCCCCTCAACTCATGCTGCTTGTCGGACCTCTCCACTATCTCGAAGAGCTTGTCGTCCGTCGTGTCGTCGATCTCGAAGTTCTTGTTCAGGTCCTCCCAACCCTCGAGCACAAGCGCGTCGGTGTCCTGCCGCGCCCGGATCAGGACCATGCCGTCGCCCTCGTATATCTCGTTGACGCGGCGCTCGAAGTCTGTCGTGCTCCTGGCTTTCTTGAACCCGGCCTGCACCTCATCCAGGTTGATGCGGCCCGCGGCGCCGTCGGTCGCCGCCCACTGATCGTAGGTGGGGCCCGAGCTGCAGGCCGCGATCATCGGGCCCGCGAGCAGCGCGCCGGCGAATGTCCTCATCCCGACCTTGCCCAGTTTCGTTGTCATTTCGAATCCTCCTAGCACTTCCTGTCGGCGTCACCGCTCCGCGTCTAATCCTGCACCGGCGCTAGACCAGTATCTCGTGTAGGTCCTCCACCAGGCCGCCCTCCGATGCGATGGAGGTCGCGGCGTCTTCTGCCGTGTCGACTCTGAGCAACCTCGGCAAGAACCGGTCGATCACTTCTCGCTCGTAGCGCCGGTACGCGTCGAGGCAACAAAAATGGTACTCCGCCACCGCCGTGCGATGCCCCGGCGAGCACAGCATCGTGCCGACCATGAGCTCGTCGAGGTATACCAGGTGGTCCCGCCAGAGCTCGTCCGCGGTTTGCAAGAACGACACCTTCTCGATCACGTCGTAACGCTGCTCTCCGGTCGCTGCACGCGCCTGCTCAAGCCTGTCGGCCATCAGGTCGGCAAGCTCCGCCGGCATGTCGTCGATCCCCAGCCCCCGCAGGGGCCGGCAGTCCACACCATAGTCCAGCCAGGCCTCCTCCGCCATCCCGTCGAAGCGGTTAGCGTAGTCCCAGGAACTGGCCGGGGGGTAGTACCGCGTGACGATGCGGTGCGCCGCTTGCCTTATGAACTCGACGCAAGCCACGTGGAAAGAGCCGGAGTCGATGATCGCCAATCGGGCCCGGTAGTGGTTCAGGGTCTGCTCTTCGAGGACCCTATGGTAGTCAGCCATCGCTGCACGCCCGGTCTCGTCTTCCAGCTCCATCCTGGACTGGATGCGGTCGAGTCGCCGCTGGTTCGCGCGACTCTCCTTGAAGGCTCTCCCCGAGGAGTCCGGGGGGCGGTCTCGTGATTCGGCTGCATGAGACTGGAGCGCCAGTCCCTTGTCCTCCCTGGATAAGATAAACCGGGACGAGCCGAATCCTGCCTGCCTGCCTCCCCGGCCTCGGAGCTGCCGGTCTATCCGGCCGGAATCGTTCATCTCCGTGGCGATCACGGCGAGCCCGAGGCCGAATTCGAGGGAGAGGGGACGAGGCCCCATTTTGACCTTCCCCGTCTGAGGAACAATGTTGGCATGGTCATCAATGTCCGCGGACTCCCTGCGCAGTTCATTGGAAAACGAGGCGACTATGACGACGTCCTTTCGCTCGATAGCGATGTTCAACGGCCTGTCGCGGGACACCAGGGTCCCCTCAAGCATGTCAGCCTCTTCGGCGCTCCCGCACTTGATTGCGATCTGGCCGCCGCCCTCCGTGAGCAGCTCTTCTACCAGCTCCACGAATCGCTGGACGATACCAGTGTCCAACCCGGACTCCAACACTATGTCCGTGCCTCTGCCTGCCATATTGGTCGCGACGGTGACCGCGCCCGAGCGTCCGGCCGCCCTCACTATCTGCGCCTCGTCGGCGTTCGTCACGGCATTGAGTACTCGATGCTCGATGCCGTGGAGGGAGAGCAGGGCGCTGATCTCCTCGGACTGCTCCACAGTCACCGTCCCGACCAGTACCGGCCTGCCGACCCGATGGCAGAGCCTCACCTGGTCCAATACCGCGTCGAGTTTGTCCCGGCGCGAGCCGTAGAGCCTGGTCGGCAGATCCACCCGCCTGGAGCCGTGGGTAGGCGGCACCGCCGTGACCCTGATCCCGTAGATATTCCGGAACTCGTCCTCGGAGCCGAGGGCTGTCCCGGTCATTCCTGCGATGCTCGAGTACTGCCGCACGTAACCCTGGACCGATATCTGCGCCAGCACCTCGGATTCGGTGCGGACAGCGACGCCCTCCTTCGCTTCGAGGGCAGCCTGAAGGCCGTGCTGATAGCGGCTGTCGGGGCGGGCCCTGCCGGTGATGGGATCCACCAGCACGATGTCTCCGCCGCTGATGACGTAGTCTTCGTCCTTTCTCAATAGCAGGTGGGCGCGAAGACTCTGATGAAGCTGGTTCGACCGGCCCTGTTGCCTGGAGAGCCGTCGCCGGAGGCCATCGGCGGACCTTCTGCGCCGGTCCAGCGGGACCATGGTGTCGGCCTCGGCCCGCTCGATCTCCGTCTCCAGGGCGGTCGTGTCGAAGACCGGCCCCAGCCGCATCTCAAGCAGCTCTCGTCCCCGGTCCGTGAGCGTGACGACGTCATAATCGGGGTCTACGTGGTAGTACAGGTCTTCAAGGAGGGATACATGGGGCTCCTCACCATCCGCCGCCGCGATGGCCTCGGACCTAACCTGTTGGAGCAGGCCGCCGTCCCGAGCGAGAGTACGCCCCAGGAGGTCATCGCGAGGGGCCGCCAGCAGAAGTTTCGCCAGTAGCGAGCGGCGCTCGCAGGCGGGCATTCCCGGACGCCGCAAGTCCTCCTCGACCGTCGAGATGGCATCGGACTGGAGAGAGGCCATCTCCTCCACTGCGGTACGTATTTTGTGAACAGACCTTGCGCCGCCCCTCGCGCCGCCGGATATGATCAGCGGGGTACTGGACTCGTCGATAAGGACCTGATCGGCCTCATCCACGATGGCCACTTCGAGGCGGCCCTGCACCATCTCATGTCTGGAGTATTTGAGGTTGTCTCTCAGGTAGTCGAAACCGAGCTCTCGCACGGTGCCGTAGACGATGCCGGCCCGGTAGGCGTCTCGCCTCTCGGCGTCGCTCATGTGGCCCTGCACGGCCCGTACGGTGAGCCCCAGTGACTCGTACACCGGCGCAAGCAGCTCGGCGTCTCTGAGCGCGAGGTAGTCGTTGGCGGTTATTATGTGGACAGACCGGCCCGACACCGCGTGCATCACGGCAGGGAAGGCGGCGGCGATGGTCTTGCCCTCCCCGGCGCTCATCTCGACGACGTCGCCCCGATGCAGGAGCAGGCCGGCCAGATGCTGCTCGTTCGTGGCCTTGAACGCGAGCACTCGTTCCGTGTCTTTTGCCGCCACAGCACCGTATAGCTCGGCGGGAAGAAGGATGTTGGCCGCATACTCGACCTTGCTCTTTTCCTCGACGTAAACCATCGCACCCACGATGGCACGCCCCTCGCGGTCGAGGTCCATCTCGTCGAGCAGGGCCTGGTAGCTGGTCTTGAAGGCGGGGCTGTCCAGGAAGGTCTCATCGGTGTAGAAGCGCAGATGGGACCTGTATGGCCCCCTTCCGACCACCCGGCGGGCCATGTCTCGGTAATACTGGAGACTCGGATGATCGAAGCCGGGATCGAAGAGACCCCAGGCGCCGAGGCGTCTGGCGACCGCCTCATCTACTATGCCGAAGACCGCTCGGAGGGTCTCGTCCGCGTTGGCCGGCCCGGCGGACTCGCGGGCGCGGGCCAGGGCTCTTCTGAGCTCTTCGTCGGTGTATCGGGCGAAATCCTGCTGTCGGATGTCATTTACGAGCAGATCGTCCGCGGCGCGCGACAGGAGGCCTCGGAACCGGCGCGAGGTCTCACGCAGGATAGACTCCTGGCGACCAGCCGGCGGCAAAGCATCCATTTCCTGTCGGTACTCCAAAACGACTGCTCCCTCAGAGCTCAGACTCGCCGCGCGCCCGGCGTATGACTCAATACGTCGACCATCCGCAAACCGGGCCGCTAGTCCACTTGCTTTCCTTTCGGCGGACGCACGACCATGATGGGGTCTCCCGTGCTTCTAATAAGCGCCTCCGCCACGCTACCCATAGCCCATCGGGAGAATCCCGACCGGCCGTGCGTGGCCAAGGCTATCAGGTCGTGAGGCGTTTCCCGCGCCAGCTCTATGATCGTCGTGGCAGGGTGGCCAACGAGTAGCTGCCATTGGACGTTCAGTCCGCCTCCCGCCAGGCCGGTAGCTATGTCCCCCAGGTACCCCTTCGCCTGCGACTCGATCGCCTCTTGCTCTTCGGCCACTCCGGCAGGGTAGTGGTCCATCCAGAACAGGTGCAGCGGCCGGACGACCTGAACGAGCAGCATGTCCAGCGACATTTTTTGTGCCAACTCCTCGACGTAGGGCAGCACGGTCTCGGCCAGGGGCGAACCGTCGAGCGGTACCATGACCTTTGTAACTGTGGAGTCTCTGCCTCTGTATGTCTTGGCCCTTTCAGGTGTGATGGCAAGGACGGGCACGTGAGACGAGTGTACGACCTCGTCCGTCACGCTGCCCAGCAGGCCCCGTGCGAATGCGTTTCGCCCGTGGGTGGACATGGCTATGAGGCCGCATCCCTCCTCGTCGGCCGAGGCGATGATCTCCTTGGCCGATTTGCCGGCCGCGAACGCCTCCTCGGTTTCCACCCCCTCTTGCGCCAGCCTTTGGGCGACCTCGCGCAGCCTATTCCTGGCCCCCGCCTCGGCTGTCTCGTATAGCTTGGAGTAGGACGACCGGCCTATGCCAAGGGAGCCCCGGTCGAGGACCGAGAGCAGCAGGATCGGGGCGTCGAGACCCCTCGCCAGCGTCGCCACGTACGGCAGGATGGCCTCAGCCTGATCGGAGCCGTCCAGCGGTACAAGTATCTTCCCTATCACCCGAAGTCACCCCTTAGGCCGATACGGCACGAATCATGGACCCCGCCTATTTACGCGCTCGAAATTCCTTCCTGATCCGTGTCGCCTGCTCTCACCGATCCCCGTCGGTTGCCGCCACGGCCGACCCTGGAGCTGAGGGAGTCCGCACTGATTGTACTACGCGGCGGAAGCTCCTGCTGGTATCGGCGTTCTCCAAACGATATATGCGCTCGTAGATCTCCCGCACGATGACCACGATCTCCTCTGCCGTGAGAGGGGAACGTCTGGAAACTGGCTGCATGAACAGGTCCATTTTACCGGCGGTCAATCCCTGTGCGGCCGGTACCTCGTAGTCACAACGTAATACGAAAGCGCCCCATTCGTGGACGTACTTTCGACCCAGCGGGCTCCGGGAGTCCAGTTCCGAAAGCACCCCTTCGAGTCGCCCGGGCGACTCGGCGTCGCCGGTGCGGCTGGAGGCTGCCTCCGAGGCCAGTTCGGCCATGAGTTGGGTCCTCAGTCTCGTATATACGCCGCGGCCCCTGTAGCGTTCTCGCACCGCAGAGTAAAGGAGCATCCCCATATCGAGGTTTCGGAGGTACGCGCCTAGGACGAGTCCTTCGACGCGACCGGTGAGGTTGGCGCACAGCATGATGGGCACGATGGCGCTATCTGTTGCCGGTGAAACCGTGCCGTGGAACGACTCGAAGCTCTCCACTTCGCCCTCCCCGAGGCATTCTAGCAGCAAATCATGGGCCTCGCGGACGCGGGGCCCATCCCGGTAATCCAAGATCGAGTGGGAGAGCTGGGCGAGCACGCCCGTATCAGTTGGTATCGCCATCTACAGCCTTCCTGCGGTCCACGACTCGCTGTTTCTTGCGCGACCCGTCGAAGTGCGCCTCATCCACGAAAGCGATCTCCAACTCCAAGAATCGCCCCGCCACGAGGTAGGCCAGGTCGGGCTCCCGCGTAGCCAGGGAGCACCTTATGCGCCGCTCCATTCCCGCGAAACGGCTGGGCAGCACGACCTTCATCTTCTCTCGATTGTCGTCGCTGAGACAGACTTCCATCGGACCTGCATCCTGGATACGCCAGTAGGCTGCCTCGCGAATCGAGTCGTAGGATACCTTCACCCCGAGCACGGAGGCCGTGCCGTCGACCCTGTCCAAAACCGCTATTCGGGGGTAGCCGAGGCCGCAAGGGCACGCGCCGCTCAGGACCTCGATCACGTCTCCGAGAGCGTAGCGGAGCAGGGGGAGGCCCTCCTGCCTCAAAGTTGTCACGAGGACCTCGCCGACGTTGCGGCTCGATCCAGTATCGTCGATCTCGACGATGATGTTGTCGTTGAACAGATGAATCCCGTCATGGCTCCTGCACTCGATTCCAAGGGCCGAGGTCTCGGACGCCCCGTAGTACGCGAAGACCTCGAGCCCGAGTTCGCCGGTCAAGATAGCGCGCGTTCGCGCAGAAAGCGGCTCGCCAACGTAGATGATCTTACGGAGATTCCATCGTGCGCCGGTGGCGGCCTGCATCCGCAGGGGTTGCAGATAGCGCTCAAGGATCGAAGGGATAGTGATGATGACGCTGGGGTCCAGCCCAAACAGTCCCTCGATCGCTGGCTCGTCATCCGGGCTGACACAGTAGGCGTACGCCTCTCCAGGCCCCATCTCGTCCAGCGCCCTGGTGAATGAGACCATGAGCGTCAGCGGGCCGATGTCGACGCATGCGACGCTATCATACGCCTCGATGCCGCAAACCCGGAACATCCGGACTAGGAGCGCGGTCTCCGTGGCGTCGTCGCGATACGTGATGACCCGCCGCTTTCGCCGTCCCGTCGTGCCGGACGACGTCTCCATGTCGACGACCTCGGCGGCCAGGGCGATGCTCTCGTCGGCCAGGTCGTAGAACCTCTCGCCGCCGAGGGTGGGGAGGCGCTGGAGGACCGCCAGCGGGTCCTCCTGCTCCAGGTCGGCGAGCGTCAGGCCGAGCTCGTCGAACTGGCCACGGTACCTGGCGAACCTCTTCCAGGCGCGAACCAGGGCCCTCCGCAGGTCCACCCGCGTGCCCGCGCCAATGTCGCCGACCAATATCCCAGAGGCGTTCGATTTGACGCCCTTGTGTTGGGCGCGGCCCACGCTGGTCACGATGACAGTAGACCTTCGAGAGCGTCCCAGGTCTCGCGCGATTTGCTGACGTACACCAGCCCGTCGCCTCTGGCCATGCTCAACCTCTGGAAACTGACCTTCACGGCGCCGTCCCGCACCACGCCGACGAGGTTGATATCGTGGTCCAGCAGGTTCTTGGCGACGTTGGCGTAGGACATTGCCGGCTCAATAGCGGAACCCACCGTGGTGCTGGCCAGCGTGCCCTCTATCTCATTGCTCGTGATGGCACGGGCCAGAAGCGTGACGCCCGAGTCCTGCGCCTCCTGGACCAGAAGATTGTTGACCAGCTCCTGGGTGTACACCAGAGTTACGCGATCGGACACGTTGAACAGCGGCGCATGCTTGGGGTCCAGGCACTCCGCGATGATGTTGATTTCGGGACTCAGGTTGTTCATGACGAATGCGATCGAGGCGACAAGGCTGTCGCTCCTCGGGTCTTCGTTGCTGGGGCTCAGGATGATAGCCTGTTTCGCATGATCTATGTTGGCGCGCTGGAACGTCTCTTCCTCCAGCGGCCAGCCGCGAATATAGGACACGCCGGAAATCGAGAACGGAAGCTCCTGGAGCTGGTCCGCGATCACGATGATGTCTCTGTTCTTGTGCTCTCTGTCCTTCCTGTATTCCCTGATCATGTGGCGGATTCGGGACTCGCTGGGGAAGTTCACGACGATCAGGTGGTCTCTGGTACCCGACTTGCCCATACCGTTCCGCTCCTTTTGCCGTAGGTCCGCGATCCAATTGACCGCCACCCCCACCGCCGTCGTGAAAGTGGCGAGTCCCACGATTATGATGAAGAAAACCGTCCCGAGTCTGGCGGGCAGAGTTGTGGCTGACTTGTCGCCGTAGCCGATTGTGGTAATCGACACCACGCTGTACCAGAGCCCGTCGGACAGGCTGGGCTTCGGCTCGACGTCTCGGTCGAAGTAATAGAAAGTGAGCGTGTTCCCAATGACACTCAGCACAAGCACCGTTAGCAACAGCGCAATTCCAAGCTCTTTCCGCCTCTGTAACCGGCGCAAGAAGCGGATCGACAAATAGATCATAAGTGCTCCGTGCCGCGGTGCGGACGCCGTCCCCACCCGGCCTATCCCGCGTCGCTCAGCCGCCCCAGCGCCATGTCGTGCTCGCCAAGCTCGTCAACCTCGTCCCGGGTCTCCAGCCTGACGAGGGGCTGGGTGCGGTTGTGCAGCGCGGTTACGATCAGCCTTCCGGCGGCGGACCGCTCGTACAAGTACTGGTCATTATAGAGTATCCACCGCTCCAGGTCGGTCGAGTGCCCCAGGAAGCCGAACTCGTCTACATGGTACAGGTCTAATTGCCGGCAGCCTGTGATCCTCTGAGAGCGCCTGAACGTGATGCATAGCTCCAGCCCCGCGGGCAGGCTCGGCTCGTCGATACCGTCGCAGAGGATGACCAGGACTTGGGGACGGACCTGGCTGAGACGCCGGTAAATGCGCGCCCGGTCGGAGTCCATGAATACATGCGCCTGGACGCCGACATAGCCCAGGATGGTGCTGATCTCCGCGGCGAAGTACCTCCTCGCGGGGGGCGTCACCACGGCGCAGCTACGGAGTTTCGCGCCGGGATCGACTGTCCGCAGGGCGTCCTTGAACACGTCGTATCTCGCGCCCGTCTCATCCACGCCCTCCGCCACGGCCACCGAGCGCCGGTCGTGGCCTCTGTAGGGCCCGGTGATCCACTGGAGCCGGTCCGGATCCGGCAGGACGTCGGCCAGCCGCTGCTCCCTGAATCTCGCCAGGGGCGTGACGGGCGCCGCACCGAACTCCCTCAAGGACGCCACCGGGCCGAGGCCGTCGAGAATGGTTCTGTAGAAGGGCGTGACCGCCGCGGCCGCGACGACACGGTTGAGCAGCTTGACCACGTTGCCGGGAGTCCTGTATATCTTCAAGAGTCGCCTCGTCGCGACGAAGGGGTTGCCGCCGCCGGGGGCGTCTGTGACGCCGGTCCGGGCGTCAGCTTTATGACCACCAGCCCGGCTTCGTGGCGGGGACCGTGGCAGTCGTCGTACCGGGCGAGCAGGTGCTCTCTCGCCTGAATGATCTTGCCTGCCGTCTCCGAGTGGCGCTGCGTGAACTCGCGGGCCAGGTCCGAGTCGAGCTCCCAGCGGTCCGACACCTCGCACTCCAGATTGGCCCGCTCGCACACCGCCAGGTACTCCCGACGCACCCTATCCAGGGTTTTATCGGTCCTGTAGACGATGGGGGTGACCATGAAATCCTTTGTGATGCACAGCCCCAGCTCGTTGTCGAACACCTGGACCAGGTCCACGTGGGGAATCCAGCCCTCCATGGCGAAGAACAGGTTGTGCGGGATGTCTTGGGAGACACGGTGGTAGTAGAAGTCCTCCGTGTGGACGGCCATCTTGACGGCGACGGCGGGTTTCGAGTCGTAGCCGAGCAGGCGGTCCGCCTCGGCGCCTTTGACAAAAAGAAGGGGAATGTTGCCGTTGGTGGCGTCCACGAGCACGGACCCGCCGTCAACCTTGTATAGCAGCGCCGTATGCTGCCAATAGCGCATGTGGCGCTTCGCGAACCGGAAGTCGAATGTCGTGAGGAGCTCTCTGAGCCGCGCTTCGGGCACCGGACCGGGCACGTTTGCTCCCGCCAAGACATACTCCGACTCCAGGTCGAAGTGGTCGGTAAGGAACTTCAGCGCCTGCACCTTCTCCGAGCAGATGCCGCCGCCGCCCTCCATGATGTTGAGCACGGTCTCGTCGCCGGTCTTGTAAATGAGTTTGCGGCCGATGAAGCGCGAGTAGCTCTCGAAGTCGCTCTCCCAGATTCGACTGGCCAGCGCCTCCACGAGTCTCAGCCTCCGCTCGGTGGAGTCGAGCTTCAGGACCGATTCCGCCTCGCTGGGCCCATACGCGCTAACAAGCGTCGACCGCACGAACGACGAGAAGTCCGCCTCGTGCCTCATCCATCGCCTCGTGCTGAATCCTCTCCAGTTGCGGTCGTAGCCCACGCTCGTACGGTCTACGCTCACGTCGAGCAGCAGCACCTCACCGCCATCCACCGCTACGGACCTGGCCGGCGGCGCCTCATCCAGTCGAAGTGGCAGATCGCCTTGCTTGAAGGAGACGCCCGCGAACACGCCGTGCAGCAGCCCTTCGTCCGAGCTCACGTACACTAAGTCCTGGACCGCCGCGAGTGAGTCGGCCGACTCGCCGGTGATCCGCCTCTCGCTTAGCAGGCGGGGGAGGGGAGGGCTCTTTAGATATTTGTCCAGGAGCCGTTCAAGTGGCCAGGCCGCGTCGCCGGTGTCAAGCCGCACCGCGAACCGCTTGGTACTGAGCAGGTCCGCGATCTGCAGGATGTGGTTCTCTGTCTTTGTCATGGAGGTGCACGGGGGAGGAATCGGGGGGACCCCGCTACATTATAGTGAAACATGGCGGCGAAATGGTAGGGACAAGTCTGAGAAGCTGCTTATTTATAAAGACGTAATGAATAACTTTACATACACGTAAATACCTTATGGAGGCAGCAAAATGTGATTGCTGTCACAAGTACAGAGTCCGGGAAAGGAGTGATTGAAATGAAGAACAATGGTGGCGCCAGTTTTTTCGCGGTCGCGATCGTCCTGGTTGTAGCGGGGCTTTTCCTCAGGTGGGACCTTGTCGATTGGCTCATTGACGCGGTCGGCATGTTGTTTATCGTCGCCGGAATCGCGGCCGGAGCGTTCGCGGCGGTCAAGGCGAAATCGACGATCATGGGGTCGCTCCAACGGGTCAGCGGCACTCTCGAGGTTCTCGGAGTAAGGGCGTCGATCACGATGACAACCGCGACCGCGCAGTCGCTAGGGATGGGAGATGGCTCCACGACGACGTTCTCGATGCTCAATTCGCCGGTCATATCCGGCACTGAAATCGTAAAGGTCGATGGGGTGGCGCAGCCGAAGGGCTCGGCATACTCGATGAACTACGACAGCGGCCTCGTCACGTTCGTCTCGGCGCCGGCGTCGTCCACCGCCACCACGGCGGACTACACGTATTACCTGGTCGACAGGATAAGAGTGACGGTGTCGAATGTGGCGGCGGGCAGTCCGGTCGATCTGTCCGGCGGCAAGACCGTCGTGACCTAACTCGACCCCAACGCGGCCAACACGAACATAGTTGAACTCGCGCTCACGGCGTTCGGCAGCGCCGACGCCGACAATCTGGTGGAGACAAGCGAGATATTCGAGATATCAGTTGACGTGAGCGGATATGGTCTGACCAACTACGATGAATTCATGCTCCAGATCAAGCCCGCATCCGGGGCTATGTTCATAATAGGATAGAGGACTCCTTCCAACATAGCTGCGGGAACGGATCTGGGGTAGGGATATTCTCCCTTCGCGAGGCTGATTTCGGGGGCTGTGCTGCAGTGCGCGGTCCCCGGAACGGCCACACCGCACGGCAAGCCGGACACTAACGCCGGTGGCCTCGGAGGCTTGCGCTCCGTCATTTGCGGAGACAAGGGCGCCGTCTCAGACGCTTGCCTCGGTCCAGAAGGCCACGCCCAGCAGCCCAGGGCCGGTGTGGGCGCCCATCACCGGCGAGAACTGGCTGACGTATAGCTCGTCGCAATTGAACTCACTCTCGACGGTCCGCATGAGCTCTTCGGCGTCCCCGAGGCAGCCGCCGTGCACGACACAGGCGTGGACAGGCTCGGAGCCCGCGCGTTGATGCATTATCTTCAGCACTCTGAGGGTCGCCCGGGGCCGGGTTCTGGGCCGGGCCACGCCGCGCACCTCGCCCCTTGAGAGCTCGAGCATGGGCTTTAGCCTGAGCAGCGATGCACCGGCGTATTCGAGCCTCCGCACGCGCCCGCTCCGCCATACGAAGTAAAGCGTGTCCAGGAAGGCCAGCAGCGACACGTTTCGCGCCACCTTTCGAGCGGCCTGGGCCACCACCTTCAGTGTGCCGCCGCGCTTCGCGGCCCGCAGCGCCTCGGTTACGACCAGCCCCTCGCCTCCCGCGGCGCTTTCGGAGTCGAGCAGCGCAATCTCGAGCCGGGGCATGGTCTCCTTGGCCAGTCGCGCTGCGGTAGCTGCCGCGTCGTAGGATGAGCTAAATCGAGGGGAGACCGTTATGCACAGGACGCGGGATGCGTATTCAGAAGCGGCCTTGAACACGTCGAGAAATGTCTCCGGCGAAGGTGATGCGGTGCTCGCAGGCTCGGACATGGTCTCTAGCCTGCGGTAGAACTCGTCCGGCGTCATGTCGCGCCCGTCAGAGTAGGTCCTCCCTTCGATGACGAGCTGCATGGGAGCGATGTACAACTGAGCGTCCTGGTCCGCGTTGGCGGGAAGCGACGCCGCACTGTCCACTACTATCGCCACGCGGGCATGTCCGGCGCCCATGGGGGATTCTCCAGACGGTCAGATCCAATCGAGGGCACATTGACTCACGGGCGGCCGCGCGTGTCAAGATTGGTGGCGTCAGAGTAGCGAATCTGCCGGACCCTCCGGGAGAACATCAGTCTAATGGACCGGGCGAAATGGTGCGTCGCGGTCCGCCGGCGGCGAGAAAAAATGGGCGGAACAAGAGGAGATCAGCTTTGTTCTTTTGCGAAATCGGTCGGCGCAGCCGCCGCATCGCTTGACCTCAGGTCCAACAAGGCCGGGCCCAGGACTACGCCCAAAGATAGTGCGGACACGGTGAACAGAGCCATGTAGCCCACGCCCCCCTGGTAGCTGAACCAGGCGAGGATGAACATCGAGGGCACCGTGACCAGGAGCAGCCCAACCCTGACAACGCGCCGTCCGATGCGAAAAAAGAGCGCGGTGGCCGCGGCCAGGATCAAAAAGACGATTGCGGCGCTGGCCTCGACGCCCTGGGACCGCGCTCCGCCCGCGATCGCGCTCAGCGTCTGCTCTTGGTAGAAGAAAATGAACCAGTAGATCAGGAACGGGACGGGAAGAACGGCCATGGAGGCCATGACCCAGTCGCGCTGGGCCACCCTGGTCACGATGCGTATCACAATCCACAAGGAGATCGCCACATAGACGAATGACGCGATATAGATCGGGCTGCCGAGTGGCAGCGAGCCCTCGGTTAGCACTCCCCAGGCGCCATAGCCGACAGCGCTCATTGCCAGGCCCCAGGAGACGATTGGGGCCACCAGCGTGTATCCGAGCCACGGGTAGGTCCAGTTGGGCCGGCCCCTCTTCCATCCGTAGACGCTGATGACAACCGCCGCTATCAGCAGTGCGACGAACCAGCCGGGGGAGGTCCAAAGTCCGAACGCGAACAGCAGGGACAGAAGAATGTGGGGGAGGACCGCCAGTGCGGTATGGTACCAGGACCCCTGGGAGTGGACCTGGTACATCTGCCGGGCGATTCTTTTCGGGCCGCCCAGGCTGTCGATAGCTGAGGAAAATGCGTCGTCGGAGGGAATGCCCTCGTCCATCAGGTCTTGCGCACTGTCCTTGATGTGGTCTCTGATCTCCGTGAGTATGTCGCGCTCGTCCCGTGCCTCCAGGTGCAGGTGTCTACCCAAATCAGTGAGATACCCGCGAATTTGAGAGGTCATCTGGGCTTCAGTGCACCATTGGCAAGTTTGCCGATCGGCTTGGCCACCAGGTTGACGGCCTCGGTGAACAAGTCCCACTCGTGGAGCATCGACTTGAGTCTCTCGCTCCCAACCAGAGTGATGTAGTAGTACCGCCGGCTCTGGCCGGTTGGAGAGTCCTCCCACTTGCCCGTCACGAGTTGGGCTCGCTCAAGCCGGTGAAGGGCCGGATAGAGGGTGCCTTCCTTCAGGTGAAAATAGCCGCTGCTTCGTTGCTCCATCTCCTTGACTAACTGGTAGCCGTACATCGACTCCTCAGCCAGGAGAGAGAGAATGAGCGTTTCCGTGCTCCCCTTGAGCAACTCTCTGCGATACAATTCTAGGATCACCTCCGGGGTAGCCATCTCACGGGTAGCCATCCGATTCTTCCCAGATTATGTATAACTATCTTTACGGAGTCAAGTACAGCACCGGATGTGTCATTCCTAGTGCATTTTCGAGAAACTTCCGAACAATGCGCGCGCCGAAGGTTTGGACTGCTGATGCGCGAATGCGGCGTCTATCAAGGTGGAAGGCCCACGGCTTAATTGAAGGCAGCTACGCCCCTGGTGTAAAATGGCCACATCTCACTCGAGGACAAGGATTTGAGGAGCAGTCAGGTCCGCAGGCTCTCCGGCATGCGGGATGTCGGCGGAGCGACATACGAGCGTATGAGAGACGTGCTGTCCGGCCTCCGCGCTTTGGCGGGTCGCCGCGGCTACGAGGTCATCGACACCCCTGTGCTGGAGGATACCGAGCTTTTCGCCAGGAAGTCCGGTGGCGAGCTCACAGGCCAGCTCTACACGTTTGTGGACAATGGCGGCCGACAGATCAGCCTTCGCCCCGAGTTCACGTCATCTGTGATACGCCACTTCATCCAGGAGCATGACGGGACGCGCCTGCCGGCCAGGAGGCAGTACGGCGGGCCCGTATTCCGGTACGAGCCCGGCGGTGACTCAGTGTTGCGCCAGTTCACTCAATTCGGGGCCGAACTCATCGGTATCGATGGAATCCAAGCGGACGTCGAGGTCCTGGGTATGGCGTGGCGAGGTCTGAGGGAGGCGGGTCTGCAGGGGCACAGGATGCGTGTGGGACATCTAGGCGCGCTGCATGGCGTCCTCGCCGCCTTCGGTCTTTCCGACTCGGCGATGCTGTTCATCATCGGCGGTATTCAGGACCTCAAGAGCGGTCATGCCGACGTGGACGGACTCACGCGGCAGGCGCGGGAGATCGGCTTGCTCAGGGATGGTCATGGTGCCGCGACGGGCATGGATCCCGCGACGATAGGCGCCGAGGCCACAAGGGCCTTGGTCCAGCGCGTCCTGGCGGGCTCGATCTCTGGGCCGGTGGGCAGACGCACCGGCGAGGAGATAGCCGGGAGGCTTCTCCGAAAAGTGCAGACCGCCGACCGACCCGAGAACTTCGAGGCCGCTCTCGATCTGGCCGCCGAGCTGGCGCCGGTCGAGGGTCCGAGGGACAATGCGTTGAGGCGGGCAAGGGAAATCGTTGCCGCCGAGGGCATGCCGCAGACCCCGTTCGATGAGTTGGACGCCCTATTCGACGCCCTGGCATCGAACGGCGTCGACGAGTCGCGGACCATCCTTGATTTCGGGCTCGCGAGAGGCATCTCATATTATAGCGGCGTCATATTCGAACTCGTCCATCCAGCGCTCCCGGTTGGGCTCTCACTGGGTGGTGGTGGCAGATACGACGGGCTGGTCAAGGCCCTCGGCGGCGACGACGTGCCGGCACTGGGGTTCGCCTACGGGCTTGAGCAGGTCGTCCAGGCCCTGGAACATGAGCGCTCCGTGGAGATCGGCGGGGCCGGAGCGGCCACCCGAATCTGAAATACGGATGGGCCGCCCGAAAATATCTCTGTAGAATAATCTTTGGACCGGGGCGGGCCGCCGCCGCGGTCTCGCTCGAAGGTATAGAAATGCTTCGACTCGCTGTTCCCAGCGATGGCGCCCTGCACGAGCCGTCGCTGCTCTTTCTAGACTCGTGCGGAATGGGCGTCAGCAGGACGAACCTGCGCCGCTACACCGCGGAAATCCCATCGATGCCGGGTGTCGCGGTACACTTTCAGCGCGGCTCGGACGTCGCGTTCAAGGTCGAGGAGGGTAGCGCCGACATCGGCGTCGTCGGCCACGATCGCTTCCTCGAAACGTACACGGAGAGTGGCAGCGCACGCATCGTCGTCGGGAAGCTTGGTTTTGGCCGCTCCGAGCTCGTCATGGGCGTTCCGGACTCCTGGGTGGACGTAACCTCGGTGGCGGACCTCGCGGACCTTTCGATTGAGTTTCGGGAGCGTGGCGCCGACCTGCGAGTCGCCACCAAGTATCCCCGGCTTGTAGTGCGTTTTCTCATGAACAGCGGCGTCAACTACTTCTCGCTGGTGCAATCGAGCGGCACACTGGAAGCGGCTCCGGCCATGGGATACGCGGATATCATCGCCGACATATCCTCTACCGGGACCACGCTACGGGAGAACCGGCTCAAGACCATCGACGGTGGCTCGGTTATGGCCTCCGAGGCGTGCCTGATCGCCAACGGCACGGCAATAGCCGCGGACCCAGGGAAGCTATCCCTGGCCCAGGCGTTTGTCGAGCGCGTCGAGGCGCACTTGCAGTCCCGAGGATTCTTCAGCGTTACGGCCAACATGAGCGGGGAGGACCCAGATGAGATAGCGGCCTGCGTGCTGGAGCATTCCGACATCTCAGGTCTACGGGGCCCCACCATATCGAAGGTGTACTCGCGGGACGGGGAGGGCTGGTACGCCGTGACCGTGATCGTCGAGAAGGACAAGCTGCTCGATGCGGTCGAGCGGTTTCGCCAGATAGGCGGCAGCAGCGTGACCGTCTCGCAGCCGGACTATGTGTTCCAGCCCAAAAGCGACGCAGCCAAACGGCTCACATCTACGGAGTGAACGAGCTACGGGTGCACGCCGCGCGTGGGGCGCAGCCGATGCCCGCCAGAGACACATATTGCCCAACCTGCCTGTACATATAGATATCGCGGCGCAGACCGCGAGACGGCTGGACCATCGGACCCTAGCCGCCTATCCTGGGCACTATCTCCTGGGCTCCACGTCACCGGACATAAGGGCGATCACGCGCCGTCCGCGGGAGGAGTACCATTTCGCCCCTCTCAGCTTCGAGCGTGTGGGTGCGGGCGTCGAGGGGCTGTTCGCTGCGCATCCGCGCCTTCGCGGGCCGGTGGATGTCGAGGAGCCGGCCGTGGCTTTTGTGGCGGGCTACATCACCCATATCCTCCTGGACGAACTCTGGATCACCGAGGTCTACAGGCCGCGCTTTGGGGAATCCGGAGATTTCGAAGACGGAGTGGGCCGGATGGTGATGGACCGGGCATTGCAGCTCGAGATGGACCGGATGTCCTGGGCCGCGGTCGAAGACGCACTCCCGATTCTCGAGTGGGCGGCCGCACCCGTCGACGTCGGCTTCATCCCGCTGGACGCGCTTTCACAGTGGCGCGATTGGGTGCTGGAGCTGCTGGGACGGGGATTTAGCTGGGACCGGCTACGCTTCATGGCAGGGCGAATATCGCGGGGAGACAATGGCCATCCCGCCCACGGCGTGGCCGACAAGTTCTTGGAGGCCATGCCGGAGAGCCTCGGACGGCTGCTCGATCGCGTTACGCGCGACGACCTCGATGCTTTCAAGAATCGCTCGGTGGAGCGCGTGGCCGGCGCGCTGGAAGACTACCTATCATGAGGATGGTGCACGGGCTGGATAACGCCGTCGAGGTACTATGCTGCGATCGAGATCTGCACCTCGACCGCGTGCCTCCCCACGTGCTAGAAAGGTCAGCGGAGGCCTTCGGAGAGCCCTTGACCCCCATGCAAGTGGTGGAGCGCATATTGAGGGAGGTCAGAGAGTCCGGTGACCGGGCTCTGCGTGACCTTACTCTGAAGTTCGATGGCAGCGTCCTGGACCGAATCGAGGTGCCCGGGACCGCTGTTAGCGGCGCGTATGACGACGTCTCAGCCGAGGTGGTCGAGGCGCTCGAAACGGCGGCCGGGCGCGTCCGCGGGTTCCATGAGGCTGCGTTGCCGAAGACCTGGCTGGATCTCGCCGAGGGCTACGGCGAGCTCGTTGTACCGCTAGAGCGCGTGGGCGCCTACGTCCCGGGCGGCACCGCGCCGCTGCCATCGACTGTGCTGATGAGTGTCATCCCGGCGAAGGTGGCGGGCGTCAAGGAGGTAATGGTCGCCTCGCCCCCCGGCGAGACGGGCTTGCCCCATCCGGCGGTGCTGGTCGCGGCCGGCATCGCCGGCGCCGACCGGGTATTCCAGATCGGCGGCGCCCAGGCGATAGCGGCGATGGCCTACGGCACCGAGACGGTCCCAGCTGCGGACATGATATGCGGCCCCGGCAACGTGTTCGTGACGCTGGCTAAGAAGCTGCTCTATGGCGACGTCGGGATCGATGGCCTCTACGGCCCGACCGAGACCATCGTGATAGCGGACGAGACGGCCAATCCTACCCTGTGCGCCGCGGACCTGCTGGCCCAGGCCGAGCACGATGTCATGGCCACCCCGGTGCTGATCACGACCTCCCAGAGCCTTGCGGACGCGGTGCAACGGGAGCTGGCGGCACGGGTGGACCGGCTCGACAGGGCCGATATCGCGCGGTCGGCCCTGCATGAACAGGGCTGCATAGCCATCGTGGACGACCTTGACCAGGCGCTGGAGCTTGCCAACCGGTTCGCGCCGGAGCACATGTGCCTGATGGTCAGCGAGCCGTGGCGGCACGTCGGGCGGGTCAACAATGCCGGCGCGGTGTTCCTGGGGGAGTTCTCCCACGAGGTCCTTGGCGACTACGTGGCCGGTCCAAGCCACGTCATGCCCACGGGAGGCACCGCAAGGTTCAGCTCCGGCCTCAGCGTTCGGTCGTTCTTGAAGTTCAGCCCGGTCGTGGCGCTCGACGACGCGACCTCCTCCACGTTGGCGAGGGTGGCCTCCACCATCGCAAGGGCGGAGGGGCTTACGGGCCATGCGGAGGCCGCGGAGATTCGCGAGGAGCTGCTGGGCGCCGAGTGATCGTCGCGCCCATCGCCGCATGTGATAGGATACGCAGACATGAGTAGCATAGATGGCCTGATTCGGCCGCACCTGCTCGACATCCAGACCTACGAGCCGGTCGACCCCCCCGAACTGCTGGCCGAGTGGGCCGGCATCCCCCAGGACCGGATAATCAAGCTCAACGGCAACGAGAACCCCTTTGGCTCATCGCCGAGGGCCGCGGCCGCGGTGGCCGGCGTGCCGTTCCACGTGTATCCGGACCCCCTCCAGCGCGGGATGCGCCGCGCCCTCTCCGAGTACACCGGATTGGACCAGGACCACATCGTCGTGGGCGCGGGCAGCGACGAGCTGATCGACCTGCTCTTCAGGCTCTTCGTCTCGCCCGGAGACGCCATCATCGACAGCGATCCAACCTTCGGCATGTACGGGTTCTGCGCACGGGTGGCGGAGGCCGAGATCGTCCTGGCGCCGCGCGACGGCCGTTTCGACATCCATACCGGGCGGCTTGGTGAGGCGGCGGCCAAGCCCAATGCGAAGATAATCTTCGTGAGCTCGCCCAACAACCCGACCGGCAACCTGGTTTCCCAGGATCAGACGCGGCGGCTCCTGGACACAGGGCTGGTGGTGGTGGTCGACGAGGCGTATTTTGAGTTCAGCGGCGAGACGGTGGCGGGCCTGGTGTCCGAGCACGAGAACCTAGTGGTGCTGCGCACCATGAGCAAGTGGGCCGGCCTGGCCGGGCTCCGCGTAGGATACGGTCTGATGAGTCCGAAGCTCGTCCAGCATATCATCGACATAAAGTCGCCCTACAACGTGAACGTGGCGGCGGAGGCGGCACTCATAGCGTCGTTGGAGGACGCAGACGTCTTGCTCGAGCGGGTCCGCGGTATCGTCACGGAGCGGGAGCGAATGTTCGGGCTGCTCCAGGATATATCCGGGGTCAAGCCCTGGCCTTCCAGCGGCAACTTCATACTGTGCAGCTTCGAGGGGCGCAGGGCGGAGGCCGTCTACGAGGGGCTTACGCGGCGCGGTATCTTCGTGCGGGCGTTCAGCTCAAAGCGCCTCGAGGGCACATTCAGGATAACGGTGGGTACGCCCCAGGAGACCGATGCGGTCATCGCCGCGATCAGGGACCTGGTCTAGCAGGGCAGAGGACAAGAAGTTATCTCGAAACTCTTAATGGGGGAGTCCAGAGGGGCCTCCCCCCTGGCAAAGGGTCTGGGGTATGTGCCCCCAGAAAGAAGACACCCAAGGGTGGGCGGACGGGAAGAATCCCCCTATTTTGAGATATTTTCTAGATTCGCAGGTCTCCAGCGCAGTAGCCGAGCATAGTATCAACCACAGCGGCAGGACATATCGCGGCGGCACGGGGGCGGAGGAATCATCAATTGACGGAACGCAAAGCTAGATTGAGTCGGAAGACCGGTGAGACCGACATCACCGTCGAGTTGGCCATCGACGGACGGGGGAACTACCAGCTCGACACGGGCAATGGCATGTTCGACCACATGCTCGCCCAGTTGTCGCGCCACGGCCTTATGGACCTGGCCGTCACCGCACGGGGAGACACGAAGACGGGATGGCACCACCTGGTGGAGGACACCGCGATACTGCTGGGCCGCGCGTTCCAGGAGGCCGTTGGCGACGCCCGCGGCATCACCAGGACAGCCCATGCCTACGTCCCGATGGACGAGGCCCTCGCCTTAGTGGCCGTCGACTTCGGAGGGCGGGGCTACGCAGTAATCGACACGGACCTCACCGGGAGCGACATGGGTGATCTATCGCCGCAGCTCGTGCATCATTTCCTGGAGACCCTCGCCATCGAGGGCAGGTTCAACCTGCACGTGCGGGTGCTGGCCGGCTACAGCAACCACCACAAGGCCGAGGCCGTCTTCAAGGCGCTGGCGAGGGCGGTGCGGTTCGCGCTGACGATAGACCCGCGCCGGTCGGGCGAGGTCCCCAGCACGAAGGGAACGATAGGATAGCGCCTATTCTATGCGCTCCAGATCGAAGCGGTAGTCTTCGATGACCGGATTGGCCAGGAGCCCGTCACACATGGCGCTTACCGCGGCGCCGGCGGCCTCCTCGCTTTCCGCGTCTAGGCGGAGTTCCATGTACTTGCCGGAGCGGACGCTCTCCACGGAATCGAAGCCCAGGTCGCGCAGACCGCCACGAATGGTCTGGCCCACAGGGTCGTTTATCGTGGGCCTAAGGGTTACGTATACTCTCGCGAGGTACATCTCAGGCTAACCTTCTGTTCAATTGACTTCGACTACGGCGGCAGGCCGCCCTCCGGCGCGTCCGGCGAGCTAATATGGGCCTCGATGAACGCCGTGACGCGCTCCTCGTCGAACTCGTCGAACGCGTCCAGGAATGTCCAGGCCGTGAGCGCTATCCGCGAGTCCATGCCCGGATACGGGGACATCACGACCTTGTCATAGTGCCTCGCGATCTCCGCCAGCTCGCCAATCAAACCGGGGCAGCCCTCATCGCAATCGAAGTGGACCCCGATCCCGCCGTGCTCCAGGTTATGGACCAGGACCTCGTCGGGTATGAACGTGTCTTCGTAGACCCCCCACCTGGCGACCGCGCCGGTGTGCCATCCCGAAGTCGCCGGCCTGGAGTTGTACGGAGGATGGGACTCGCCCGGCTGGACGTGCACGCTGAACGGTTGGAGGGCGAAGTTTTCTCCTGCCGCGCCAGGGGTCTCGGAGGCGTTGTCAGCGCAGGCGGCCGCGGTGAGAGCAACGATGGCTAGGGTAATGAGCAGGCCCAGGGCCGTGACGTGGCCCTGGGGCCTACCGCGCGAAGGGTTCCGGTGCATTCGCCGAATTCACGTGGGCCGATATGAACGCCTCGATCCGCTCCTTGTTGAACTCATCCAGTTCGTCCAAGAACGTCCAGGCGGTCAGCACGATTTTCGTGCCGATGTCGGGATTGGGCGTCAGGATTACCTTGGTCGCCCGCTTGACGATCCCTTCAAGCTGCTCAACCGTCTCGTCGCAGCCCTTGGGACAGTTGTAGTGGATGACAACCCCTGCGTGCTCCAGGTTATGGACCAGGACCTCATCCTCGACGGGTTCGTCGTAGACCCCCCATCTTGCTGGAGAACTCAGGTCGTTGTAGTGCCAGCCGGATGTCGCCGGCACGGAATTGTACGCCGCGTGCGTTTCGCCCCGCGGGATGTGGGTAGAACCCTGGCTGTCGTACCTCACGCCCGGCCCGTCGGGGGCCGGCCCCTGGGGCGAGGCGATGTTTCGCAAGCCGCCTGCGAACAGGGAGAAAATGAAAACGCCGACGAGGGTAGCCACACCGGTAAGCGCCGCGATTCGGAGCAGTCGTTTTTTCAACTGCCGGCGCGCCCGCCTGGCGGCCCGTGCCTGAGTAGGTGTTTGCCGGCCTTTTCTGCGTTTGGACTGCGTAGCCATATGCCCCCGCCGTAGTTGATACGCGCACTCTATTGTGCTAGGTCAGGGCCGTCCCAGTCAACCGCTCGAACGCCTCCAGGTACCTTCGTCCGGTCCGCTCGACGATGTCGCCGGGGAGCTCGGGCGCCGGTGGCTCGTGGTTCCACGCTTGCTCGTCGAGCCAGTCCCGGACGAACTGCTTATCGAAATTGGGCTGGGACTTGCCTGGCGCGTACCCGGCCGCGTCCCAGAAACGGCTGGAGTCCGGGGTCAGCAGCTCGTCGATGAGGGTCAGCTCTCCATCGATGTATCCGAACTCCATCTTCGTGTCGGCGATGATAATGCCCTTTTCAAGCGCAAGGTCGTGGGCCCGGTCGTAAACGGCGATGGTGGTCTCGGCGAGCCGGGCGGCGGTCTCCTTGCCGGCAAGGTCCTCCACCTCCGCCATGGTCATGCTCTCGTCGTGGCCCTCCTCGGCCTTGGTGGTGGGCGTAAACAGGGGCTCGGGAAACCTGTCGCCCTCCTTCAGCCCGGCGGGCATGGACATGCCGGACACGGTGCCGCTGCTCTTGTACTCGGCCCACGCGGAGCCGGTGATGTAACCCCTGACGACGCACTCCACGTCTATGCGCTCCGCTTTCCTGACCACCATCGCCCGGCGGGCGATGGCCGGCGGGATTTCCAGATCGCCACCCTCGCTCGCCAGCGCCACGAAATGGTTTGGCGTCAGCTCTGCCGTCTTCTCGAACCAGAAAGCCGATAGCTGGCAGAGCACTGCGCCCTTGTCCGGTATTCCGTTCGGCAGCACGACGTCGAAGGCGGAGATCCGGTCGGTGGCGACCATCAACAACAGCCCGCCACCCAGGTCGTGGGTGTCTCTGACCTTGCCCCGGTAGACCAGGTTTCGCAGGGGAGACTCAATGATAACGTTCAACGCCATGTTTCTCCTATTCCAGCCCGATACGCTCGAAGATCTCATCCACGTGCCGGACATAGTACTTGTAGTCGAATAGCTCGTCTAGCTCCGAGGCGGAGAGCCGCTTTGAGACCTCGGGCTCGGAGCTGACCAGAGTGCGAAAGTCCTCTTCCCGGTCCCAACTCTCCATTGCCCGCCGGTGGACTGCGCCGTAGGCGCTCTCCCGGCTCATGCCCTTTTCGATCAGCGCCAGGAGCACCCGCTGCGAGAACAGGACGCCCTTGGTCGATTCCATGTTACGCCGCATGCGGTCCGGGTACACGCGCAGGTCCCGGATGATCCCTGCGAAGAGGTCAAGGATGTAGTCCACCGCCATGGACGAGTCGGGCAGGATGATGCGCTCCGCCGACGAGTGGCTGATGTCGCGCTCGCCCCAAAGGGCCACGTTCTCCAGGGCCGTGACGGCGTGCCCGCGGACGAGCCGGGCCAGCCCGCAGACCCGCTCCGATAGCTCCGGGTTGCGCTTGTGAGGCATGGAGGACGACCCCGGCTGGCCCTCCGGGAAATCCTCGGCCACCTCCCGCGTCTCGGTCCTCTGCAGGGCCCGTACCTCCGTGGCGAACTTCTCCAGGGAGGCCGCCACCAACGCAAGCGTGGTCACGTACTGAGCGTGTCTGTCGCGCTGCAAGACCTGGCTCGATACAGGGGCCGGTTGCAGGCCGAGCCGCTCGCAGACGCCGGCCTCTATGGAGGGCGGGACCGTCGCATGGGTTCCGACAGGGCCTGAGATCTTGCCGAAGGCTATGGATTCCCGGGCCTGCCGCAGCCGCTCCCGGTTGCGCCGCATCTCGTCCCACCAGAGCGCCATCTTGAGTCCGAACGTAATCGGCTCCGCGTGCACCCCGTGGGTGCGGCCCATCATCAGAGTGTTCTTATGCTCCAGCGCCCTGTCCCTCAGCGCCTTCAGGAGTCCGTCGGTCTCCTCGATCAGCAGATCTGACGCCTCCATGAGCTGGAGGCTTGTGGCGGTGTCCCAGACGTCGCTGCTGGTCATGCCGAGGTGCAGCCATCGCCCCTCGGGCCCGATGAACTCGGTGATGGAGCTCAGAAACGCCGTCATCTCGTGCCGCGTCCTCTTCAAAATCTCGTTGAGGCGGTCCATGTCGTAGGTGGCATCACCCAGCCGTGCCATGTCCTCCGGCGGCACGGTACCCTCCGCCGCCCAGGCCTCGCAGGCGGCCAGTTCGACGAGAAGCCACTTGTCGTACTTGCTCTCTTCAGACCAGACCCGCTTCATCCGCGGCCTGGCGTATCGCTCGATCAAAGAAGTCCCCTCCCAAGAGAAATCACCACAGAGGGCATTGAGGACACAGAGTTATGGCTGTTTTGACTAACGCTCTGTGAACTCGGTGATTGTCTCATTTCCCAACGAGCCCGGCGCGGTACTCCTCATAGGCTTCTCTGACGTGCTCGTGCTTGCCTCCGAGGATCTGAGCGGCCAGGAAGGCAGCGTTGCGTGCTCCCCAGGAGCCCACGGCCACGCATGCCACCGGGATACCCGGCGGCATCTGGGCGATGGAGTAGAGGGCGTCGATGCCATTGAGGTCGCTCGTGGGCAGCGGGACTCCGATGACGGGCAGGGTTGTCCAGGACGCCATCACGCCTGGGAGCCCGGCGGAGCCGCCCGCGCCCGCTATCAGCACCTCGATGCCGCGCCCGCGCGCCGAACGGGTGTACTCCCTGACCTTGTCCGGGGTCCGGTGGGCCGACGCCACCAGGACCTCGTGGTCGATCTTCATCTGATCGAGGACCTGCGAGGTCTCCTTCACGTATGATTCGTCTGACTTGCTTCCTATGACGACGCCTACCAGTGGCATTTTCTGAATTACCCTCCTTTGCGACAAATCCGTCGCCGCGGCGGCGGTCCCACTTTAGTTTACGCAACCACCAACGGTACGAGCATCTCGGCCGGAGTGAGGCCGCCGTGCCCCGAGACGGGGGTGAAGTCGTCCTCTTTGTTTTCTGCCTTGGGGTAGAGATAGTCGAGCACCGCGACCCCCTTGGAGACCGCAATGTGGGTGCCCAGACGCCGCAGCATGGCCGGCGAGAAGGGTCCCGGGCCGAACAGACCCAGGCTCGCGGTCTCGCCGACGCTGAGCAGGTAGAACAGCTCCCCAGCGCGCGCTCGAAACGCGCCCTCGAACTCGCTTTCCCTGCCTTCCCGGACCTGAAAACTGGTTACTCGACCGCTGCCCCACGGCTCGTGGGTGAGGTACTCCAGGAGCGGGTAGGACGGCTCGATCTCGAAGACGTGGCTCTCGTCGTAGTCCAGGAGCCCGTGGTCGGCGGTCAACACCAGTCTGGCGCTATCGGGCAGCTCTCGAGCAAGCCTCTCCAGCATGCCGTCGAGTCGCTCTAGGACCGCCTTCACCTGCGGACTTTCCGTTCCGAATTGGTGCGTCGCGTAGTCCACGTCTGGAACGTAGAGCTGTGTCATGGTGGGCTTTGACGCCCCGGAGATCCGGGCGCCGATGGCGGCCGCCGCATCCTCCAGCGTTTCGTAACCTTGATGCTGCGTGCCACCGCTGGTGTAGTTGGAAAATGGCGTGTCGACGATCTGCTTCGGCAAGAATGTGGCCGTGTCCCTATCGAAATCACCGACCGCGGACGGAACGGGGAAAGCATGTTTCGAGTCCAATCCAAGCTCCACGAGGTCCTTCTTGTCGGATCTGCGGACATACTGGATTATCGTCGCCACGACGTCGATCTCGTCTAGATAGACGTGCCAACCCGGCACGGCGTGTGCGCTGGGCCACTGCCCCGTGGCCAGGGAGGTCAGCACCACCGGCGTACTTGTCGGGAACACGGATTGCAGTTCGGTGGCCACATGGCCGCGGATGAACGAGTCGCCGCCCATTGCGTTCACGACATTCATCCCGAGTCCGTCGGCAATGACGAATACCAGGTGGTCGGGACTGCGGATCAGGCCGGCCATCGCCGCCGTGTGGGCGTTCTCGGCGCGCCCCCGCGCGCCACCCAGGCCCGCGATGCAGTTCCCAAGGTCGACAAGGTTGAGGGCGTCCGCCGACGGGCGCACCAGCTCGCCCGTTTCGAACGCAGCCAGCAGGCCGTTGAGGTCACTCACGGGGCGCCCCGGCGCGTATCGGAAGTGCGCTCGCCATGTCCCAGGACGTCTCCTGAATCCGCGCTAGACAATGTGTCCGATGTCCCTGCGATAGAACGAGTCCTTGAATCTCACGCCATCGACGCCTGCGTACGCGATTCGCCGGGCGTCTTCGAGGGTGTCTCCCAGCGCGGCCATGGTAAGGACCCTCCCTCCGCTGGTCACTATCCTGCCGTGTCCCCCGTCCTGCACGTCATCCGTACCCGCGTGGAACATCATCATGTTCGGCGGCGCCGTATCAAGTCCCTCGATGGGATATCCAGTGGCGTACTTGCCGGGGTAGCCCCTCGAGGCCAGGACGACCCCCACGCAAGGCCTCTCGTCCCATTCGAGAGAGACCGCGCTCATGTCCCCCTCGGCGACCTTAATCATAACCTCCAGAAGGTCGGTTTTCAATCTGGGGAGTATCACCTGGGTCTCCGGGTCTCCCAACCGGCAATTGAACTCGATCACCTTTGGCCCGTCGGCCGTAATTATCAATCCGGCGTACAGGACACCGGTGTACGGGCTGGCCATTTTTGCCAGTCCCCTGACCACAGGCTCCATGATCTCCGCGCGCACCCGGCGCTCCATGTCGCGGCCCCAGTGCTCCTTCGTCGGTGGGCTGTAGGCGCCGATGCCTCCCGTGTTTGGCCCGGTGTCCCCCTCGCCAACCGGCTTGTAGTCGCAGGCGGCCGAAAGCTGCGAGACCCGCAGGCCGTCCACGAAGGCGAATACGCTGATCTCCTGTCCAGTCAGGAATTCCTCGACGACCACTCTGTCTCCCGCGGACCCGAACCGCTTGTCGACCATCTGCTGCCACAGCGCCTCGACGGCGGCCTGCCGCGTCTTGGCTATTACGACGGCCTTGCCCGCCGCCAGGCCGTCCGCCTTCACCACTACGGGGACGGGCGAGCGCCCAACGTACTCGCGGGCCTCCTCGTAGCTATCGAACGTACTGGAATCGCCCGTCGGGACGCCGAGATCGTGCATCAGTTCTTTCGCAAAGGACTTGCTGGACTCGATTCGGGCCGCGGCCTGGGTGGGACCGAAGACCGCGAGACCCGCTGCGAAGAACTTGTCGACTATTCCCGCCGCCAGAGGCGCCTCGGGGCCGATGACCGTGAAGTCGACCCTATTCTCACGAGCGAAGTCCAGAAGGCCGTCGATGTCCTCCGCATCGATGGGGATGTTGACGCCCACTTGCGCGGTGCCCGCGTTGCCCGGTGCGACCAGCAGTTCCCGCAACCTGGGGCTCTGAGCGAGTTTCCACGCGATGGCGTGCTCGCGGGCGCCACTGCCGACCACGAGGACCTTCAGCGCCACGTCAGACTCAATCAAAGTGTCTGTCAAGAATCACCACGGAGGATTGAATCTCGCCGGCCGATTATCTCCGTGCCCTCTGCTATCTCTGCGGTTGATTCCGGCGTTCCCAGGGCAAGCATGGCCGCTCACTCCCACTCGATGGTGCCGGGCGGCTTGCTGGTGATGTCGTAGACCACCCGGTTCACGCCTGGCACCTCGTTGGCAATCCGACTGGAGATGCGGGCCAGCACGTCGTAGGGCAGGCGGGCCCAATCCGCCGTCATCGCCTCGTCGCTGCTGACGGCCCGGACGGCGACGACGTTGCCGAAGGTCCTGAAGTCGCCCGTGACGCCCACGGTGTGGGTCTCGGTCAGCACGGCGAAGCTCTGCCAGAGATCCCGATACAGGTTGTTGGCCTTGATCTCGTCCATTACGATCCAGTCGGCGGCGCGCAGCGTCTCCAGTTTTTCGTGGGTCACCTCGCCCATCACCCGTATCGCCAGTCCGGGGCCGGGGAACGGCTGGCGATATACGATCTCCTGCGGCAGGCCAAGCTCCAATCCGACCTTCCGCACCTCGTCCTTGAACAGGTATCGCAGCGGTTCCACTAGGGCGAGCTTCATGTCTTTCGGCAGGCCGCCCACGTTGTGGTGGGTCTTGATCTTGGCGGAGACCTCGTTCTCGTCGGTCTCGCTCTCTATCACGTCGGGGTACAGCGTGCCCTGGGTCAGGAAGTCGACGTGGCCGAGCCGGGCCGCCTCCTCGTCGAAGACGCGGATGAACTCCTTGCCGATTCTGCGCCGCTTCTCCTCCGGGTCCACCACGCCTTTCAGCGCGCCGAGAAAAGCCTCGGTGGCCTCGGCGTAGACCAGGTTGACCTTCAGGTATTTTTCGAAGGTGGTCAGCACCCTCTGCGGCTCCTCGCGGCGCATCAATCCGTTGTTGACGAATATGCAGGTGAGCTGGTCGCCGACGGCGCGATGCACCAGCGTGGCCGCGACGGCGGAGTCCACGCCGCCAGACAGGGCGCAGATGACCTTGCCGCCGCCGACCTGATCTTTGATGTTCGTAACGGCGCTGGCCACGACGTTGGCCGCCGTCCAGAGCCGCTCACAGCCGCAGATCGAGTGAACGAAATTATCGAGCAGCGCCTTGCCGTCGGGTGTATGGACGACCTCCGGGTGGAACTGTATTCCCATCATCCCATGCTCGTCGCCGGTGGCCGCTACGGGGGAGTTCTCGGTGTAGGCGAGCGAGACGAAGCCGGGCGGCGGCTCGACTATCCGGTCGCCGTGACTCATCCATACCGGCATCGAGTTAGGCAGGCCGCTGAAGAGAGGGTGGCTGGGAGCGTTCTGGTTGAGGACCGCGTGGCCATACTCTTTCTTGGGTCCCGGCGCGACCTTGCCGCCGAGCTGGTGGACCATCACCTGCATCCCATAACAGATGCCGAGAACCGGCAGGCCGCGCTCGTAAGTCCATGTCGGGGCCATCGGTGCGTTGGGATCATAGACGCTGGCCGGTCCGCCGGATAGGACCACCCCCTTGGGGTTGAGGTGCGCGACGCTCTCCCATGTCGCCTTATAGGAGACTATCTCGCAGTAGACGCTGGACTCGCGGATGCGGCGGGCGATAAGTCTGCTGTACTGGGAGCCGAAGTCCACGACGAGAATGGACTCTCGCTCCAGCTGTGATGCGGTGTGGGGTAGAGTCTCCTGGCCGCTCTTCTCCTTGGCGATCTCCAGATAGGCGGAGACCTCCAGATCGTCGCTGGCGGCTACCCTGTGGCTGCCGGTGGATGGGGGTTCTGTGGTCATGTCATGTAGCGATTCCAAGGCTAGCATCTATGTTATATTGAGGTCAACCGCAGATGAAGCCTCACGCGGACCGATCCCAACCCATTCCGCTGCCCAGTGGCATCGACGCCGCTGTCCGGCTGCTGAAACAGGGCGGCGTCGTCGCCGTTCCCACGGACACCCTCTACGGCCTGGCCGCGTCCGCCTCGGACCCGGCGGCGGTGGAGCGCGTGTTTCGGATCAAGCGGCGATCCGCGGACATGGCCTTGCCGCTCCTCCTGGCCGA
This sequence comes from uncultured Dehalococcoidia bacterium, assembly GCA_964544865.1. Lineage (GTDB taxonomy): Bacteria > Chloroflexota > Dehalococcoidia > Lucifugimonadales > CAJWER01 > CAZJDV01. Next base: position 14,045 of record CAZJDV010000010.1, on the reverse strand, counting down.
CCCTGGAGATATTGTGGTGTGCGCCGTGGAGGTAACGGCGGTTGCATGGGGGCTGGCGCACCACTTCTGGCCCGGCCCTCTTACCCTGGTCGTCCGCCGGGCGCCTGGAATACCCGACATCGTCTCGGGCGGTATGGACACGGTCGCTGTTCGTGTGCCGGACCATCCGGTGCCGCGGGCAGTGGTGCGCAGCCTGGGAGCGCCCATCACCGGCACCAGCGCGAATCGGAGCGGCGGGCCCGCACCCACCTCCGCTGGCGCGGTGCTCGACCAGTTAGGGGAAGAGGTCGATTACGTCATAGACGCCGGGGTATGCCCAGTTGGCGTGCCATCCACAGTGCTGGACGTTACCGGGGCGGCGCCGGTCCTGCTCCGGGCCGGAGCGGTGGACCGGGACCGGATCGAGGGCGTCATAGGGATGGGCGTGATCGTCGGATAGCGGCGGAAGCGCAGCCTATCCTTGGCCAGGCGCCGTGGATCGCTGTTGAGACAGCACGGACGGCCCGAATCTGCAAGATGCGTTGGCTCTGCGCAGCGCGGAAGCCGTCATTTGCAGGCGGATGGATCGGTGGGCCGCGCTTAACGCTCTGTTGACTGCCATGGGTCGATGACCTATATTGGGGGCGCCAAGTTCCGGACGCCGCTCCCCCGTGTGCTGCGGCCCGTCGTCGCCTCCATGCCGAGGATCCGGAGCGGCAGTCCGAGTCGGCGCGTTGATGCTCCAGCGAGGAGGGGCTTTGTGCTCGCATACATAGCCAGGCGTTTGATTCTCTCTGTGTTCACCATATTCGTTATCTCGGTGTTGTCGTTCTTCATTATGGAGCTGCCGCCAGGCGACGCCGCCAGCAAGTACATTGATCGCCTGATGCTGTCGGGCGAAGCCTTTTCAATGGCCCTTGGGGAGTCTCTACGCAAGGACATGGGCCTCGACAAGCCGGTGGCCCAGCGATACGTGTTTTGGATAGGCAACGTAATGCAGGGCAACTTGGGTCACTCCTATCAGTACTTCTGCAGCTCGTCGCCCCGGCAGCGACTTGTCAAGGAGTTGATCAGCGACAGGATCTGGACCACCATCGCCCTGACCGGATTCACCGTGATTTTCACCTGGTCGTTTGCCATTCCAATTGGCATCTATTCCGCCGTCCGGCAGCATTCCATCGGCGATTACGTCGTCACGACGCTGGGGTTCACCGGTCTGGCTGTACCCGACTTCTTGCTCGGACTCGTACTGATGTATCTCGCCTTCGCCTATCTCGACCAGAGCGTGGGTGGCCTGTTCTCGGGGGACTTTCAGGACGCGCCATGGGACATAGCTCGTGTGTGGGACCTGTTCAAGCATCTTTGGATTCCGGCAGCCGTCCTCGGAACGTCAGGCACCGCCGGTCTCATTCGAGTCATGCGCAACAACCTGCTAGACGAGCTTGACAAGCCTTATGTTGTCACCGCCCGGGCGAAAGGCGTTAATGCCTTGAGGATCATAATCAAGTACCCAGTGCGGGTTGCGATCAACCCGCTGGTAAGCACCGTCGGCTACTTGCTGCCTCATCTCATATCGGGCAGCGTGATCGTCTCTGTGGTGCTGAGCCTACCCACGCTCGGGCCGGTGCTCCTCGATTCAGTCATCCAGCTCGACGTCCAGACTGCCGGATTTATCATACTGATGCTCGGGATTCTTACCGTTCTTGGCACGTTGCTTTCGGACATCTTGCTCGCCGTCGTCGATCCGCGCATAAGATTCACGGGACGGTAGTCGCCGCTCTGCGGCGGACCTGCATAAGGAGATGTATCGTTGCTCGCTTACATGGCCAGGCGCATGCTTCTCGCCGGATTCACCGTCTGGGTCATCAGCATCCTGTCGTTTTTCATTATCCAGCTTCCCGAGGGTGACTCCGCCACCAAACACATTGACCGGCTGATGATGGCGGGCGACGCGGTCAGCATGGAGATGGTCGATAACCTGCGCGACTACCTGGGTCTGAACAAGCCGCTGTACCAGCAGTACGGCCTCTGGATGTGGAATATGCTGCACGGCGACCTGGGCCGCTCCTACCAGTTCTTCTGCAGCTCCCATGCCACCGAGCGAACCGTCAAGAAGATAATTGGAGACCGAATATGGACGACGGTGGCCCTGACGGGCTTCACAGTTCTTGTGACGTGGACCTTCGCCATACCGGTGGGAATCTACTCGGCGGTCCGGCAGCACTCCGTCGGCGACTATATGTTCACTTTCCTGGGGTTCTCGGGCCTTGCCGTGCCCGATTTCCTGCTGGGCCTGGTCCTGATGTACCTCGCGTTCGCCTACTTTAATCAGAGTGTGGGAGGGCTGTTCTCCGCCGACCTTCAGAACGCGGCATGGGGTCCGGCAAAGATGTGGGACCTGTTCAAGCACCTCTGGATACCCGCGGCGGTCCTCGGCACATCGGGCACGGCCGGCCTGATACGTGTTATGCGAAACAACCTGCTGGACGAATTGGGCAAGCCCTATGTCGTGACCGCCAGGGCGAGGGGCATGGCGGCCTGGCGACTCATCGTCAAGTATCCCGTGCGTGTGGCGATCAACCCCCTGGTCAGCACAGTCGGCTACCTGTTGCCCGCCCTTGTCAGCGGCAGCGTGATCGTGTCAGTGGTGCTGAGCCTGCCCACACTGGGCCCGGTGCTATTGGACTCTATTATCCAGCAAGACGCGTACACAGCAGGGTTCATCGTGCTCATGCTGGGCGTTCTCACGGTGATCGGGACGCTGGTGTCGGACGTGCTGCTGGCGATCGTCGATCCCCGCATCAAGTACATCGGCAAGTAGAGGCCCGTAGCCTGCGACGTCCGTCGCCCCGCGGACAGCCCGGTGCTCATGACGCGCCCGCATGACGCTCCGCCTCGTTGTTCGTCCCCGGCAGACCATGTAGAATGCCAGTCGGCGTAGAGACTTGCTTGGAGGCGTGGCAGAATGGACCGGCCGTTGATCGTCGGCAACTGGAAGATGAACACCACCGTTCGGGACGCCAAGGAACTCTCTGGCGGCATAAAATCCGGTCTCGTTGGGATCGAGGGAGTCGCGACGGTGCTTTGCCCCCCCTTCACGGCCCTCTGGGCGGTCCGTGAGATGCTTCGCGATACCGGCATCGGCCTCGGAGCCCAGGACATGCACCACGAGCGCCGGGGGGCGTACACCGGCGAGGTCTCCCCCGAGATGCTGGTGGAGCTGTGCCAGTACGTCATCCTGGGCCACTCCGAGAGGCGGCGTATTTTCGGGGAGACCGACAGCTCCGTAGGCTTGAAGGTCACCGCGGCCCTGGAGGCCGGGCTGAGACCGATACTGTGCGTGGGGGAGACCGTCGAAGAGCGCGATTTGGGCGAGGCCGACGAGGTAGTATTGCGACAGGTCCGGGCGGGCCTGTCCGGCGTGGACGCCGTCGAGGGCCTCTCCGTGGCGTACGAGCCGGTGTGGGCGATCGGCACGGGCAAGGCGGCGACTCCTGACGACGCGCAGTCCATGATGGCCCTGATTCGAGTCCTGCTTGTAGACAGATTCGGCCCGGTGGCCTCAGGCACTCCGCTCCTATATGGGGGCAGCGTTACCGGCGAAAACGTCGTCGACTTCTTGGGCCTGCCGGATGTGGACGGCGCCCTGGTCGGCGGCGCAAGCCTCAAGCCCGATGTCTTTGTCGAGCTCGTCCACGGCGCGTCCCTGGCCGCCGGCTGAAAGAGCTCCGCGATGGCAAACACCCTGGTCGCGATCGTCGGTTCCACCGCGACGGGCAAGAGCGCCCTCGGCGTCCGCATGGCCCTCGATATCGGCGGCGAGATAGTGAGCGCCGATAGCCGCCAGGTCTACCGGTACATGGACATCGGCACAGGCAAGCCCTCGGCGGGGCAGCTATCCGCCGTCCAGCACCACCTGATCGACGTCGTAGACCCAGACCAGGACTACAGCCTCGCCCTGTTCCTGCGCCAGGCCCGTCGGCTCATCGACGACATCCTGGGCCGCTCGAAGGTGCCGCTGCTCGTCGGAGGCACCGGCCAATGGGTAAGGGCGCTGTTGGAAGGCTGGCAAGCGCCAGAGGCGCCGCCCACGTTAGAGCTTCGCCGCGAGCTGGAGGCGAGGGCGAAAGCCGGGGGCGCGGAGGCGCTGCACGCCGAGCTTGGTGCGATGGACCCCGCCGCGGCCCGTCGGATCGATCCCCGCAATGTTCGCCGGGTCGTGCGCGCCCTGGAGGTCCACCGGCAATCGCGGGATGGCAGTCCTCCGGGCCCAGAGCGGATTACGCCGCCCTTCGAACAGGTGGTCGTGGGCCTGCACCTAAGCCGCGAGAGGCTCTACCAGCGGATCGACGAGCGGGTTGATGCGATGCTATCGGCCGGCTGGCTCGACGAGGTGCGAGGCCTTTTGGACCGGGGCTACGGACTCGACCTGCCGTCCATGTCCAGCCTGGGTTACAGGGAGCTCGGGCTGAGCCTGGAGGGCGGGATGTCTCTGGAGGAAGCCGTCGAGACGACCAAGAGGAAGACTCGGAGATTCTCTCGACAGCAGCGCGCCTGGTTCCGGGCCACGGACGAGCGGGTCCGCTGGTTCGAGGGGGCCGGCGAAGGGCTCGACAGCGCGGTGGACCACGTGAAAAAAACAGTCTCCGCGCCGTAGTGCGGGTACGGCCCTATGCTATAATACGGGCTGCAAATTAAAGCTCGCGAAAGGTTCTTTCGATGAGATTTACCAAGATGCACGGCGCGGGCAACGACTACATCTTCGTCGACGCCAGGGACCAGGACAGGGACTGGCCGGCGCTGTCTATGGCAATGAGCGACCGGCACCTGGGCGTCGGCTCCGACGGCCTGATCCTGGCCCGCGGGTCCAGCCGGGCCGACCTGCGAATGACCATGTTCAACGCGGACGGCTCCGAGGCCGAGATGTGCGGCAACGGCATCCGCTGCCTCGTCGGATACGCCCTGAAGCGAGGGATCGTCCCGGCCGGCAAATCCATCGTCACGGTGGAAACCCTGGCGGGCGACCTGAAGGTAACGCCGATCTGGAGCAACGGCAGGGTAGGGCGGGCCACCGTCGGCATGGGAGAGCCCAGCGTGGCCGTCGAGGACATCCCAGTGGTCGCGCCGGGCCACGCCATGCTCATGGACTACCCCCTCGAAATCGACGGCGCGACGTTCAAGATCAACTGCGTGTCAATGGGAAATCCTCACGCCGTGGCGTTCGTGGAAACGCCCGTCGACGAGGTGAAGCTCCACGACATCGGCCCGGAAATTGAAAACCACCCCATGTTCCTGGAGCGGGTGAACTTCGAGATCGTCAACGTGATAGACCCCAGGCATGTCAAGGTCCGGGTGTGGGAGCGAGGATCCGGGCTCACGATGGCCTGCGGCACCGGGGCGTGTGCCGTGGCCGTGATCGGACGACTGAAGCGCCTGACGGGAGACAATGTAATAGTGTCTCTGCCGGGCGGCGACCTGTCCATAAGCTGGCCTGGCAGCGGCGGAGTCATCATGGAGGGCCCAGTAGAAGAGGTATTCGAAGGGGAGTGGCGGGACTGAAGCCACACCGATGGGCGCGGCTCGGGAGCTAACGGAAACGCAAAGCCTAAACCAGGTGACATATGCCTCATACCTATGAAGCTGTCATTGGCGAGGAAGGTAGCGTACGTCTGCTGGAGCCTGTACGTCTATCAACGAGTCGACGAGCCTTGGTCGTGATTCTGGGCGACGAGGCATCGGCAAGCGTTCCCGAGACCGCACTGATGAGTGAGCCGGCGCTTGCCAAGGACTGGGACCGGCCAGAGGAGGATGCGGCGTGGTCACGCCTGCAGCTGGGTCGGTCGTCCTAGTACCATTTCCGTTCTCCGATTTGTCGCAAGCGAAGATGCGGCCTGCGGTTGTGCTGGCTGACGCTGGGCGAGGCGATTGGATTCTACAGCCAGGTTACGAACAACCCATATGGCGATGTCTGAGCTATCTTGCTTAAAGACTCCGACTTCACATTGGGCTCGCTGCATCTCACCAGCTACGCCAGGCCGGGAAAGCTGTTCACGGCCAACAGGGCGTTAGTCGTAGGAAGGGCCGGTGAGCTGAGGCCAGGCCCGTTCAAACGAATCATCAAGGGGTAGTGGACATCCTGTACGAGGGAGTGGCGCCCTAAAGGCGCAGGAGCCCGCGTCGGAGGCAGCTCATGAAAATCGCGAATCGCATCAGCCAGGTGCCGCCGTACCCCTTTGTCGAGATCAGCCGCAAGATCGCGGCCAAGAAGGCACAGGGGATCGACGTCATCAGCTTCGGGATCGGCGACCCCGACATCCCTACTCCCGGCGGGATCCTCGAAGAGTTGCACGCGGCTTCCGTCGAGCCGCCAAACCACCGCTATCCGGAGAGTGAGGGCTTGCCCGAGTTCCGGGAGGCCGTGGCCGACTGGTACCTGCGGCGGTTCGGCGTCCACCTCGACCCCAAGACCGAGGTGCTGTCTCTGATAGGGGCGAAGGAGGGAATCGGCCACGCCGCCCTCGCCTTCGTGGAGCCGGGAGATGTCGCTCTGGTGCCGGACCCGGGATACCCGGTCTACTCCGTGGGGACGCTGTTCGCGGGAGGGGAGTCCCGCACGATACCGCTGCTGGAGAGCAACGACTGGTGGCCGGACCTGGACGCCGTGCCCGCGGACCTGGCTCGGAAGGCCACCGTAATGTGGCTGAACTATCCCAACAACCCGACGGGCGCGACCGCCGAGCTGTACCAGTTCGAAAAAGCGATTGCCTTCGCTAGCCGTCACCAGATAGCGGTGATGCATGATGCCTGTTACAGCGAGGTGGCATATGACGGCTACAGGCCGGTCAGCTTCCTGCAGGCCGGTGGCGCCAAGGAGGCGGGCCTGGAGTTCCACTCTTTGTCGAAGACCCACAGCATGACCGGCTGGCGGCTCGGAATGGCGGTTGGCAATGCGGATATGATCGAGGCCCTGAGAGTGATAAAGTCCAACCTCGACTCCGGGGTGCCCCAGGCCATCCAGCGCATGGGCATCGCGGCGCTGAGCGGGCCCCTCGACTCGATGCAAGAGCGGAACGACATATACCAGGGGCGGCGCGACCTCCTGGTCAACCTGCTCAAGGCGATGGGCCTCGACGTCCAGCACCCCAGGGCCAGCCTGTACGTCTGGGCCGCGGTTCCTGATGGCTACACGTCGGCCGAGTTCGCCGAGAGACTGCTGGAGGAGCGCGACGTGCTGGTGTCGCCCGGGACCAGCTACGGAGACTACGGCGAGGGATACGTCAGACTGTCTCTGACCCTCCCGGACGAACAGCTAGAGAAGGCCGCCGACCGCCTGGCGACATGGACACTGCCCGAGCCGCGCCAGTGACGTAGACTTGCCGGTCCGGGTCGGGTATGCTGTGATTCTGAGCGAAGCGAAGATTCTGGGGCAGTCGGTCGCGAGCGACCGCCGAGTCACGCGTGAGAGTACCTGCGATGAAACTGCTGGCAGTCGTCGCACTAGTCGCAGTCATACTTGCCTCGGCCGCTGTACTGTTCCAGCAAGGCGGCGCCCTCCTCGCTCAATTTACGAACTGGAGTAGCCCGAACGCCGCGGTATGAAGCCAGGTACCTTTCCGGGCGGTGCTGACTCAGCCCGAGGGCGCCCCAGTAGCCGACGGCTCATATACCATCGTTTTTTCCTTGTACACGACCGCCTCGGGAGGCTCACCCTCCTGGACCGAGACACAGACTGTTCAGACATCGGCGGGGGGCTTCTCGACCCAGCTCGGTGCTGCGAATCCCATCACCTCCGCGGAGGTCGCCTCGGAGGAGCTGTGGCTGGGCATCAAGGTCGGCTCGGACCCGGAGATGACCCCTCGCCAACGCATCGGCAGCGCCATCTACGCCCTCGTCGCCCAGGAGCTGGCTAACCTCAAGAATCCCACAGTCCTGCTTAGTTACGACGGTTTCTTGCGGTCCGACATCACTTGCTTTGCGCCGCCTGAAAACCAGTTTACGGTCTTGGGAGCAGGATTCCAGCCGGGCGACTTGGTAACGGTGACGGCAATCGGAGGCGCGAGCGATGGCGGCGACGCCGACATCCTGACCGCCGTCGCCGACTCGTCTCGAGCCTTTCTGGTCCAGGGCGCATCCACGTCGTCCCCGGCGATACCGTGCAGTGGTGGGGGACCGTACACCGTGACAGCCAGGGGAGACAAGGGCGGCGTTTCCAGCCAGCCGGTGTCCGTCATCACTCCGACACCGACCCCGAGCCCGACTCCCATCCCGACGCCGGTTCCTGGGGTGGTAACCGTGGCGGAGAACCAAGTGAGGTGGATCAAAGACAACGGGGACGATATCACCTCGATAGAGCCCGATTCCACTGCGGTCTTCTTCATACGAGATGACGCTCTTGACACCGCCAAGTCCGGCACAGCCGTGTTCAGCGGCATCCCCGCCAACTCGAAATTCTTCGATATCCCGAACGGTGCGGCCGCGCCGGCCGCACCCGGCACGACTACGGGTGTGACAAGGGTCTTGACTGCGCCGGGCTACGATACCACGACCCCTTCCAACACGCCTTTGCAGGAGAACCCAACGGTCAAGATCGGTGGAGTAGCAAACTTCGTTGTCGGCTCCAACGCCAACGCCGGGACATTCACCCTTCTGGTTGCCGCGAATGCCACGACGACCGCGACTTTCAACTGGAGGGTTCCGGACGTGTGGGGTGGGCAGCAGACGGCGACACGTCGCGCCAGGGTTACGAGCACGTCCGACCCCGCGGGCGAGTGGATCACGATAAGCGAGGTAAACTCGATAGGCAACTCGACGCCCCACGCCACCTCGAAACTCTTTCGGGGTCAAGTCGTGCTATCGTCAAATGCGGCAACCCAGGAGACCTATCAAGACGGCGTTTGGGTCCAAGGGTGGGGTACCGTGACGGTCATCTGTGTTGACTCCAATGGCTCTACTGTTGACACAGACACGCTGGCCGTTGTGCTTCCAGGGTGGGCAGTATTCATGGAGATGCAATGTTGCGAAGACTCCTGATTCTCGCGGCTCTCCTGGTCTCCGGCGCAGCGTCGCTGCTGCTGGTCGAGCGCGTCACGGGCGTGGGGCCATCCACAGGGGCGCAGGTTGGACCATGTACGCCTCAAAGGGTGATGTCGTGCCTGCGATACCGCTCCCTTCGCAGACAGTGTGGAGCCTGCTGTTCCTGGTTGCGGCACTGTTGGCGCTGGTGCCGTGAAAATGCGGCGGGCCAGAAGAGGAACAGCAGACCTCCGGGGATAGCGCGGTTGCCCACAGTGGTACAATAGCTGTCATCAGGAGACAGACTATGCCACGCAAAACCCATTCGACGGGGCCCCGTGCCGAGCGGGTATACCTCGCGAGCATCGAGGTATACCGCCGCGCAAGCCTGTGGTCGCTTGAGGACTCTCTGGCGGAGCTTGCGGAACTAGCCCGAAGCGCCGGCGCCCATGTCGTCGGCAGCACGTCCCAACGCCTGAAAGCCCCGACGCAGACCTATTTGGGCAAAGGCAAGATCGAGGAGTTGAAGGTGATGGCGCAGGCGGGCAAGTTCGACACCCTCGTCTGCGACGACGAGCTCGCCCCGTCACAGCAGCGCAACCTCGAGAAAGCCCTTGACGGCGTCAAGGTGATCGACCGTACGGCGCTGATCCTCGACGTGTTCGCCAGTCGCGCACAAACCCGCGAGGGCCGTCTGCAGGTCGAGCTGGCCCAGCACGAGTACTTGCTGCCGAGATTGGCGGGCCAGTGGACGCATCTGGAGCGCCAACGGGGTGGGGCCCGAGGCGGTATCGGCACCCGTGGGCCGGGCGAGACCCAGATCGAGACCGACCGTCGGCTCGTGCGCCGCAGGGTCCAGATCATCAAAAAGGAGCTTGAGACCGTCCGCCGCCACCGGGGCCAGTATCGCGCCCGGCGAAACCAGCAAGGCGCCGCCGTGGCCAGCCTGGTCGGCTATACGAACGCCGGCAAGAGCACGCTGCTGAACCGCCTCACCGAGGCGGGTGTGGCCGCCGAGAGCAGACTCTTTTCGACGCTGGACCCAGTGACGCGGAAGGTGCGACTGGCATCCGGCCGGGAGTTGCTGCTGACCGACACCGTGGGATTCATCCAGAAGCAACCGCCGCTGGTGGTCAACTCCTTCAGGGCGACCCTGGAGGAGATCGAGGCGTCGGCGATGATACTGCACGTGGTGGACATCGCCCACCCCAACGCCGCCGCACAGGCCGAGGTCGTGCGGTCCATCCTCGACGAGCTGGGCCTGGCCGACAAGCCGACTCTGCTGGTGCTGAACAAGGCGGACCTGGTCGAGACCGACGTGGGCGGGCGATTCGGCGGCAAACCACCTGACTGGACTGACGCGCAGGCCGGCGCGGTCCTGACATCCGGGCTGAAGGGCTTCGGCCTCGACACACTGATGACGTCGATGGACGACGTACTGTCCGGCGCCGCTCCGACCGCCATCGCGCCGGGGCCCGTTGTGGCCGCACTCTCCCAGTAGGGCGGGGCCGCACCGGTGCGAGACTCGTTACCGCCACATCGCAAGGGACTTGATTCGTTCGCTGCGATCTTTGTGGATTGCACAGGCCAGACCCCAATAATCGCTCCACGGGGAAGCTCGCGCCTTCTTGCCGTTATGCGCTGGACTTCCCGATGGCAGCCGTAGCTGAGACGGCTGCTGGGACAGGGGAGTGATTCGCAGAACCGACATCTACTGGGATCGGTCCCGGGTCCAGAACGCATGACCAAGGCGGGCGTATTCCCGGAATCGGATGTTCGCACTATAAATGTTATGTCAACTAAGGTACTTGCACATATGAGGACCGGTGTCCAGTTGACATAACATGTCGGCTTAGAGGTAAGCCTGGCGCCGTTCAGGCCTGGAGACGGACCTGGACCACTCCCATGCGATAGAGCTCCTGCAGAATGTGCAACGCAAGCGCCTCGAGATTGTCGCGGCGAAATTGCAGCGTCCGGAAGGACGACTCCTGCGCCGTCTCACCCAGGCCGGATTCCCTGGCCAGGACGATTCGATCGCCATAGAGCGCCGCGGCCGCACCCATCACGAAGATCATCCTCTCCTTGATCTCCGCCGCGCGGCGGCCTTCATCGGGCGCGTCCGCCGACTTGGTGAGCAACAGTACCGCGGCGCCACTGGAACGCATGGCTTGCGATATATCCTCGCTTGGCAAGGCCTGGTCGCCGCCGGAGTCGACGGCATCGCAGTCGACGCCCAGCGAGCCGAGGGCCTGCTGCAGGAGCCCGGCGACATCGTCTGCTCCGACGTGGCCGATGAAGATTCTCGAACCCGGGCCCCGGTGTAGCGCGGCCAGGTTCCGTGGGCCGGACTGAGGCGCAGCCGGAGAGCCCACGATCTGCGCAACCTCGGCGGGACCGACTTCGCCAGCATGGCCCGGCGTCATATGGGCCCCGGACTGGCTCACGTACAAAGATCCGGCGACCTCGCCAAGGATCCCGACGAACAGGCCATTCTTCTTGACGATCTGAAGGCATTCGTCCGCGAGGCTCGGCTGAACGCCGTAGTCGCGCTGAAGCATGTTCCGGGCGTACTCATCTTCGGGCATGCGCTTCCCATCGAGGGCTTGGTAGAACCGGCGAAACAGCTCAGGCTGCATGGCGGCCGCGAGAAGAGCGCCTTGCCGCTCGTCACTCTGCTTCGGCGCCGCAATGGCCTCGCCGCGGGAGGTCAGTGCGATTCGCTGGTCGTTGTAGCCGCCCCGGGTCAGGCCGTACTTTGTGGATGAGTTCAGCTTCATCGTGAAGCTGCTGCTGGCCGGCGTCGTCCGAAGCGCCTTGGCCAACAGGAACCGGTCGAATGGTAGGCCAGAATTGACCTCTTGGATCGCCGTCGCAATACTGGCGGCGTCCTCTAGCGGGTGGACCGGATACGACCTGACAAGTCTGGTCCGCGTCCTCTTGCCCGACTTTGCCTCTGAATGTCCGTCGCTACCAGTGCCCAATATGCCGCCACGCCGGGTCTAATTCCCGGCCCTTGCATCTGATTTGTAAGATCCATGTCCTGCCAGGTGCATGAGCGGGCACCCGCCAGGCCCTCGCACCAGCGCCGTTGACTCCGATAACTGTGAATATAGACCAGCAGCCTTTCGGCTGTCAAGCCATTAATTGGTGCCGTTTCGAATCGAAAAGGTGAAATCAGCTAATGCGTGAAACGTTTGATAAGAATCGAATGGATGATAGGCCTGAAATCTATTCATGTGAAGGGGTTCGCCGGCAGCTGGCGTAGGCTCGCATTGCTGGTGCACGGCCCGATGGCACGTAACTTAGATCGCGCCGCAGGCGTTGTACATAGAAACGCTGTTGCGCCGCATCTACTTATCCTCTGCACTCCTGAACGGACTGACGGAGCGGTTACGATGAGCGCCCGGCCGGACATCGACCCCGGTTTGGACGTGTGACGGTCGCTTCTCTTGGGCCTGCCGGTGGATATCGTGGCCGGACCGCGCCGCCGCCTTCCCGCCGTCACATGCCGTGGCAACGAAGGAAAGCGCGATGGGGCGTCTCCAGCCAAACGAAGTGGTAGAATAGGCGGAACCAAAACACTAAGCGGGTGATCATCTTGCTAGGACGTTTCAAACACAATAGATACGGTATGGCGATCATCGTCCTGGTAGCGGTGCTGTCCCTGGCATGCGGGAGCGAGGCAAAGTCGGACGCCGTGGACGCGAGCGCGGTTCCGGCGGCGCAGACCATCGTGCTGGAGTCCCCTGAGTTTCCGGAAATCGTGAATCCGGAGAAACCGGTGGTGCGTCCAGACGCCGTTCCGGAGGACCTTGGTATTATCTGGGAGGCGTGGTCCTACCTGCTGGAAGACTACGTGGATGCCAGCAGGCTCGACTCGGAGGATTTCTCTGAGCAGGCCATCAGGGGGATGCTGCGAGTGCTCGGCGATCCCCAGACATCCTACCTTACACCGGCAGTCGTCAAGGGCAGCTTCTCGGATATCTTCCGAGGGGACTTTGAAGGTATCGGCGCCCACGTCAACATGAACCGGCAGGGCAAGCTGCTCATCGTGTCCCCTATCCCGGGTGGGCCTGCGGAGGCCGCCGACATCAGGGCCGGCGACATCATCCTCGAGGTGGACGGTGAGAGTACCGAAGGGTTGAGCCTGCTGGAGGCGGTCTCGAAGATACGCGGACCCAAGGGCAGCACGGTTACGCTGCTCGTCAAACATCTTGGAGCGCTCGATCCTGTAACGATCACGGTCAAGCGTGGGATCATACCTCTCGTGAGCGTCATCCTACGAAGCCAGCCGGGGGACCGGTTCGCCCACGTCCGGGTCACCAATTTTTATCCAAACACCGCGGAGAAACTCCGGGAGGTCGTACTGAATGCCATCGCCGACGGGGCCGAGGGACTAATCCTCGATGTCCGCAACAACGATGGAGGTACTCTCAACGCGGTAGTCGATATCGCCAGCATGTTCCTCGAGCCGGAGGACGACCTGGTGCTCTACGTTGAAAAGGGCGACGGCACTCGGACCAATTGGCGGGTGCGCGAATCCGCCGTCGCCCAGGACATTCCCATGGTGCTGCTGGTCAATGAGCGCAGCGCCAGCTCGAGCGAAGTGCTGGCCGGGGCATTGCAGGACCACGAAAGGGCGACGGTCATCGGCACCAGTACCTTCGGCAAGGGCAGCGTCAACATCCTCAGACCGCTGAGCAACGGCGGTGGCCTCTACATCACCATCGCACACTGGTACACACCCCTTGGACGCCTCATCCAGGGCGACGGCCTGACGCCGGACATCGTTGTCGAGAACAGGGTCCCTCGTGATGCCGATGTTCAGCAGTTGCGACGGGCCATCGAAGAGTTGGAACAGATGGTCGGCTCCGGGAGTTCGTAGGTCTCTGCACATGGGCAAGAACAATACCTTGGCCGCCAACCGCCGGGCCCGGTACGACTACGAGATACTGGAATCCATCGAGGCCGGGCTGGTGCTCCTGGGTACGGAAATCAAGGCGATGCGTGAGGGCCGCGCCAACATTAGCGAGGCCTTTGCAAGGCCCGATGGC
>CAZJDV010000009.1:0-52043 GCA_964544865.1 uncultured Dehalococcoidia bacterium | reverse complement strand
TCGCTTTCCCGGAGCCAAAACGTTGGGATGGCCCTCGTTCAGATTGAACATCTCGATGCGAGTGCTCAGCGTGAAGCCCAGCTCGGGGAAGAAGACCGATTTGCCGAAAGAGCCGCCGCTCGGGGTGGCGCAGACCATGTTGCCGTCGCGGTCCATCGCCGCTATGTGCGTCGTCCCCTGCTCGTCGACGGGGCCGTTGGCTTCCGACCCGCCGGCGGGAGCCGGTACGTCTTTCGGCCTGGCGCTGGAGCTGGAGTACCGCCAGGGATCTCCGTGCAGCGGGAGCTCCGGGTAGGCACGGCCTGGGTCGATCTTTCTGGCGCGGCCGGCCCCATACTCTTTGGAAAGCAGACCGTCCACGGGGACCTCCGCGTAGACAGGGTCGCCGTAGTATGCCTCCCGGTCGGCCAGGGCGAGCTTGAGGGCCTCCGCCACCGTGTGTATGTAGGCGGGCGAGTTATGACCCATTCCTTTGAGATCGAAACGCTCGAGTATGTTCAGTGCCTGCATCAGCACGCCCGCTTGCGACCACGTCTGCTGCCCGCAGATCTCGTACCCGCCGAAGGTTGTCTTTAGCGGCTCCTCGAAGCTGGAGCTATAAGCCGCCAGATCGCCGATGTCCATCACGCCGCCGATCCCCATCGAACTCTCCGCTATGGTCTGCGCCACCGCACCCTTGTAAAACTCGTCCCGGGCGGCCCGCAGGCCGCGCAGTCTCGAACCGCCGGCCCTGTTCTCTGCGGCGACCAACGCCTTCAGTGTGCCGGCCAACGCCGATTGCACCAGGAGCGATCCGGGCCGCGGCGGCGCGCCGCCGTCGTAGAAGACCTCCATGCCGCCGGGCGGGAACTGCTCGAACTGCTGTTTCGACGCCTCCAAATCGAGGGCGTCGATCATATACTGGTAGTTGGGGATCCCGTGCTCGGCGTAGTGGACCGACGGCGACAGCACCTCACCGAGGGTCTTGGTGCCGTATCGCTCCAGCAGCGACATGGCGGCATGGACCACGCCGGGAACGGTGAATGACAACGGCGCCAGAGGTCCGGGGCCTGTCGGGATGGCGTCCAGTCCCCTTCTTCGGTAGAGGTCCAACGTGGCTCCGGCGGGCGCGACGCCCTGTCCGCTGAGGGACAGCAGATCGCCGCTCGCCGGGTGGTAGAGCATGAAAACGGCCTCAGAGCCCAGCGAGAACGCGGCGATGGGCTCGACGACGGCGGCGGAGAAGACGGCCGCAACAGCGGCGTCGAAAGCGTTGCCGCCGCTGAGCATCATCCTCATTCCCGCCATCGAGGTCAGGTAGTGGCCGCTGGATATCACACCCTGCGTGCCGGCGACGACGGGTCTGCCGGTTTGCGGCCTGCTCTTCGCGTCGGTGCCCGCGATCTTCTTCGGGTCCGCCATGTCACTACTCCCCCTGGTATGAGTGCCGGTTAGCCGCCCGAGAGTCAAGCACGCGGTCGCATCGCACGGCCAGCGAGTATCTTACACCAAGGAGGGCGCTGCTGCTCAAATCGAGTGGCGGCGTAACAAAAGAGTCCACGAGCGGGCGGCTCTTCGGATACAATGGCCGGGGACGCAAACAGCCCTTCGCCGCACTCGATTCAAATACTATAAAAACCCGATCAGGATCTGCGGCGACCATTATCATCGGTCCGAAAACAGGAGGATACATTGGCCGGCCAAGATGTCACGGACGAGGTGCTCGAGAGGTTCAAAAAGGTTGGGTTAGCCACCGTGTACAGTGGCGTATCGAAACACGGCTACAACCTCTGCTTCATGCAGGGGGTCCAGAGCTTCACGCCGGGCCGGAGGCTAGTGGGCCGCGCCAGGACCGTGCGCTACGTCACGGGGAGGCCAGATCTGGCCGAGGAGGCGAACCAGGGCGAGAACGCCCCGGAGTACCGTGCTATGGGGTCGTGCGGGCCGGGCGACGTGCTGATAGCAGGAGCAAACGGCTTCGCGGACTCGGCCATCGGCGGGGACATGGTGCTGCTCCATCTGAAGATCGTTGGCGCCGAGGGGGTCATCACCGATGCCGGGATTCGAGACATGCCCGCGGTCGTGGCCTACGGCTATGGAGTCTTCGCCGGGGCCGCGACACCGGGGAGCCGCTTCCCGAAGCTCGTGTCCCACGAGGACAACGTCGACGTCGTGTGCGGGGGCATCACCGTCCGTCCCGGCGACGTAATGGTGGCCGAGGACGGCGACATCGTCTGCGTGCCCAGGCAGCACGCAGAGGAAGTCATCGAATGGGCGGAGGAGCACGAAGAGCTGGAGGAGATCGTCAAGGCGATGATCCTGCGGGACGGCTGCCCGCCTGGCAGGCACTACAACGCCGAAACGTTCGAGCGTGTGGCGAGGGAGCGGCGGGCTAGTACTCATCCCGGCCAGGCCGTCTAACGAGAGAGGACAGAATGGCAAACACCAAAAAGAGTCCTGATAACCGGGGCCAGCGGCACCGTCGGTACTTGGTCTAAAAGAACCTGGGAGACAAGTACGAGTTCAGCGGGATCAGCCGGCGGTCCGTCGAGCGCATTCCGCACACCAGGGCCAGCATCGCCAACTTCGAGGCCATCATGCCGGCCTTCGAAGGCATCGACACAGTGGTCCACCTTCCCGCGGAGAACCAGGACGTCAATAGCTGGGAATGAACCCTGGAGATCAACATCAAGGGAGTGCGCAACGTGTTTGAGGCGTCCCGCATCAACGGCGTGAAACGGATCATATTCACCAGCAGCGGCGCCGTGACCCTCGGACCGCAGTACCGCCTCTCGCCCTACATGGAGATAGCGGCGGGGGAGTACGACAAAGTGTCGGAGACCTGGGAGATGCTGGACCACCGCTCGGCCTACTGGCCCTACAACCTCTACGGGGTGACCAAGGCCTTCGGGGAGGTGCTGGGCAGGCTGTATGCCAGCGAGCACGGGCTGTCGGTGATCTGCCTGCGCATCGGCGCGCTGCTCAAAGGGAGCAACCGTCCCGAGTTGACGAGCCACATGGGAGGGTACCTTAGCTTCGACGACTGCGTCCAGATGATCGACCTGTGTCTGAGCGCGCCGGACTCACTGCGGTACGACATATTCAACGTCGTTTCCAACAACAAATGGGCCGTTCGCGACAACTCCCACGCCCGGGAGGTGCTAGGCTACGCCCCCAAGGACAGTTCCGACGGATACACCTTCTGAGACACCGATCGGAGGGAACGAGAGCCCATTTTGACAAATCGGCGGCGGCCGCGACATAATTCGCACATATTGACGCTGATCTGCGCTTGTTTGGTGCCACTTAGGAGGGAGCCAATCTGCCTCTGAGGGCCGCGCGCGTGTTGCGTTAGCCTTACGCAATGGACAGATCGAGAACCTCGCCGATATTCGACGAGGGTCTTTTTGTTTCCACCGCATTTGGGGACTTGGACTCCCTCCCAAACATTCACCCCGGTGGTAGTAACACAAAGAAAACAATAAGGATGGGACCGAAGATGAACTCGATACGACAGATATTCAGCTTTCCGAATCCGGTGAACGAGTACTCAGCCCGGCTGGTGGCCGGCATGGTGGCCGCGCTATCGCTGGCTGCGATCATCACCGAGCAGCCGATACTGTTCGTGCTCCTTGCCTACGGGTTCGTGGCCAGGGTCGCGACCGGCCCCACGCTCAGTCCCATGGGGCTGCTGGCGACGCGGGTCATCGTGCCCGCTCTCGGCGACCCTTCAAGATCTGTGCCCGGCCCGCCGAAACGGTTCGCGCAGACCATCGGCCTGGCGTTCTCGGTTACCGCGCTGGTACTGCTATTCACGTTGGACTCGGCCTTCGCCGCCAAGTCCGTCCTAGCCGTGCTTACACTCTTCGCGGCGCTGGAGGCGTTCGCGGGATTCTGCGCCGGCTGCTTCGTATTCGGCTACCTGATCCGCTGGGGAATTATCCCCGAAGCAGTGTGCCAGGAGTGCGTTGTATCCCTGGAGCCGACCACGGTCTAGCCATCCTAACCTGACACCCAACACCCAAGACCTTCTTCATGCCACAGGTGGCCGGTGCTGGGCCCAAGGCCGCGCCTGCTCGAAGGCCGCCGAAGCCGCGATCACCGTGGCCTCGTCGCCCTTGCGCCCGACGATGTGCAGACCGACGGGCAGCCCATCGGAAGAAAAGCCGCAGGGAACGCTTGCGGCCGGATGCCCGACTAGATTGATTATGGCCATGAACTGGGTATATCCCGCGAACGGGTCGATTTCCTGGCCAGCTATGGCGCCAGGGGGACTGCCCACCGGGAACGCTGTTGTGGCAACCGTGGGCGACAGCAGCACGTCGCACCGCTCGAACAGGTCCGTGAACCGCGCCTTGAGACGGTCCACCTCACCGAGGGTCCTGAGAAAATCCGCCCCCGAGACCTTCGCACCGTGCTCCAGCCTCCCGCGAGTGTAATCCGCGAGCAGGTCGGTTCTGCCGGCGACCATGGCCTCGTATCGAGCGAAACCCACGGTGCTGAAAACGGCGCCAAAGACATCAAACGGCGGGTCCAGCGCCAGGTCTGCCTGGTCGACCGAGCATCCCTGCTCTTCAAAGACTCCGGCGGCCCGTGAGCAGAGCTCGGCGACTTCCGGTTCCACCACCGCGTAGCCGAAATCCGGACTGTAGGCGACCCGCAGGCCTTCGACGCCCCTATCGGCCGCCGCGAGATAGTCTTCGGGGGCCTCGCGCATCGAGATAACGTCCCTGGGATCGTGTCCGGCCAGCACCTGTAGCAGCAGCGCCGAGTCGCGGACAGTCCTGGACAGTGGGCCCGACTGGCTGACCAGGTTGGCAACCGGCGGCGCCGGCGCAATAGAACGGCACCCGGCCCTGGCTCGGCTTGATCCCGTAGACCCCGGAAAAGCTGGCGGGGATGCGAATCGACCCACCTCCGTCGCTGCCCGTCGCCAGCGAACACAGCCCGGCCGCCAGCGCCGCACACGCGCCGCCGCTGGAACCGCCAGCGGTTCGTTCAGTGTTCCACGGGTTGCGGCAGTGGTCTCCCAGCCGATTCTGCGTGTGGCCGATCATCCCGAATTCTGGGGTGTTCGTCTTTCCAAGGATGATGGCCCCCGCGGCCCTCACCCGCTCGACGACGGCGGAGTCGACGTCAGGCACGCGGTCCTGAAAGAGCAGCGAGCCCAACGTGGTTCGGATGCCCGCGGTCATCTCCAGGTCTTTGATCGCGATCGGGACGCCGTGGAGCGGGCCGAGCCGGTCGCCACGGACCACGGCCTGCTCCGACTCACTAGCCGCACTAAGCGCCCCGTCTCGCGACAGGGTCAGGTACGCGTTCAACTGCGGGTCCAGGGACTCGATCCGGCTGAAAAATAGCTCCGTGATCTCCACCGGCGACAGTTTCTTGCTCGCTATGAGCTGTCTTATCTCCATTGCCGGCGCGAAGGCCAGGTCCTGGTCCATGTCGTGTCTCCTTGAGCCTGAACGGGATGATACCGGGCGAGTCTAGCAGCGCCATGATACGAGGTCAATCGATTTGACCGCGGCGAGCCGCAGTGCCTACAATGGAACGAACGGTGACAAAGAGCGATGGGAAGAGGGAAGAAGAATGCCCCTGTACGAATACAGTTGCACGATCTGCCACGTCACCTTCGACAAGCTGCGGCGCATGAGCGAGATGGACGATGAGGCGAACTGCCCCGACTGCGGCGGGCCGTCCAAACGCCGGCTCTCGGTGTTTATTTCCCTCTCGGTCGGGTCCGGAGGTGAGGTCTCGCCGGTGGCCGGTGGCGGGGGCTGTTGTGGCGGTGGCGGCGGATGCGCCTGCTCGATGAGCGCCTAAGACGTTCCGGCGGGTTTCACCGCTGAGAACACGGAGGTTTTATAAAGGCCAACCGCACGAGGCCGGGAGGCTCAGTCCTCTTCGGCGAGCACCTGTTTGAGCGCCTCGATGAAGCCGTCTACGTGCTCGATTCCCATCGGCTGCGAGAGTGTGATCTGGATTCCGCTGCGAAGTGAATTTCCTTTCAGGAACAGCCCCAGCTCGACCCGCGCACTCAGTTCGCTGTCTGGGAACATGCTGGCGCTGCGGTGGTCCCGCAGCGACTTGTCGGTCAGGTACATGGCGACCGCGGCGCCCTCACTGAGTACCTGGCAGGCGATTCCGGCGCCCCGGAACGTGTCGACGAGGCCCCGATGCAACCTGGCTCGAAGGATGTCGAGGTGTGCGAAGACCTCCGGAGTCAATCCCCGCAGCGTCGCCAGCCCCGCAGCCAGCGTAAAGCTGTTGCCGGAGAATGTGCCACTCTGGCTCAGACCCGTGGGCTCCCCGGAGTTGTCCAGGATCTTCATGAACTCGTCCTTGCCTCCGATCGCCCCGACGGGGAAGCCGCCCCCGAACGCCTTGCCGAAAATGGTGATGTCCGGCTCCACACCCGCTATCCCCTGGGCACCGGAATACCCGGTCCGGAACGTCACGACCTCGTCCATCACCATGGGGAGGCCCAGCTCCGTGGTGATGTCCCTGACGAAGCGGGTGAAGTCGTGGGGCACGTCCAGCAGCCCGCCCTTGGCGTCGTAGAAGACGCCGGCGATCTCGTCCTGGTGCTCCCTGAGTATTAGCTCGACCGACTCCCAGTCGTTGTATGGCAGGATGACTGCATCCTCCTCCGAGGATCGGGACATGCCGTTCCAGGACGCTACCGAGTTGGGGGACTCGGACGGGCCGGCCTTCTCGATGGGCGTAGAGGCGCTGACCTCAAGGGCGTCGTGGCTGCCGTGATATGCGCCCTCGAACTTGGCGATCTTCGGCTTGCCGGTGATCGCGCGCACCATCCGGGTGGCGTGCAGCGAAGACTCGGTGCCGGAGTTTGTGAATCTCACCTTGTCGATCGACGGTATCCTCCGGGTGATCTCATCGGCGATCTCCGCCTCGAGGGTAGTGGGTGCGCCGACTCCGAACCCGCGCTCCACCTCGCGCTGGACCGCGGCCACCACCTCCGGATGGCTGTGCCCGAGCATCATCGCCGAGTGGTGATTGCCGAAATCGACGTACTTGTTGCCGTCGATGTCCCAAAAGTAACATCCCTCGGCCCGCTCGACGTAGTGGGGATAGGGCGAGGCCCAGTAGGCGCCCTTGATGACTCCCCCCGGCATGACCGGCACACCTCTCTTCCACTGGGCGTGGGACTTCGGCGTGACCCGGCGGTACTCCTCGACCAACGACGCCATTGACCTGGTCATTGTGTCTCTCCCATTCGCTATCCGGATTTTCGTTTCGATTCGACGACGGGACGGAGCTAGGCGGCGGCGGGCGAAGAAACCGACGTGATTCGGGCCCTGCGGCCACGCCGGATGCGTACGGCCGGCAGGACGGCGGACAGGACCAGCGCCTCCCCGATAGTGGCCAGCGCCACCCACATGGTGGCGTCGAAGAAGAAATCCTGAGGGAACAGGGCGATCAGATTGTGCTCCCACGGGACGAGCTGCCAGAAATCGTTGCTGAAGCTGATGAGGTGAAAGGCCAGGAATAGCCGGTCGAATCCGACGAGCGCCCCTAGACCCACGGCCAGCATCAGGCCGAGCGTCACCATTCCACCGATGCTAACGTATCTCCACAACCTTGCAAGAAATGCGCGCCGTCCGAGCGGGAACCCGGCCAGCGCAAATGCGATCATATAAAGAGCAGCCAACTCCCCGGTCAGGTATACCACGCCTATCAGCGCCTTCACGTCCTGCATGTGCAGGACCTCACGCTCAGTGAAGATACTCTGTCGAACGCTGCCTAGGACCACCCGCACGTCGATCAGCTCTTTGTCGTTATTGAAGTAGTCGCGGATCTGCTCACCGGCCAGCACGTACTCGCTGCGTTCGATATCCATATACGACGTGATGTAATACTCGTACTTGTCGAAGCCGTTGCTGTAAAGCCTCGGCCAGTTGATGACCAGCCGGACGTTGGTGGTTATCAGAAACATGGGGACCAGCACCACGAACAGTGCCACGGCCAGCGGTCTCAAGGGTCTGATATAGTTCATGGGTCATCGAATCATAGGGCCGCCTTTCCCGCCTTGTCAACCGGCGGCGGGCGTACGCATGATCCGCCTTGTCCGCCGCATCGCCCCGCACAACCGCGGCGGCCCTCAGCCAAGACTACGCACCAGGATGCCACATGGACAAACACGACGACAGTGGGTTCCCGAGCGATTTCGACGGCCTCATGGAACTGGTCGCGCGGCTGTGCGGACCCGACGGCTGCCCGTGGGACAGGGAGCAGACGCGGCGGTCCATGCGGCACTACATCCTGGAGGAGTGCTACGAGCTCCTCGAGGCCATGGACGAGGACCGGTCAGGCCACATCGCGGAGGAGATCGGCGACGTGGTGTTTCACATGGCGTTCCAGATGCATCTCGGCGAGGAGGAGGGCGCCTTCGACCGCGAGCGAGTATATCGAACGGTCATCGAAAAGCTGATTCGGCGTCATCCTCACGTATTTGGAGACACGAAGGTGTCCGGCGCCGGCGAGGTCCTGGAAAATTGGCAAGAGATGAAGCGCGCGGAGCGCAAGGGGCAAGATGCGTCCGCGCTGGACGGCGTCCCGAAAGAGATGCCGGCGTTGGCCTATTCACAGGCCATTCAGCAGCGGGCCGCGGGGGTCGGCTTCGACTGGGAGGACGCCAGTGGCGTCATGGACAAGGTCACGGAGGAGCTGCGCGAGCTCAGCAGCGCGGATAGCCCGGTAGAGAAAGAAGCAGAGCTGGGCGATCTGCTCTTCTCCATAGTCAACGCCGGCCGCTGGATGGACATAGACGCTGAAGAGGCGCTGCGCGGGGCCGGGGCGCGTTTTCGCGGGAGGTTCGCCGTCATGGAGCAGCTTTGCCGCGACCGGGGCACGCCGTTGGGGACCCTTGCCCTGGATGCGAAGGAGGCCATTTGGCAAGAGTCGAAACGTCTGACGGCTTAAGAGCGCGGAGTCACCGCTTTGGCGCGGCCAATACACCGCGAAATCTCAGGAGAACTCCCATCGAGACGACCGCCAGCGCACCCTCGGCCAGAAGCGTCGCGCCCGGAGCGCCGAACAGCTCCGCCAGCCCTCTGGCCACCAAGCTGCCGAGAGGAAACAGTCCCAGGGTCATCGTGCCAAGAGACGATACTCTGCCCTGCAGCTCGTCGGGCACGACCGACTGCATCGTCGCGCTGGCGATGGTGAGAAAGACCGTGAATCCCCCGCTCATCAGCATCAGGACAAGGATCGCCGGGGAGATTGCCGAGGTCCGCGAGAACGCCACTACTGCCGCGATTGTCAAAACCAGGGCCGCGACGATGGCGCGCGCCTTGTTACGGATATCGCCCACTGAAGCCACCAACACCGTGCCGAAGATGCTGCCGATCCCCACGACGGACATGAGCAGTCCAAGTCCGACCGGCCTCACTTCGTACCCCTCGGAGGCGTAGACGGGCATCAGGCCGTGGACGAACGGCACGAAGAGCAACATCGTCGTGGCGGTTAGTATCGTGAGCGCCAGGACAAGCCGTTCGTACTCCATCCGCACCCTTTCACGAATCTGCTGGAGAGGCTTTCTAAGGCGTCGAGCGCCACGATATTCTGATGTGCGGACCCTCATCGCCGCTATGGCGAGCCCGGCCCCAACGTGCAACGTGGCCCCTAGCACCAGCGCTGGCCCTGGACCGATCCCGACGATCAGCAGGCCGGCCACCGCCGGCGCCACCGCCGCGAGGCGTTGAAGGCCTGGGCATCAAGGGCGAATGCGTTTAACAGGCCATACCTCGGAACGACGTTGGAGACGAGCGCGAACCTGGCAGGGTAGGAGACCGACCAGGAGACTTCCATCGCCAGTACGTAGGCGAATATGTGTCAGGCTTCGATACGGCCTAGCAGGAGAATGACGCCGAACGCGCCCGTAACGATCGCCTAATAGGCCGCGCTCGCCACCAGGATCCTCCGGCGGTCCCATACGTCCGCCAGGAGGCCGCCGATTGGGCCGGCCACCAGGGAGGGCAGGGCGTCGAGACCCAGCGCCAAGCTGGTGAGGAGCAGTGACCGGGTGAGGTCGTAGATCAGCCAGCCCACAACGAGCTGCTGGCCCCAGAACCCACCACCGATGAAACCCATCGAGGCCCATAGCAGCCGGAAGTCCCGATAGCGGAACGAGTCAAACGTCCGGACTCGCACTCTCGCGCCCGAGGGCCTCGGCGTGGGGCAGCGCGGCCACGCAGGCGGCTCGCCAGAGATCGTGAGCGTGCAGCCAATTTTTCGTTGGGCGCCGCGGGCGCATTGAGATCGGGCGAGTTCGCATCCGGCCCCGCCGTCAAAGGAGCGCTCAAGGCACCATCCTGCACGTCCGGCACCCGTATACCCGTTGGTTTCTTCCTGAAGTTTGCTTCTGTCTTTTCGCCCAACCCATCGGTAATAGTCGATGCCGCACACGGCTACCGATAGTCAGATAGATAATCGTAGCACGTAAGCGCGCATCTTTTCATGATGTATCACGCTCATTTTATAAGGGCTCCATATATGTCCCACCTCAATCGTGATTGGTGGCTAGCACCATGGGCCACCATCAGGGGAGCCAGGAGGATTCCAAACATCTCTACGACCGCGATCCTCTGACCTTTTGGAATCCCGTCCGAGTCGTAACTCCCGGTCCCTTAATCTCAATGCGGCCGGCGAGACCGGATGCCTCGCCTCTCAGTAGCCTTTAGGTTGATTCGGGGTATACTTCCCGGTGCAGGCGTTCCACAAGCGAGAGGGTTGGATGAGTCAGTCGACGGCGTACCAGGACGGCTCTTTGCTCGCGGAGATCGAGGCACTCGCCGTCGAGATCGCCCGCGGCGGCGGGGCTATCCTCGGCCGGTATTTCGGATCGACGCTGGAAATCGAGTACAAGGACGACAAGAAGACCGACCCGGTGACCGTGGCAGACAAGGAGAGTCAGACGTATCTGGCCGGCGCGATTTCGCAGCGATTTCCCGACCACGGCATCGTCGGGGAGGAGGATGAGGACGAGACCAAGGAGGGCGCTGCGGCCCCCGACTTCGTCTGGGTGCTGGACCCCTTGGACGGAACGAAGAACTTTCTCAACGGCATGCCGATCTACGCCTGCTCCATAGGGGTGCTCCATCGCGGCGAGCCCGTCGCGGGCGCGATCTACATCCCCTGGCCCGGCGAGGCTGCCGGCGTGGTGGCGCACGCACGTAAAGGTGGCGGCGCATTCGTGGACGGCGAGCCTTCCATCATGCCGGACGCGGCGGAACCCGTCGGCAACCGCCTCGTCGTACTGCCTGCCTCCTTCGGCGCGGCGTTCCAGTTCTCCAAACCGATGCACGGCAAAGTGGGAGAGCTCAGGAACACCGGCAGCATAGCGTACGATATGGCGATGGTGGCCCAGGGCGTGCTCCAATACTCCCTCACCGGCACTCCACGGCTCTGGGACGTCGCGGGGGGTTCGGTGCTTGTAAAGGAGGCCGGGGGCGTCGTCATGGTCGGACGCCGCGCCGGACGCCGAAACCCGTTGATGCCTCCTCGGTTGCATTGGGCGGCGCTGGATTCGTTCATCTCGGGCTGGGACAGCGGCGCGGTGACCTTCAAGGATCTGCGGCGCTGGTCGGCGCCGATGGTGGCCGGCAGCCCCGGCATCGCACGCTACGTCACCGCCAACGCCGACCCCAGATCGAGCCTCCGTCGGCGGCTATCACGGGCCCTGCGCGGACGCGGAGCATGGCGGTGAGGGCATTCACGTGAACGCCCCCACGTACCCTGCTCCCTATACTCCGCGCCCCGTACCCCACCCCTCTACTCCAGCGGCCAGGGCACATTGCGGCGAGGGTCCATCTGCGGGATTACCGGGTCCGCCAAGATGGCCTTGATCCGCCCCCGCAGCGTACCGAACTCTTCCTCGGTCAGCAGCTCGGACAGACCGGCGGCCAGGCTTCCGTTCGTCCCCAGCCGGCCGGCCAGCGCCTCCAGGTCCGCCACCAGGACATGCGGTATCCGAGCGCCCCAGAACTCGAGCATTACAGTGCGCACCTTGAAGTGGGGGTGAAACGTGAGCCCGTGGTCTATGCTCCAGATGCTGCCATCCGCGCCCAGCAGGCAGTGCCCGCCCTTTCGGTCCGCGTTGTTGGCCAGCAGGTCGAAGACCGCGAACTTCCGCAACTGGTCCTCGTGGTCGTCGATGAGGTCGAAGTAGGTGGTGCGCGGGTCACATTCGACATAAAGCTGCATAGTCCCCACGCCATACGGGCCATCCCGCACGAGGGTCAGCGGCACGTCGGGCCAGCCGAGGGACCGGCTGAGGAGATATGCGGCGTATTCCCGCTTGTACAGAGTGCCGTCGGGGAAGTCATACAGGGGACGTTCGCCGTCCCGGGGTTTGTAGACGGCTCGCAGATGCCTGCCCGGGCCGGAGTCGATATTCACCAGAAAGGTGTAGTTCGAGCTCCAGGGAATACGCTGGCCGGCGATTATCTCGCGGTCCCGGAGGACCGGCAGAGCGTCTTCCTCGGTGAGGTCCTCAGCGACCGTGCGATCTTGGCCGGGGTCTTGCTGGGGTAGACTCGATCGCCCGCGGGGCGCCAATGATTCCTCCCCGGCTGGCTGGGTGTGCCTGGGCCGGCGTCGGCCACTCGTTAGAGCCTGGTCAGGTCGTGCAGCGCGTGACCGTTCGACCGAGGGCATACGTGACCCGTGGGATCGATCGGACCTCCGCAGAGAGAGCATAGCGGCCGGCCGGCGGCGCATAGGCGAAGGGACTCCTCGGCGAAGACCGTAAGCTGGTCCCTCTCGCTCCAGACCCTCACGGTTGGGTCATCATCGTCGTCGGCCGATTCGGTGTCATGGGCGTCGATTATGAACCTGTCGCTGTTGCCCTCGTGGCCCAGCACAAGCTTGCCGATCCTGAACTCCAGATGGGTCGGCGGGCCGGCCTCGTCCCCGAAGCCCGCTCCGCCGCGCGAGCCTGTTCCTTCAGGCAGCGAGGCCTGGAGGTGGCCTATCGCCAGGGCGAGCTGAAATAGCTGCTCCTTCTCGAGCCACAACGTGGCCGAGCTGCTTTCGCTATCCACCAGGATGCGAAACGTGCGGCTTCCAGGCTCCCCCAACGCTTGCGCCCGAATGCCGGTTACTCTAGTAAATTCCGCCTTCGGGATTGCCATGACGATCTATTCAATGGTAGTCTGTGAGTCGCTGCATCGCAAGCCCGGCGTGATCGAAAAGGGAAGCAGAGCACGAGTCGCATGACAGGACCCACGGTTGTTATCTGCATCGACGGGTTCGACACCGCCTACCTCGATGCCTGCGACATGCCTAACCTGCGCGAGATCGGGCGAAAGGGATTCCTGAAGACCGGCCGTTCGATGATGCCCTCGGTCTCCAACGTCAACAACGTGTCGCTGGTGACGGCCAGCTATCCGGAATCCCACGGCATCTGCTCGAACTACCGGCTCCTGCGCGAGACGGGCGAAGAGGTCTACATGGAGTCGGGCAGCTACATCCTGACCGAGACCATGTTCCAACGCGCGGCTGCGCAGGGCATGATGTCCGTCCTGGTGACCGCGAAGGATAAGCTTCGGACCCTGCTTGGCGACGGCGCCACTGTGTCGGTATCGTCGGAGCGCCCCCCCGGACTGGGTAGTAGCCGCTGTCGGCCCGCCACCGGAGATATGCTCCCTGGAGGTCAACGGCTGGGTTATCTGGGCTGGCAGCTTCATCATGGGCCGGCGCTCCGCCGACCTGGTCTACCGGACCACCACAGACTGCACGATGCATACCTACGCTCCCGACGAGCCGGAGGCGCGCCGCCACATGAGTATCCTGGACGACGCCATCGGCGGGCTCGTCGATGCCCACCCGGACGCCACGGTGCTGCTGACGGCCGATCACGGCATGTCGGGCAAGTCGACAATGGTGGACCTGAAAAGCGTGCTGGCGGCGCGCGGGATCCGGTCCAATCCGGTGCCGATAATCAAGGACCGCTACGTGGTCCACCACGCCAACCTGGGCAGCTGCATCTTCGTGTACCTGGAACCCGGCGATGTCGAGGAGGCGCTCGACGTGCTGCGGGAAACTCCCGGTGTCGATGACGCCACGTCGCGCGAGGCGGCGGCGCGCCTCCGATTGCGGTCCGATCACATCGGTGACATCATCGTGACGGGCGCGAAAGACGTGGTGTTCGGCGACCCCGCGGAGGTGTCGATGCCTGCGCGGCTTCGGTCCCACGGCTCGGAGCACGAGCGGAGGATTCCGATCGCCAGCTATAACGGCGACTTCGACGGCTTCACGTTCGAGGAGAACCGCGACGTCGGCAGATGCGTCTTCGAGAGGGTGCTCGGCCGGGAGGGGATCTGACAGTCTAATCCTGGTCCGAAACCGCCCCGTGGGCGGACCGGGCGATCACCGCCGCCAGGTACCCCGCGCCGAACCCGTTGTCGATGTTGACGACACAGACGCCGGGCGCGCAGCTATTCAGCATAGCGAGCAGCGCGGCGATGCCGCCGAAGCTGGCGCCGTAACCCACGCTGGTCGGCACCGCTATGACCGGCGCCTTAACCAGCCCCCCGATGACGGATGGCAGTGCGCCCTCCATCCCCGCGATGGCGACGACCACGCGCGCGCGCTGGAGCACGTCCAAGTTGTCGAAGAGGCGGTGTATGCCAGCCACCCCCACGTCGGAGAGCCGTTCGACCCGGCATCCCATCAGCTCGGCGGTGACGGCGGCCTCCTGGGCTACGGTACCGTCGGACGTGCCGCCGCTGGCGACCACTACGCCGGTGTAGAGCTCCCTGTTCTCCCGCCGGTCCACGACGATGGTCCGCGCCAGCTCGTCGTAAACGGCGTCCTCGATATCCGCCTCCA
Source organism: uncultured Dehalococcoidia bacterium (assembly GCA_964544865.1). Taxonomy (GTDB): domain Bacteria; phylum Chloroflexota; class Dehalococcoidia; order Lucifugimonadales; family CAJWER01; genus CAZJDV01. The sequence goes on along the minus strand of CAZJDV010000009.1, from coordinate 37,208 downwards.
CACGGGCGAAGACCTCGGGCGCCGCCCTGGTCACCAGCAGCCTGTCGCTCCCTTTGAGAAGCGCCGCGCCCAGTCTGGCCACCTGCTCGGGGGTCTTGCCCTGGCCGTAGACCACCTCGGGAAAGCCCTTGCGGAGCGCCCTGTGGTGGTCGACCTTGGCGAAACCCAGGTCGCGATAAGGCATCGCGGCAAGCTGGCCAACGGCGTCATCGGCGCTGAGCCGGCCGTCTTTGAAGTCGTCGAGCAGGGCGCGAATGCGTGACTCGTCGATCTCTCACCTGCCTTCAGCTAAGTCCAGTTCTCGGCACCAACCCCGGCGACTCTGCCAAAGTGACAGACCTTACCCGTCACAACTGTCATGCCGCGACCCAGCGGGATGGCGACAATCATCCGCGAGAGGCGTGTCGGCGCGCTCCAGGTCCACTCGGACTCCGCCGCACGCCCGAGCGGCGGTGAAGTCAAACGTCAGTATTCTCAGATTAGACCACGGCCGGTCGGGTCACTGCATCGCACCGCCACATTCTAGCATGCCTCGGACGCCGGCCGGCGCGCCTCGGCCACTCACCCTTCCCTTCATGATATGATGGCCGTCATAGAGAATGACAGTGGACCTGACGCCGTCGCCTAAAGAATTCATATGGACGAATTCATGGCCGCCCGACCTCCACAGACCGTGCCGCTCCGACTAAAGCTGGGCGCGCTCGAGCAGATCCTGCGCGAGATGGGCTCGGTGGTGGTCGCGTTCTCCGGAGGCGTGGACAGCACGTTCCTGGCCGCCATCGCCCACAATATCCTTGGCGCCGGGGCGCTGGCCGTGACGGCGCACTCACCCAGTCTCGCCCCGTCGGAGCTGCGCGACGCCGTGGCCGTCGCCGAGCGCCTTGGGCTGAATCACCGAGTGGTCCAGACCGCCGAGGTGGAACGCGAGGACTATCAGGCGAACGACCTCAAACGCTGCTATTTCTGCAAGGACGAGCTATACACCGTCCTCGGAAAACTGGCGCACGAGGAAGGCTTCGCAGTCGTTGCCAACGGCGCGAATACGGACGACGTAGGCGACTTCCGCCCCGGCCTAAAGGCTGCCGGCCGGCACGGCGCGCGCGCCCCGCTGGTCGAAGCCGGGCTTTCCAAGCAGGACATAAGGGATCTCTCTCGCGAGATGGGACTGCCCACCTGGGACAAGTCGGCCCAGGCATGCCTATCGTCCCGCATCCCCTACGGCACTCCTGTGTCCGTGCAGGCGCTAGGGCGGATAGCCAGGGCGGAGGAGTTCTTGCGCGGCCTCGGAATCAAACAACTCCGCGTGCGCCATCACGATACCGTCGCCCGCATCGAGGTCGAGCCTGCGGACCTGCCGCTGCTGGTAGAGGACGATGCCAGGAAGGCGATCTCGGAGTATTTCCGCTCCATCGGCTACTCCTACGTCACCGTCGACCTGGAGGGCTTCCGGTCGGGCAGCCTCAACGAGGTGCTAGCCGGGCTGCGTGGTAGGCGTGCCTCAAACGGGGCAAGAACGAACGTTGACCCGCGAGACCGGGCTTGAGACTGCAAGACAAGTCGTGCCTGATTAGCGGCGGCGGCAAGGGACTGGGCGCGGCCCAGGCCCGTCTGTTCGCAAGCGAGGGCGCCCGCGTCGCCATCGGGGATATTCTCGAGGATGAGGGGCGGCGCGTCGTCGCGGAGCTAGCCGCAGCGGGCGGAGACGCCCTTTTCGTGCGCCTTGACGTGACCGTCCAGGACGACTGGGAGAGCGCGGTGCAGGCCGTGGTCAGCGCCTTCGGCGGGCTGGACGTGCTGGTCAACAACGCGGGGATATACCAGAAGGCGACGGTCCAGGAGACGAGCGCCAATGACTGGGACCGCGTAATGGCGGTTAACGCGACGGGGACGTTTCTGGGCACGAAGGCGGCCATCCCCGCCATGCGACGATCTGGCGGCGGCGCGATCGTGAACCTCTCTTCCATAGCGGGCCTGGTGGGCGGACCGATCTCCACGGCCTACAACGCGTCCAAGGGCGCCGTGCGGCTCCTGACCAAGGCAACGGCGGTCCAGTACGCCAACGAGGGCATCCGCGCCAACTCGGTCTATCCCGGCCCGTCGACCACGGAGATGCTGACCCAGGTCTTCCCCACGGAAGAGCTGCGGGAGGCGCGGATCGGCGGCACGCCCCTCGGCCGGTTCGGGACCCCCGAGGACGTCGCCTACGGGGTCCTGTTTCTGGCCTCGGACGAGGCGTCGTTCATGACCGGCTCGGAGCTGGTCATCGACGGCGGCGCCACGGCCCAGTAGCCTTGCCGGATACGAGAAGCTCCCCAATGGTAGAACCGAGCGTGCCAATCGGCATCGGCCTTATCGGCCTCGGGTCCTGGGCCAGAAGCGCCTATGTACCGGTCCTGCAAGAGCTGCCCGGCGTCACCGTCCGGGCGGTGGCGGCGCGGACCGAGGATACTCTCGGCCTGGCTAGCCGCCTTTTTGGGAGCGAGGTCGAGCTCTACACGGACTACAACCGTCTCATGGCCGATCCAAACGTGGATGCGGTAATGATCGGGCTTCCCTCGAAGGTCAGCGGCCAGGTGAGAACTGGACGACGGGCGAGGCCATTTCAGCGAATCCCGTCCATGGCTTCGTGGGGATGCGGGAAGCTGTGACGGCGTTCCTCGCGGCGGTCAGGAGAGAGCGAGACACACTGTCTGGACCAGACGTATACCGGAGGGTCCACTCGATGCAGACCGCGATCTGGCGAAGCGTGACGGCGGGAACGGCCATCCGGCCAGACTAACGCAGGCACCCGCAGGGAAGAAGACGATGACAGCGAGTAAACGAGGCGAGCAGGACAGATACGCGGCCGGGACGCCGGCATCCCGGCGGTTGCAACAGGACGCGGAGCGCTACCTTCCGGGAGGCAGCTCCCGGGGGACCGCCTACTTCGAGCCCTACCCATTCTTCGCCGAGCGCGGTGAGGGCCACTATCTCTACGACGTGGACGGCAACCGCTACCTGGATTTCATGCTGAACGCCACCAGCCTCATCATGGGCCACGTCCATCCCGACGTGACCCGCGCGTTGCAGGACCAGGCCGCCAGAGGCGTCGCATTCAGCGTGCCCACCTCATCCCAGGTCCGTCTGGCGGAGATGCTCTGCGAACGGCTCCCCTCGGTCGATCTCGTCAGGTTCACCAGCTCCGGGACCGAGGCCACCATGAACGCCGTCAGAGCCGCTCGAGCCTACACGGGACGGCACAAGGTCGCAAAGTTCGAGGGCGGATACCACGGCTCCCACGAGTCCGCGTCCATAAGCGTCAAACCCTCCGCGGAAAAGCTCGACCCGGATGGGCCGACGGCGATACCGGAGTTCGCTGGCATGCCGCCTGGCGTGCTTGAGAGCGTCGTAGTGCTCCCCTACAACGACCTGGAGGGGTGCGCGCGAATAATCAGACTGCATCGGGACGAGCTCGCCTGCGTCATCATGGAGGCCGTGGTCTCCAACTTCGGCTACGTCGCCGCCCGGACCGAATTCTTGCAGGGGCTGAGGAACCTTACCCGCGAGCTGGGGATCCTCCTCGTGTTCGACGAGGTGCAGAGCTTCAGGGTCTCCAGCGGTGGCGCCCAGGAGCGATTAGGCGTCGCGCCCGACATGACCGCCCTCGGAAAGATCATCGGCGGCGGCATGCCGGTGGGGGCCTTCGGCGGACGCGAGGACATCATGGCCCTCTTCGACCAGTCCCGAGGCGCCGACTTCATCCCCCACGCGGGCACATTCAACGCCAATCCCATGACGATGGTGTCCGGCGAGGCGACCTTGAAGCATCTCACGCCGGAGGTGTACCAGCGCCTCGACCGGCTTGGCAGCATGCTTAGAGCCAAGCTTCAGGCGGTCTTCGATGAGCTCGGCGTCCCCGCCCGTGTCACCGGCGTGGCCTCCCTCTTCGGCATCCACTTCACCTCCGAAGAGGTGGCCGACTACCGCGCGTCTCTGCGCGGCGACAAGGCCATGACCGAGGCGCTATTCACTGGCCTCCTCAACGAGGGTATACTGCTCCAACAGACCTGCGGCGGCGCCCTGTCGGTGCTCACCACGGAGTCCCACGTTGACACGTTGGTGGATGCGATGCGACGGGTCGTGGGGAGGGTAAGGGGATAGGGGCTGGGGTCCGGGGTACGTAGGGGCGCACGACCGAGGGCGTCTCAGAGGTCAGAAATCGGGGGTGTCCAGAGGGGGTTTTCCCCCTATGGCGGGGGCCAGGGGATATCCCCCAGCTTCTGATTAGCCCTCTTTTCCCTTGGCATTGGAGAGTGAACATCACCGCGGCGCCATTCATGGACACGCACGGCCGTGCGCCTCTGAGGACATCAGACGACATTCCATTACAGTGAAGATGCAGACGCCGTATTGGTGGAGCTCTCCGATGAGACCATCGATCATGCCGAGTAGTCCGGGCCCTTCATAGTCCACTTTTCCGCGCGAGGCGAGCCAGTACTGCTGGATACGGTGATTAAGGTGCTTGCTCCCGCCGCCCCACCGCGTCGTGAATCACGGATAAGCGGCTACGCGAACTGCCCCCCTACCTCGCCGCGCCTCTCTCCTTCAACGCCGCGATTTCGCCGGCTGAGAAGCCGTACTCCGACAGGACCACTCCGGTGTGCTGGCCCAGCATCGGGGCCGACTCGCGGACGGAGCCGGGGGTCTCCGACAGCTTGACTGGGATGCCGATGTTCCGGGTGGTTCCGGCGGCAGGATGCTCCAACTCCACTTCCATCTGCCTGGCGATAACCTGCGGGTCGGCGTAAACCTCGGCCAGATCGTTGATGGGTCCGCTGGGCACGCCACCCTCTTCGAGGACCGCGAGCCAGTGGGCCGTGCTCCGCGCCGCCAGCGTCTGCTGAATAGTCTTCACCAGGGGCGCGAGGTTCTGCATCCGAAGGGGGCTGGTTGCGAATCTCTCGTCCTCGAGCAGATCCCCCCTGCCGATCGCCAGACAGAGCCGCTCCCAGTTGGCCTGGTTCGCCGCTCCGACCATGATGTGCCCGTCACTGGTGGCGAAGGCCTGGTACGGCGCCGTCAGGGGATGCCCCGATCCAACCTGACCCGGCGGCCTGCCCGTAGCGAAAAAGATCGCCGATTCCCAGATCGTGTACGCCAGTCCCGCCTCCAGCAGCGAGGTGTCGACATGCTGCCCCCTGCCGGTCCTGAGTCTGCTGATGTACGCCGACAGCACGCCGTACGCCGCGTAGATTCCCGCGTTCAGGTCCGTGATGGGCACGCCATTCCGCATGGGCGGCCCGCCAGGCACGCCTGTGAGGCTCATCAGTCCACTCATCCCCTGCGCCACCAGGTCGAACCCCGGCCGGTCCTTGTATGGGCCAGTCGTCCCGAAACCCGAGATCGTGCAGTATATGAGCGAGGGGTTCAGCGCCGAGACATCGTCATAGCCAAGGCCAAGGCGCTCCATCGCGCCCGGCCTCATGTTCTGCACCAGGACGTCCGCCCTGCCCGCCATTCGCCGAAGGACGGCTGCGCCCTCATCGTTCTTCAGGTCCAGGACGACGCTCCGCTTGTTCCGGTTGATCCCCAGAAACGCCGCCGATTCGCCTTTGACGAATGGGGGGCCGGCCCGGCGGATGTCGTCGCCTCCGTCGGGCTTCTCGATCTTCACGACGTCGGCGCCCATGTCCGCAAGCAGCATCGTGCAGAACGGCCCGGCCATCATCTGCGTGAGATCCAGGACTTTTATCCCTTCCAGGGGCGGTCTGAGCGTCATTGGATTTGCTCCAGGCGTTGATTGCTAGAAAGCAGGGTGGGATCGTTCTAGCGTCCCTTGAAATCTGGCTTGCGCCGCTCCAAGAACGCGCGCCTCCCCTCATGGAAGTCATCGCTGTCGAAGTTAGCGAACGGCAGGCCTTCTTCCTCCGGTGTCAGCGTCTCAAGCGAGGGGTCCAGCACGTATTTCCTCATGATCTGCTTGTGCTGCCCGTGAGACAGGGGGGCCAGATCGGCCATCTCCCGGGCCAGCTCGTGGACGTACCCCTCGCTTTCGGCCAGAGGGACAACGGCGTTCACGAGGCCCATGCGAAGCGCCTCGACCGCGTCGATGATCCGCCCCGACAGTAGAAGATAGGAAGCGTTCCCCGGGCCGGCCAGACGCACCAGTCTGCGCATCTCCCGGTGCCCGATCACTATGCCCAGCCGGGCGGCCGGTATGCCGAATCGTCCATTGTCAGCCGCGATTCGCACGTCCGCGGCGAGGGTCAGCTCGCAGCCGCCGCCAATGCAGAAGCCCTTGATCAGGCATATCGTGGGTACCGGCAGGGCCTCTATGGCGTCGGTCGCCGCGTCAAAAGCGGCCTGGTATGCCCTGGCCTGCGTCGAGTCGGTCCGGTAGCGGTCGAAGTCCTTGATGTCCGCCCCCGCTGAGAAAGCATCGTCGCCCGCTCCCGTAAGGACCACGACCCTGACCCCGTCGTCCGCCGCCAGCGCCTCCGCCACGCGACCGAGCTCCAGCCAACCCTCGTAGTCGATGGCGTTGCGCTGATCCGGGCGATTCAAGGTAATCGTCGCGATGCCGTCGCGACGCTCGAGGACTATGTCGTCCGCCATCCGAGGCGTCTCCCTGAAATGTCCGATAGCCAGAGCTAGAACGAGCTATAGCCGCCGTCAACGGCGATGACCGCTCCTGTGACATAAGCGGCGGCCCGTCCGGCCAGGAACACCGCCGTTCCAGCCAGATCGCCGGGCTCTCCCCAGCGACCCGCCGGTATTCGACTGCTGATGAACGCGTGGCGCTCGGGATACTGGGTCTCGATGGGCAGGGTGAGGTCGGTCTTGATCCACCCCGGCAGAATCGCGTTCACACGTATCCGGTCCTTCGCCCATGAGACCGCGAGACTCTTAGTGAGTTGGACCACGCCGCCCTTGCTCGCGGAATAGGACGCTACCCAGTCGCTGCCGAATATCGAGGTCATGGAGCCGATGTTGATGATGCTGCCGGCGCCGGCGCGCACCATATGGGGATGTACGCCCCTGGAGCACAGGAACGTCCCCTTCAAATTGATGCCCAGTACCCGGTCCCACTCCTCCGTGCTGTAGTCCTGCGGCGGCTTCCTTATGCCGATACCAGCGTTGTTGACCAGGATGTCTATGCGTCCGAAGCGGTCGAGGGTCCCGGACACTGCCGCCGCCACCGACGCCTCGTCCGCGACGTCTAGCTCCAGCCCAAGGGCCTCTACGCCCAGCCCCCGCAGCAGATCGACGGCGCCCGCCGTCTTGCCCTCGTTGCGCGCGGCCACGACGATATCGGCGCCGGCCGCCGCCAGCCCCCTGGCGATGCCGAGGCCGATGCCCCCGTTGCCACCGGTGACAATCGCCACCTGGCCGTCCAAACCGAACATGTCGCGGGCCATCGCGTCCTCCGGCAATCGATTCATGCTAGAGACAGTATACGACGTGGAGGCATGCGCGAGGGAGCCGGGGCCGCGCGGGAATGCCGCGGCTTAGCAATGAACTGTTGGACGACTCCAACGCGCAGTTGGAGTGACTGGAGGGAATCCGGCGCGCCGTTACACCTGCCGGCGGAGCGGACCCGTGGGCCTGAGCCGGTCGAGGACCGAAACGGTACCTGGTGCGAGCCGCTGGCCGCGCTCTCTCCGCCTCGCCAGCAGATCGAGGGCGAGATCCGACAGCCCGGGGGCGACCCTCATGGCGTCGGGACGGTATCTCATGCAGCGGCGCGTCAGCACCTGGGCGGCGCGCTCCATCTTCTCCGTGCAGCCGTGCGCGTAGCCGCACATGTATGCGTAGCAGATCGTGGTCTCTAGATAGATGTCGCGGACGCGGCTCGCCGGCGGCGGAAACCTTGTGGCAAGGAACTGGTCGAGCGGGGCCATGCCGGAGCGAGGCGCGGGCGTCGTGGGGCGCATGATCCTCCTTGTCCTGGCAAGCGCGGGCGGTCTCCGAGTCTCTTCACCGCGGCGTTCTACGCTCGTCTCTAGACAAGGATTCTATACGAATGATAACCGAAGTTCAAGACGAGTGAAAGTAATTCGAGAATTCAGGGGGTGAGGTAATCCCCCGTTGAACCAGCGCTGCAGCGCTCGCCCGGCTCCGATAGGCTGCTACCTGTACCTGCGGGAAGGTTCGAGCCGGTCGACGAAGGCGCCATCGCGCATCTCCTTGACCTCGTCGGCCATGGCCAGCAGAGTCGAGTCGTGGGTGGCGGCCACCACGCTGATTCCCTGGGTACGCACCATCTCGATGAAAAGGCCGAAGATGGCCCGCGCGTTGGTCGAGTCCAGCTCGCCGGTGGGCTCGTCGGCCAGCAGCAAGGGGGGGCGCGTCACCATGGCGCGGGCGATCGCCACTCGCTGCTGCTCGCCGCCGGAAAGCTCGTACGGCCGGTGGTGCGACCGCGGAGTCAGCCCCACCATCTCGAGAGCGTCCCAAGCCCGTTTCTCCCGCTCCTTGGCCTTGACACCTGAGATCCTGAGAGGCAGCTCCACGTTCTCGAAGGCCGATAGCAGGGGCAGCAGGCCGAAGGACTGGAACACGAAGCCGATCTTGTGGCGGCGAATCTCGGTAAGCTGCCGCTCGTTCATCTCGGAGAGGTCGTCTCCCTCCAGCAGTACCTTGCCGCTGGTGGCCTTGTCCAGTCCTGCCAACAGGTTCAACAGCGTCGTCTTTCCCGAGCCGGACCTGCCGACGACGGCTATGAATTCGCCCGGCTCCACCTCTAAGTTCACGCCGTCAACTGCGACGATCGTCTCTGACCCAACCATATAGGTACGGCCCAGGTCGATCGCTTCGATGATCTTGTTTGGGTCGGTCAAGCTCTAGTCCTCCGTCGGTATTCTGGCGATGCTTTCTTCCGCGTCCTCCCCGCGGGGGCTCTTGCGCCGCCGCCATACCGGGCGCCGCGGAGGTGCGTATATACTAATCGTCCCCGGACACCAGAGTCACTTTGCCGTCTTCTATCACGACTCGGGCCTTCTCTTTGATCTTTAGCTGGTCAAGGTATTCTCTCGGTATCTGCACCCTGCCCGCGCCGTCGACCAGGGTAAACTCCTCCAGCTCGTCTTCAGTGTCGACCTCGCTGGTAATTCGCTGATAGGAGACCTTTCGCCTGATCTCCGTGGACATCTTGCCGTCCCTTATCATCACGACCCTGCCCACCTTGTAGGCGATGTCCGGATCGTGGGTGACGATCATGATGGTGGTATTGAGCTCCCGGTTGACCGCGCCGAACAGGTCGAGAATCTCACCCGCCGTGGCGTCGTCAAGTTCCCCGGTGGGCTCGTCCGCGAGCAGTAGCGGAGGGTGGTTGGCGAGCGCGACGCCGATGGCTACACGCTGCTGCTCGCCGCCCGAGAGCTTTTCGGGAGTATGGTGCATCCTGTGGCCCATGCTCATTAGCTCAAGCAGGTCCTGCGCCCTCTGCTTTCTCTCTTTGGACGGCAAGTCCGTTAGCATCATCGGCAGGGCGACGTTCTCAAGGGAGGTCAGGTATGGGAACAGGTTCCGGCTGGTCTGCTGCCAGACAAACCCCACGTCCTCGCGCCTGTAGTCCTCGACATCCCTCGACGACATGCGCAGCAGGTCCTTGTCGCCCACTCTAACCTTTCCAGCCGATGGGGAGTCGTAGCCGGCCAGTATGTTGAGAAGTGTCGTCTTGCCGCTGCCGCTGGCCCCGACGATGGCCACGACCTCACCGGCATCGACCGCGAGGTCCAGACCACGAAGGGCGACAACCTCAAGGTCGGCGATCTTGTAAATCTTGAAGAGGTCTTCGCAAAAGATATACGCGCTGTTTGCTGATGTCAATTCATCCTCCACGCCTCGTTTGTTTTTCGAGCTTTTCGGCCTTGCTTGAATATACGCGGCGGCGCCCACAATGGCCTTTTCTCCCAGGGAGGGCACGCTTGAACCTACATCTCTCCCATTCTAAGGGTTCGGTGCAGCGAGATCCTGTGTATTAGCCACACCAGACCGGACGTGATCGCCGCAAATATAACGATCATGACGCCATATGTTACCAGAAGTGTACCCCAATTTACTTCCATCGCAAAGGGAGGCATGACCCTGCCACCCCAGTCATCGTGGCCGAGGAAGGGCATGATGATCACTCCCAGCCGCCCGCCCATCCACGTGCCCAGCGCCATGCCGACCGTAATGACGAGCAACTGCTCCAACCAGACCATCGCCACAAGCTGCCTCGCGGACAGCCCGACGGTCCGGAGCAGTGCGAACTGCAACTCGCGGTTTCGGAACGAAGCATACGCGTGGACGAGGAACCCGATGCAGCTCAGGATGAGCACCGCGATGAAGGCGATGAACAGGAGGGTCCTCCAACCGGCGTCCACCAGAGGGTCGACCTTCGACTCATTCAACCGCAACGACCGGTCGAAGACGATATCGCTTCGGACGTTGCGGACGTCGCCCAGCCTCTCGATCAGGTCAGAGCGCTCTTCGCCGACGGTGGGCGACTCTATCCACATCTCGTTAGCGTTAAGCTCTCGAGTGTATGCGCCCAGGTTCACGTACTCGATCAACGCGGTGAGGTCCGCCACCAGGTACCTCTTGTCCGGCGTGGTCATCGTGGGAAACAAATCGACCGTGCCGGTCAGACGGACGGGAACGCGAAAACCGTCGATGGAGACGTCGAACTCCTCTCCCGGGTCGTGGCCGGTCACACTGACGAACGCGGCGCTGGCGAGCACGGGCAAATTGGGTGCCTCGGCGCCGTGGAAAATACCTCGCGCCGTCCTCGCGCTGCCCTCCGTCCAGGAAAACAGGACCGCTCCGGAATCGCCGTCGAAGGCCACGTCTGATTCCCGTAGTACGTCGGAGACCGCGTCAGGAGTCACCTTGAGCACGCTCCAGCTGGATCCGTTCTCGAAATCCTCAAGGATTCTGACTCCTCGCGCCTCGACCGCCCAGACGTCGTCTATCAGTATCGAGCCGGCCTGCAACCTCGTTGCGCCGGTCTCTTCGACCCTCAACGAGACCAGTGTCAAGGGCCGGCTGAGCTGGAGGGACTGGCGGCTCCCGAACTTGAGACTGACCTCCATCCGGGTCCACTGGTCGGTATCCAGCATTCCAAGGTTGTACGAGGCGTATTGGCCCTGGGCGTTGCGCACCCGCGCCGTGACCCGTACGCTGGGGTGGGGACGGTTCGCCCTCACGCTCGCCCCAATCAGGTAGACGTCGTCCGGCATCACGATGCCCTCGGGCTGGTTGGAGAGCTTGAGTAGATCCATGAGCCCGTTGGCAGGCCGGTCTCCGAAATCGTCGCGGAACCATGCGACGTCGCCGAAGCTGCCGGTGTCGACGGCGAACATCTCGTAGCTGGCGCCGATCGCGCCCGTCAGATCATGTCCGTCGGTCCTCAGTACCGGGCTTGCGCGCCCGACCCCCGGAACCGACTCAAACGCGGTCACCAGAGCGGTGTTCCGAGTTCGCACTCGCTGCGCCAGAGGGTACTCCTGGGTGTAATCCCAGCGCGTCCTGTAGATCGGGCGCACCCCGTCGACTCTGATGTCGCTGCCCATCGAGTACAGCACCCTCTCCCGGAAGCTGCGCTCCAGAGTCGTCCCAAAGCTGGAAGCAAAGATACCCAGCCCGGCCGTGAGGATCAGGAGCAGTGACAATCGGGCGTAGTGGGTCGGATTCCGGGCCATCTGCCACATGCCCATCACGAGCCCGGCCGGCAGCCAGGTCGACAAGAGCCGGCTTGCCAGCCTCAACGCCAGGGGGAATAGCCTGAGCAGCACCATCGCGGCTCCGACCAGCATCAGCCCCGGCAGGGCCAGCAGTATCTGACTGACCGCCAGGTCCCCGAATAGCTGCGTCGCCACCACGGAGCCCTGCTGCGATAGCTGCCGGAACAGGTAGAGGCTTAACAGGAGCAGCAGGACGTCGACGTAGTAGCGCTGGAAGACCGGCGTGCTGGCTGGCCGGGCGGCCTGTTGGCGGTGCTTCGTTACACCTATGCGAGAGGCCTGCACAGCGGGTATCAACAGCGCGACGAAGCTGAGAACGCCGCCCAGGGTGCTCATCGCGTATGCGGTGCTGGAAACGGTGACTGCCAGCCGCTCGCCGCCGGTCAGGTCCGAGAACGCGGGGGTCACTCCGAGCAAGCTGGTGGCGCCGCCCGCAAGCAGCGGGCCGACAACCACGGCCAGTGCCGCTATGGTCGCCCCCTCCATCACGAAGACCAGGAGGATCTGAGCCGAGCTGGCCCCGCGGCTGCGCAGCAGGGCTACCTCCGTGCGCCTATCTTCGATGGCAAGGGACGAGAGCGTCACGACATAATACAGGATCACGAATGTGGTGAGTATGAGGACGACGAACATGGGCAGCTTGCTGAAGAAGAGCTTCCTGTCGTATTCCTTCAGTGCACCCTTCAACGCGGTCTCCTGCTGGTACCGGGACAGCGTGGATGAGAGCCTGCTTTTCATTATCTGAACGCTGGCGAGGGCCGCGTCAGCGTTCCCGGCGTCGATTCGGGCGAGGTCCACGTCCAGCAGCCAGGCGTAGGTCGTATCCAGCTTGCGAAACGCCGGTCCAAGCACGTCCAGGTAAGCCTTCTCCGAAACGAAAAAGGCGCCGGTGCGGAAGCTCTTCCCCGTGGACGCGTCAAGCACGCGCCTCTCCAGATGCCAGATATCGTCCTCGAAGTCGTTCTTCTCGAATATCCCGCTCACGACCAGGCTGACGTGGGGCATCAGGTCCGTCCAGTACGGCACGGCCGACATGCTGCCCCCTACGCCCAGCCCGAACATCTCGGCCGTATCCCGCTGTATCAGGGCCTCCAGCACAAGCGGGCTGCCGGGCTCGTTCAAGCCCTCGTCCCGGGGTAGTCTTCCGCCCGGCATCACGGTGGTGAACTCCGGCAGACGGGGCACGAACGCTATGTAGGCCCGGTTGATGAACCGGCCTGCCTGGTCCTCCTTGCCGGGTTCCGTGAGGAAGAGGGTGGGGGTCTTGCCCGCATGGACCCGGTCCTTGACCATCCATCCGACGCCCGCGCCTATCTCCTCGACGGCAGCGGCGGTGACCTTCCCGTACTCCGCCCTGGAGGTAGGGCCGCGCAGGCCCTGTACGATTATGTCCAGCTCCTGATCGCTGTGCTTCGCCAGCGAGTTTTTCAGCGCCAGGTTGCGCAGGGCGTCGAAGTAGATGACAGTCCCCGCCATGATCGCCGCGGCAAGCAGGACGCCGAGCATGACGGACGAGAGCAGCCGCCAATGGGCCAGGCTACGCTTCGCCACGAACTGCCACGTGGTTATTATTCTAACTAAGAGCTGTGCCATTTCCTGTGTCCGAGAGCCGCGTCAGCTTTCCCGGCCTCTCTTCTTCCAGGGTCTCGCCAGTGTATGTAGATCGAGTTTGAGGCCATGACTTACGCCGTAAGAACCAACTGTACTGAAGACTAATTGTCCGCCGCCCTCACTATCGACTGGAGGTCGAGATGCCTCAACCTGCGTCCCAAAAAGAGCAAGGCGCCTACGAACACCCCGGCCAGCACCGCGTAGGTCGGGGCCATGAAGCCCCAGCTTGTCACCAGTATGAATGGGGGCACGACTTGCTCGCCGGTCTCGGTGACGGCCAGGGGCATCACCATCAGCTCACTGATCTGAAATCCCGCCCATGTTCCAAGTCCAACGCCGGCCGCCACGATGACCAGGTGCTCGAAGCCGAGCAGGCCCATGAGCTGACCGCGTGATAGCCCCATGCACTGCAAGAAGCCCATCTCAGACCTGCTTCGGCGAGCGAACAGAAGCAGGTAGGTAGCGTAGCCGAATCCCGCGGCAAGCACCACTATACTCAGCGCCACCAGGACCATGGCCTGCCACCCGGCCCCGGAGAACGGGTCCAGGCGGGCCATTTGCAACCGCTGGGAGCTGTCCTCAATGTCCAGGAACATCGCGGACACCCCACCCAGCACGTCCGCTGTGGTCAGCTCCGCGTTTGGCGCTTTGTTGATGAACAGCTCGTTCAACTCCACCTTGCTGGGCTGGCCGAGCATGTTCAGGTAGCTTATCAGCGGTTCCACGTCGGCGACGATGAACGCTCCCCCCTGGCGGCCCATCGTCGGGAAGTAATCGACACGGTCTCGTACCACCGCGGGGACCATCCTTCCCGCGATTATGGCGATGAAAGTGTCGCCGGCCGCCAGACCCCGGGCCGCCGCCAGGGACGAACTAATGACCACCGGCACCGCGCCTCCGTCCTCGCCGTGATAGATGCCGCGGACTGACATGTTCCGGTACCTGCCAAAGGCGAAATAGCCCGAGAGCTCGCCTCCACGGGAATCGCCCGTGACCGTGGAGAACCTGTCCGAAGGTATGTACGAGGTTACGATGGGAGTCCATTCGTTCTCGCTCTCGAAGTCCTCCAGCACCTCGCTATCGCCGCCGGGGCCCATCACGACGTGGATGTCGTCCAGCAGCAGGTTGCCGGCTGTCCCCGATGGCACACCGGACGCGTCCTGCGCCGGGTTTCCGCCCGGCTCGTAGACCTGCACCGCGCTCAGGTACAGTGGTGACTCCAGCTCTGGCGGTATCTCCGCCCTCAGAAGATGCCATTCGGTGAGACCCAGAGGCCCCAGAGAGACCGACTCCACCGCGCCGTCGCTGTCCTTGAGCACCATCCACAGCGAGATCAGCCTGTTGAACTCCAGCGGCTTGATCCACGCGCCGATCTCGGTCGCCCCTTCCGGGATGGCGATGCCTTTCTCACGGTTATCCGTGTGCAGGCCGCCCATGACATTATCGAACGAGCGCTCGGAGAAGTCGTCGCGATACCAGGACATCAACGGGAACCGGCGGGACTCGACCCCCAGCACCTGGACCAGCGCCGGTCCGACACTCCCACTGGTGCGAAGCGAGAACGAGGCCGACGCGATTCCCGGATTCGCCAGGTATCTGTCCCTCAGGCCGCGTATGCCTCCTGAGAGGAACTTTGGGCTGCCCGTAACCCGCAGGTCGGTGGCCGTGCTATAGAGTATCCGGTCCTGCCGGCTCTTCTCCAGAGTGCCGCCTACCGTGGTGGCCAGGATGCCGAGGCCGGTTACCAGCACCAGCAGCAAGACGAGCCAGGTGTACTGCGAGGGGTTGCGGCCCATCTGCCAGAGGCCCACGGAGAGCCAGACCGGCGCACGTCTGATCGACGCCCTGAGCAGCAGGAATATGAGCTGGACGGGCACGAGAGCGAAAAGGCCGGCCGTGGCGGCGAACGCCAGCTCGCCCGCCTCCGGCGGCTCCAGCACGAAGAATCCCGCTATGAGGCCGGCCTGGACGAGCAGCCCGGCGATTCGCGCGCCGCGTCCCGGAGCCCGCGCCGTGGCCCAATACGCCGCGGATATGGCCAACAGCACAAGCAGCGGGCCGGTCCCGCCGGCGCCGATGACGTCGCGTCCCTCTCTGTAAATGATGTCTGCCGCCAGGGCTGCGGCGGACGCCCCCGCCAGCACGTGGGCCAGGGCGGGAGACTCGCCGCTGGCGTACCGCAGGAGCAACGGGAACAGCCTCATGAAAACCAGCGCGACCACGACCAGAAACAGCACCGGCGCCAACAGCAGCGACTCGTTCACCTGTACTTCTTTGAATAGCCCGCTGGATATGAGTTGGCCCCTAGAGCGCAGCTCCCAGTAGATGAGCCCGCCGATCAGCAGTACGGCCGCGTCAAGGTATAGGCGATGAAACCAGGACGTGGTCGGGGGCCGCGCAGACTGGAGCTTTTGAACGAGGAGCCCGGCCCGTGCGGACAGCGCACCCGGTATCACCAGCATCAAGAGACACAACAGGCCAGCGCCAGCGGCCACCAGGAATGGCGTTGGGCTTAGCGCAATGGGCATGAATTCCCCGCCGGTCATCTCCCGGAAGTAGGGCAGCTTGCCCGCCGGGGCCACGATCGCGAGCGAGAGACCGATGGCGATAGCGACCGCGACGGCGGTCAGCACCAGTCCCTCAAGGAGGGATATGCGGAATAGCTGCACGGTGCCCACGCCCCTCGACCTCAGCAGACCGACGTCCGTCTCTCGGCTCTGCACGAGGTAGGAGGCCGTCATCGACATATAGAATAGGACGGTGACGATCATCACAGCCAGCAGCAGCAACATCGGCACGCTGGAGAAGAAGCTCCGCCGCTGGAGGTCCTCGACAACCTTGCTGACCGTACCGATGGACACCTTGGACTCAGGCAAGGAGTCGCGGAGGGTGTCCTCGAACTCGTCAAATCGTCGGAGCGTGTCATCGACGGGCCAGCTCTTGAGGCGGTCCTTGTCGATCCTGATCAACCAGATGGGGTCGACCAGCGTGCCCGGATTCGATCTTCTCACGGTCTCGGCCAACACGTCCCGCGACACGAAAAGGGCGATCGGCGGGTCCGCTGGGTCTACGCGCACGCCCTGGGGCGGAGCATCTGCAAGGGGAGTCGGCTCCAAGTAGACGCCGGCATTGCTCCAGTAGTCGCTCCCAGGGTCGGCGGGCTCGAGGATACCGGACACGACGACAGATACTCGCAGATCCCCGTCGAGCGCCGTGGCCAGGCTGACGGAGTCTCCAACGCCGATGTCGAACCAGTCCGCCGTCTGCTTGGAGACGGCCGCTCCGAGAACCGGGCCGCGCAGACCCTCCGACACGTAGCCTGACCACAGCTTGCCGTCTAGGAACGCGGCATGCTCCTGGAGCCCCGAGAGATACTGGATGTAGCCGCGAAGCACGGTCTCCCCGGTCCTGGACCTACCAGGCAGCTCGCGGCCGGACAGGCCGGCCAGGTAGACGCTGCTGCGTACGTAGCTGTCGTGGCCAGCGTAGACATCGGACAAGTGGGTTTCGACCGCGTCATCCACAGCGGTCTCGGCCGCTTCGAGCGAGCTCTGGGACAGGACGACATTGGAGGCGAAGATGCCCGCGCTCAGATAGCGGCCCTTTATCTGCCCCAGCGTGGTCTTGAAAGCCAACTGCTCGAGGGAGTCCAGGTACAGCGGCGCCAGAGCGCCGATAGTCGTGGCTATGGTGATGCCGAGGAAGAGGCTCAGGAGCAGCATCCACTCCTCGACGACACGTTTCAGTATCAGACGTCGAATAGACGGTCGGTCGTTGGGGCTGGCTGCGCTGCCGGCGGGCGGGACGCGTCGAAGTGGAGGCAGGCGGGCTATCTCCTCGTTCCGTTGTCCTTCTTGCGCCGTCGAATCGCTATGCCCGTCCATCAGGTTGGGAGCCTACGGTGCGGTCGTGTATTATATCACGAAGACCCTTCCGACGCTCGTGCTTCTGAGCGCAATAATACGGCCTCCGCGAGTGATCTCCAATGTACGGCAGCGCCGACCAGCCTGCACGCTCTATAATTGCTACGTTCGATGCGCGGGACTAGACTCTTTCGCAGCGACCTTGACGGCAGGGCTTCACGATCGAGCCCGGAGGTATCCCATGTCGGGCAAATACGCCGCTTTCCTCGCCCTGTTCCTGATCGCGGTTGCGTTGTTCGTCACCGGCGCGGTTACGGGCGACGCGCGAATAATGGCGATGGCGTTTCTGCTGACGGCGGCTCTGTTTCTGGCGCGGCGGTCGTTTCTGCGGTGAGAAGTCCCATCTCGCCCAACTGGAAACGGCAAGATATGCCGCCCGCCAGGGGGTGTGCAGGGGAGCTGCGCCTCCATCGAGAACAGGACTAACCCTCGAACAGCTCCGTGTTGGGGTAGAAGTCCGTCCACGCGAACCAGAATGCGTTGAAGTAGGGCCACGGCGTCAGCCTCGCACCCTTCAGCTCGCCCTCTCTGGCAACGCCGCTAAGCTTGTCCCAGACGGTCCCCGTCTCAGTGTCGGTCATTTCGAGCGGGCTCTGGCTGAAGTCAAGAACTCAGCCGTCGACATCCCTGTGGAACACGCCAGTCGATCCGCTGTTGAGGTCCAATGTGACCACGATGTCTCTGTCCTCGAAAGTGTCGTTCAGCACCCGTATTTTCGTAAGGTGCTTGTGCGCATAGGCCCGCTGCTTGTCCTTGCCCACGAGCCCGACCACCAGGTCCTTGCCGATCCACCGGTCGTCGAAGTTGCTCTGGCCCAGCGAGCCTGACGAAGGGCTGACGTAGTAGCTGTCGTACTGGTCATATGCCCGGCCGCCGGTGTCGGGGACCAGGGTGTCCAGGTGCTCCTCCTTCCACAACGACCATCGAGTGAGCCTTGACGCCACGAAATCGAGCCTGATCCCGGCCAGCGGCCCCTCCGCGGCCTCGCCCAGGAACTGGCTCCATAACGAGTCCGCCTGGCGGTCGTACATGACCATCGCGTTCAGGACAAGCTTGCCGGAGACCCCGAAGGTCAACTCCCGGCCTTCTATCTCACGGGCATACCCCATGCCCGTGAAGCAGAGCGGTCACCACGTGACGGCGACCGGTTTGCCGCCCACCACGTCGTTGACGATCTCGTGGCTGCTAAGGAACGCGGTCGAGTAGGCCTTGTGCTCGCCGTTGATGGACACTCCGATTATCAGGTCCGCGCCCGTATACTGGTCCGATGCCTGCGCTGCCTTGAGGAACTGCGGGTTATCGATGGCGTGAATGACGTCCCTGGGCACAACGTCGACGATCTCGAGGACCCGCACCTTTGCTTCGCCGTCTCGTGGACTGCTGTACCTGATCGCCCGAGTCACCCTCTGGGGGTTCAGCAGGTCCGGAGGGTTGACGTCCAGATCGAGCCCACCTGCTCCTGCGCCGCCACGGGGCTGAGGGCGGGAGCGACGGAGGTGGCGCCGGTCGGTGTTGGACTGCCGGACCCGTCAGAAGCCCGGCTCGGACCGGAGGCCGCACCGCAAGCGACGGCGGCGATCATTGTTCCAAGTATCAGGATGTATTTGAATGCCATAATTCCCGCTTTGTGCTGCTCGCGTCTCCACATCCCATCGTTACTTCGAGGCGGGCACAATGCCAAACACCAACGTGTCCGGGTGCAGCTTTTTCCAGGCGTCCCACGATATGGTTTGCGACTCGACGAAGTCCAGCTCAGTGCCCTCCATAGGGCCCTCCTCCGCCATACTCGAGAACTGGCTCCAGAGCGTTCTGGTCTGGAGGTCCCGCATGACGAGCTGATTGTTGATGAGGATACCGGATACCTCGAAGGTCAGGACCTTGTCTTCGATCTCTCGGACATAGACTATGCCCGTTGAAGCAAGCGGTCACCATGTGATGGCGACGGGCATGCCTCCCACCACATCGTTAACTACCTCGTGGCCTTCGATAAACGGGATAGAGTACGCGCGGTGGTCCCCGTTTATGGATAACACCATCATGAGTCTCCCGCCGTGCTTCGCGCTGGCCTGCCCGGCGGTGATGAACCGAGGCTCGAATATCGTCTCGCCCGTCTTGTATTCATTCAGCTGGTAGTTCTCCAGCATCTCCGAGAGCTCTGCCTTTGACCGCACGATTAGCTCCTCGCGAGGCTCAACGGAATCGGCGTGCTGGGAGACCGGCGCGCCGGCGTCGGGCGACGTCTCGGGCCCGTCCTCTGCCACGCCGCTGGCCAGAGACAAGACGGCAACGACCGAGGCTATCGCCAGCGCTGCACGGCGTTTACCCAAAAACCCCACCTCTGAGGACGTTCGCTCCTCTGCTCGGTGCGCCGCGTGCCACGGCGCACCGAGCAGAGGATTCGTGCGGGACCCTTAATAGAATGCGATGCCGCGCGCACTCGCCTCGGTCCATACAACACGATACGAGTGAAAGCGCATGACAGTTCCAACGGCAACGCCAACCCGCGGAACGCTGCTGTGATCCATCCAAGGACGAAACACGCCGAGTCGCCGCCCATTTGGTGGAACGGCCCTGTCGCGGCGGTGTACACTTGGTCTGGAGAAACCAGTCCGGAGAGAGCGCCGAGGGGTAGATGAGCAAGAGCCTGGGAATAGACGGCCTGCAACTAAACGGCCAGAGCATCACGGTCAAGTGGAACGACGGACACAAGAGCGTCTACGACGCCAAGCACCTTCGCGTGAGCTGCATGTGCGCCGAGTGCGTGGAAGAATGGAGCCGCCGTAAACTGCTCGACCCAGCCACAGTGCCGGCGGACATTCGCGCCGAGGACTATCTCCTCGTGGGCAGATACGCCGTCCAGTTCCTCTGGAGCGACTCCCATTACACCGGCATCTACCCGTTCGACGTGCTGCGCGCGCTCTGCACCTGCGACGAGAGCCAGGCCTACAGGGAATAGAGTCACAGATCTGTGTCCCACCTCCCGGCTGAGACATCGCCGGCAGACACAGGAGCGGTGGCCCTTGGAATATTGGGCCCGCGCATCCTAGCCCGGCCCCTTCGGGGTGTGCCAGGATGACGTTGATTCCCGCCTTCCCCGGTGCGCCGGTAAGATCGCTAGCTTCGGCGGCAGCTAATAATCATTGACACACGCCAAGGGCCGGTATTAAGCTCCAGTCACTTCATTCGCGCCTTGCTATCGACAAGCGACGGCCAAAACGAACATTTTCGCTGGATGCAATCGCCGACGATGTCAGACTGCTGATTGCGGTGATGTCAAACCGCTGGCCAGGTAGCAAGGTCAACGGGAGGCGACATGAGCATTGAGCTCGGCGGCATCAACTACCTGGCGGTCGTTGCGGGGGGGGCATAGTGAGCATGGCAGGCGGAGCGCTCAGGTACAGCCTGCTGTTTGGCAACGTGTGGATGCGGAAAACGGGTTCACGAAGGAGCAGCTACAGGAGGCGGGAGGCGCATGGAAGGGCTACGTGGTATCGATCGCCGGGTCGATCATCAGCGTTCTTGTCCTCACGCTAGTGATAGACCTGACCGAAGCAAGCGGCTTCGGCGAAGGGCTGATCATCGGCCTGTTCGCAGGTGTCGCCTTCGTGGCGACCGCGATGGCCTCCAACTACATCTTCGAATCCCGCTCGCCCAAGCTCTAGCTGATAAACACCGGCTACCCGATCCTGGCCATCAACGGCGTGATCCTGGCGGTCTGGACATGAAGGGTGTGCAGGGGGCAGAACCCCTTTGACGGGTGCTCCGGCTCTGATCACATTGGGGGGGTGTCCCTCACACACCTAATCTTCCCAAGCTATTCTCTGATCTCAATGAGCTCGATCCAGTTGCCGTCCGGGTCCTGGAGGTAGCACGCCGTCCGTCCGGGCGCCGCTTCCGCGGGCCGGTTCATAATTCGGGCCCCTTTGCCCGCCAACGCGTCGAGGGTCCCCTCGATGTCGTCCACCAGAAACGACAAGTGGGACGCCCCGAGCACGCTGCGCTCCTGCGTGGGGCGCGCTGCGGGGTCCGGGCTGGCATACTCGATCAGCTCAAACAGGTGCTCGCCGCCCAGTCCCAGCACCGCGATACGCAGGTGCGCCCCCTCATAACCGACGACTTGATCGATGGCTTCGCCGATTCTCTCATACCTGGCCTGGACCTCGAGTGCGGCCCCGTCCCGATAGAAATCGACGGCCTTTTTCAGGTTCGAGACCACGAATCCCGTGTGGTGCATTCTCTTTATCATGGATATATCGCGCCTCTATTCCTCCCGCGGCAACTGCTCGATGGTGGCGAGTGCTCGGCCCACCTTCTGTCTGACGGCGGTCACGGCATCGTCGGTCCAGTCATAGAACCCCTGCCCCGATTTCACGCCCAGGTCGCCCCGCGCCACCATGTCGCGCACCAGCGCGGGCGTCCCGCCGGAGGACTCCAGGTCGGGGAAAAGCTGGTCGATGATTGCGAGTATCGTGTCCCAGCCCGCCAGGTCGAAGACCTCGAGCGGTCCGGCGACCGCCAGGCGCCTCCCGAAGCTGTTGGTCACCACCGCATCCACGTCCTCGGCGCTGGCGATGCCTCGTTCCACGATTGAGACGGCCTCTCGCAGGAGGGCGAACTGCATCCTGTTGCCGATGAAGCCCAAGGACTCCTTTTGGAGCACCACCGGGCGCTTCCCCGCCTTCGTCAGCAGGGCCGTCGTCGTCTCGATGGTGTCGTCGGAGGTGTCGGGGCCTCGCACGACCTCAACCAGCGGCAGCAGGTAGGGCGGGTTCCACCAGTTGGCGACCACGACCTTGTCCGGCCTGCCGGTGGCGGACGCTAGCTGGCTGGACATGAACGACGACGTGTTGCTCGACAGGATCGTCCGCTCCGGGGCCAGCCTGTCCAGGTCCGCGAACACGCTGCGCTTCAGAGCCAGGTCTTCGAACACTGCCTCGACGACGAAATCTGCCTCGCCAACCATCTCCGCCATCGACACGCCCGTGCGGATTCGCCCCGGCACGGCGTCCGCGCGGCGCTCGTCCACCAGGCCCATGCTCTGAAGCAGCGCCAGACTGGTCTTGACGTTGCCGACGGCATGCTCCAGCCTGTCCTCGGAGATGTCGTTGAGCATTACGTCATAGCCGCCCAGCGCGAACTGAAGTGCGATGCCGTGGCCCATGAGACCCGAGCCCACGACGGCGGCGCGCGTGATTTCTTCGACACCCATAGTGACCACCTTCCCGGAGAGATCCTTGCTGGCCGATCGCGCCGCCCTGCACTTTTGCATGCGACCGCCTGAGCCGCCAACATGATACCACGCCCACGGCGCGCCACCGGCAGGTCTTTTGAACATGGCCCTGGCGTTGACGCACGCCTTGCGTGGCTGGTACTTTCTACAGGCTGCACACGGCCCCTAGATAAGGACCGCCTTCGACGCCGTGTACGCCCCGAGGAGAGAACGTGAGACTGATAATCGCTGGCTGCGAGTACTCCGGCGCCACAACCTTGGCGAAAGGAATATGCCGGTGGGCGCAGGGCGTCATGGGAGGGCCGTTCACCTTCCACGATCACTGGAAGATTCCCGAGATCGCCTGTTACCAGGAGGGAGGCAGGCAAGCGGCCTCGACCGAACAAGACAAAAAAGAGATTCTCGCCCCCAGCCCCAGGCTGCAGGAGATGCTTCAGCGCCAGAACCTCATCATGCACATGCCGGCGCACGGCGAGGCCGCCGACTTCGTCATGGTCGGGTTCCACCTGAGGCGACGCCGTGTACGGCCCGCTCTACTTCGACTACGGCGGCGAAAACGAGCCCCAGGGAGGGCCGTGGACCAGGTACGCGCCGTACATCGAGAAGCAGCTTCTCAAACTCGCGCCGGACGTGACGCTCGTGTCGGTGAAGGCCTCGCCAGAGGTAATCGCCAGGAGAATGAAGGGGAGTTCTCACGCCAGCGGCGTTCTGCGTGAGGCGGACATCAAGCACGTCCTGCACAGGTTCGAGGAGGAGTACGAGATGTCCCAGATTCACAACAAGCTTGGACCTCGAAACCAGCGATGCGACCGTCGAGGAGACGCTGGCGGAGCTCCTGGTGAAGGTCGAGCCATACCTCAGCCAGGCCGACCGCATCAGGCTCGTGGATCGGGGCGGCCTGGGCGCGGGCCCATGAGACCGCCCGGCCGCTAGAGCGGCTCGCGCTCCCCTACTGAAGCGGCGAGTAGTCCGTCGGTGTCAGGAACGTGTTATGGACCCTGGCCACTATCGGGCCGTTGGCCTCCGACTCGGCCACGACCCTGTGCCACTCCGGGTCCGCCCGAAACCCCGCCCACGCCCTCTCCCGCTGCTCGAGGCTATCGAAGGCGACGATGTAGATCAGCCGGTCGTTGTAGTCGCCGACCATGGCCGTCCAGTAACCGATGTTCTTCATACCGTGCTTCTCGAACAGCTTAACGGTGTGGTCCCTGAACCTGGCCTGGACATCGGGCAGTCTGCCCGGCACGGCCTCGTAGGCCCGGTACTCGTAAATCACTCTTGCCCCTCCTTCGTCGAATATGCCGTGCGGCGCCCATCAAATACCGAAGGCCAGGCGCACCTCAGCCGCCAGGGATTCCAGCAGTTCTGCGGGCGCACCGTTCAACGATCCCAGGTCGACGGAGGAGATGGATATTGCGCCGTCCCGGACCGCCCCTATGTCCGTGCCCGCGGCCGCGTCGGTGTTCACCGGCCTGTCATGGGTGATCCAGTAGTGGGCCCTGCGCCCGTCATTGCCGCTGGCGACGCCCTCCAGGTGGGCCCGGGGCCCCAGCCGGGTCACCTCCACGTGCCTAAGCTGATCGGGGTCGACGTTGGGCAGATTGACGTTTGTGAGCAACGGCTCGGCGGGCGGGGACTCCGCGAGCGCTCCCGCCAGCACGGTGGCTGTGCGCGACGCCGCTTCGTAGTGGACGTCCGTCAGAGATGTGACGGATATGGCGATGGATGATATGCCTCGGGTGTAGCCCTGAATGGCCGCACTCACGGTCCCAGAGCTGACTATGTCGAGTCCGAGGTTGGCTCCCTGGTTGATGCCGGAAACGACCAGGTCGAAGCTCTCCTCGAAGAGAGACTCGGCTGCCAGGATGACGCAGTCCGTCGGGGTGCCCTGCACCGATATGGCCTTCACGCCGTCGACTGGGGAGGCGATCTCCCGCGCCCGGATCACGTCCATCAGCGTCATGGCAGTCCCCATCCCGCTCTGGTCACGGTCTGGGGCGACCACGCTCACGTCGCCCACATGCCGGAGTCCCTCGGCCAGCCGCCATAGGCCGTACGAGTGGACCCCGTCGTCGTTGGTAACAAGAATTCTCAAATATCAGACCTCAATAGTCATGTTATCGATGAGCCGAGCCTTCCCGATGCGGACCGCCAGGGAAACCAGTGCCGTGCCGGCGATTTCATCCAGCTCCTCCAGCGTCTCCGGGTCAGCGACGCTCACGTAGTCGATCGTGGCGAGTGGCTCTGACTGGATGAGGGGCCGCATCCGCCGCCTGACCCCCTCCGCGCTCGATTCGCCGAGATCGCCGGCGAGGCGGAGCGCCCTGTAGAGCACCGTCGCTGCCTTGCGCTCGCCAGGTCCAAGATAAGCGTTGCGGCTGCTGAGCGCAAGACCGTCCGCCTCCCTCACGGTAGGGCATACGACGATCTTGGCGCCGAGATCGAGATCGGTGGCCAGCCGCCGTACCACCAGGTTCTGCTGGGCGTCTTTTTGGCCGAAGTAGGCCCTGTCGGGCCGAACGATGGCAAGGAGCTTGCATACCACCGTGGCCACGCCCCTGAAGTGGCCCGGCCGCGACGCGCCCTCCAGCCTGTCCCCGATGCACCCGACATCCACGTAAGTGTCGAACCCCTCGGGATACATCTCCTCGGTCGAAGGTGCGAACACCAGGTCCACCCCCGCGCTCTCCAGCTTCGCCAGGTCCGAGTCCATGTCCCTGGGATACGTCGAGTAGTCCTCACCGGGTCCGAACTGGGCCGGGTTCACGAAAATGCTCGCGGCCAGCGTGGCGTT
This sequence comes from uncultured Dehalococcoidia bacterium, assembly GCA_964544865.1. GTDB lineage: Bacteria > Chloroflexota > Dehalococcoidia > Lucifugimonadales > CAJWER01 > CAZJDV01. The sequence goes on along the minus strand of CAZJDV010000009.1, from coordinate 11,942 downwards.
TTCAGAGCGGGCGCGCCGAACCAGGGACATGTGCCCCTCGTGGAGGAAACCCATTGTCGACGCCAGGCCCAGGGGCCGCTCGGACCCGCGCTCCTCCCGTCGGAATTCTTCGATCGTCTCGATGACTTTCACGCTACGCGCCTCGGCTCAGCGGCACTAGAGGTCTGGGCGTTGTGAGCGTGGGCAGAGGGGCCAAACCTCCTACCGGGGACTGAAGGCCCGTGGGACCCCACTATGGCCGCGAGGTCGCCGCCTCAAGCTCCTCCACAACCGCCTGTTCCATCTTGAAGCTCTCGTCGTCGGATGGGAACGTCAGGGCCTGCACGTCTGCGATGTACTCCTCGACGGCTGACCGGATGCCGGCGCCCAGTTGGGCGAACCGGCGGGCGTGCTTCGGGACGAAGTCGTCGAATAGGCCGAGCATGTCGTGGAGAACCTGGACCTGGCCGTCACAGCCGGCCCCCGCTCCAATCCCAATCGTCGGAATCATGAGTTGATTCGAAATCAGCTCCGACAGCGGCGTTGGAACGAGTTCGATGACCAGGGCGTAGGCCCCCGCATCCTGCAGCGCGAGGGCGTCGTCCAACAGCCGCGCCGCATCATCTGGGGTCTTGCCCTGTACCCTGTATCCCCCGAGCTGATTGACGGCCTGAGGCGTGAGGCCGATGTGCCCCATGACCGGGATGCCGGCCTGCACGATGCGGCTCACGGTCCTGGCCACGGTGCGGCCGCCCTCCAGCTTGACCGACTGGCAGCCCCCCTCCTTCAACATGCGCCCGGCGTTTCTCACGGCGTCGCTCTGGTCGGCCTGGTAGCTCATGAACGGCATGTCGCCTATGATGTGCGCCTTTCGCGCGCCGCGCGCCACCGCCCGGATGTGGTGCACCATCTCGTCCATCGTCACCGGCACGGTCGTGTCGTACCCTAGGACGACCTGGCCCAGGGTATCGCCCACCAGCAACACCTGTATCCCGGCGCCCTCCACCAACTTGGCGGTCGTGTAGTCGTAGGCGGTCAATACGGGGATCTTCTCGCCTCGACGCTTCAGGTCCTGTATATCTTTTGTCGTCACACGCACTTTGGTACCTCCTCTGCTCGCCCCGAGTGAGGGCCTGTGCTTATCGGTTCACCTGCCATGAAGGCCTGGTCGCCAGCGGTTCATCCTAGTGCTCTCCGCGATAGTATCCTCCCGCCTGCGTGCCGCCGAGGTCCTTGTACTGATTGATCAGGTCCCATATCTCCTCTGCTGTGTCGGCCGACAGCGCGCCCTTCTCGATGGCGAAGGGCAGCGCAGCCCACGCCATGTGGCAGTACAAGGGCAGGACGTCCGGCGCGCGGGCGCGAAGCACCTGAAGATGCTTCTTGATAGTGCCCACGTCGCCCCGGATGTACGGCCCCTGCAACCCGCCCGGCACCCCGGAGGTCTCAAGGTTGACCGAGACCTGCCGCATCATGGGAGCCAGAGCCCACACGCCATCGTCCCTCTGCAAGCCCAGATGCTCCCATAGCTGGGCCGCGACCGCCGCCAGGGTCGAAAGCAGACCGCCCATCATGACCCCTGACAGGTGGTACAGCGCCTTGTCTTCCGGTCTCAAGAATATGGGACGGCCCCCGATGCTCGTCGCCATCTGCTCCAGATACGCTCTCATCCCGCCTTCTCCCTCTATGCCGAAGGTCGTGCCGGGGATGCTCTGGACCCCTGTCTCCACCGACGAGAACGCCTGCATCGGATGAATCGTCCCAACGGCTGCGCCGAGGACGAGGGCGGGCTCCAGCACGTCCAGCGACGAGACCCCCGAGCAGTGGACGACGGCTTGTTCCGGTCTCCAGGAGATACTCGACACCACCGTGGCAATGGCGTCGTCCGGACTGGTGATGAAGACGACATCGGAGGCCCCCGCGGCCTCTTCCGCTGCTTCGTACGCCGTGACCCCCATGACTAGATGGGCCAGTTCCTGAGCGGAGGGGAAAGAGCGGCTCGAGGCGGCCACGACCGAATACCCCTGTCGCGAAAGGGCCAGCGCCAGGGACTTCCCGACAATTCCCGCCCCGACGAAGGCGATGCGGGAGCGTCTACTGAGCTTCGGCATCGTCACTTCCTTTCAGATCCGCCACCCCGCCATACCCGGTCGACGATCGCGCCGATGACGTAGTCACCCTCCAAAACAGCGCCTCCGGAACACAAAAAACCTTCCCCATCGTGAAGGGAAGGTTTCAGCACCTGGGCGCTCGGACGCCCCTAGCGGACGGACCCGGCTCGCCACGGCGCCGGCGCATCGACTGCTCACCGTTCCCAACAGGATTGGCTGCCCGTCTATGATAGCAGGCCTCGACGCCGCGTTCAATCGAATCGGCGCGGGCACAGGGCCTTCGCATAGTGAGCGCTCATGAATCCTTCGACAGGCCCAGGACGAACGAGTGAACGTATCGCTAGTGGGAGACGACCGAAAGACCTCTTAAGGCGCCCGCCCTTCTCTTTATGGCGGTCTCAGGTATGGTGTAGAATAGTCCCGTTTGGGCCGCATCGAATAGCCCGGTGCTCGTAGAGGTGTCATTTGGCGGACTACGATCTGGTGATTCTCGGCAGCGGTCCCGGCGGCTACGTTGCGGCCATTCGCGCGGGCCAGCTGGGGATGAGGACGGCGATCGTCGAGCGGACGGAGGTAGGGGGCGTCTGCCTCAACTGGGGATGCATCCCCACAAAGGCTCTGATCCGGAACGCCGAGGTCGTGGACCTCTTCAACCACGCCTCCGAGTTTGGCATCAGCGCCGACAACGTGCGGTTCGACTACTCCAAGGCCGTCGAGCGGAGCAGAGACGTGGTCAAGAAACTGACCACCGGCGTCAGCTTCTTGTTGAACAAGAACGGCGTGGAGTACGTCAAGGGCCTCGGCGCACTCAGGGACCCCAACACCGTGAAGCTGGCGGAGGAGGGCCGGACCCTCTCCGCCGACCACATCATCATCGCGACGGGGGCGAGGCCCCGGGATATCCCGTCGCTCCCTGTCGACGGCGAGGTCGTCGTCGCCAGCCGGGGCGCCCTGGAGACGACCGATGTCCCGGCCAGGGCCGTCATCGTGGGCGCGGGCGCCACCGGCGCCGAGTTCGCCTACGTCTGGCGCATGTACGGGGCCGAGGTCACGCTGGTGGAGCTGATGCCGCGCCTCGTTCCGACCGAGGACAAGGACATAAGCCAGCAGCTCGAGCGCTCGTTCAAGAGGCATGGAATCGCCACGATGACCGGGGCCGGCGTGGAGTGCATCGCGCTCGACGGAGGCGTCGCGACGGTCACGGTGTCCGACGGCTCCGGCACGACCCGGATAGAGTGCGACAAGGTGCTGGTCGCGGTCGGCATGCAGGGAAACGTGGACGGCATCGGACTGGAGGGAGCCGGGATAGCGACCGAGCGCGACTTCATCACGGTCGGCGACCGGATGGAGACCAACATACCGGGCGTCTACGCCATCGGCGACGTGACGGGCAAGCTGTTGCTGGCCCACGTCGCGTCGGCCCAGGGTGTGACCGCTGTGGAGCACATCGCCGGCCTGGACCCGCCGGTCTTGGAATACGATTTTATCCCGAGGGCGACGTACTGCAAGCCTCAGATCGCCAGCTTCGGGCTCACAGAGGATCAGGCGCGCGAACGCGGCCACGACGTCAAGATCGGCTCCTTCCCAATGTCGGCCAATGGCAAGGCGCTGGGACTGGGCGAGCCTGAAGGTATGGTGAAACTGGTGCTCGACGCCGAGATCGGCGACCTCCTCGGGGCCCACATGATCGGCCCCGAGGTGACCGAACTGCTCGGCGAGCTGTCCATGGCGAAACTGCTCGAAAGCACAAACAAGGAACTGGGGTGGCTTGTGCATCCCCACCCGACCGTCTCCGAGATCCTTAAAGAGGCGGCGCTGGACGCCGACGGCGAGGCGATACACATCTACCGTCCGAGCGCGAGGTAATCGATGGACCTGGACAGTGCCCGCGTAGCTGAATTGTACGAGCGAATGCTTCTCATCCGCCGCTTCGAGGAGCAGAGCAGCCGCCTGTACATGCAGGGCAAGATCGGGGGGTTTCTCCACCTCTACGTAGGGGAGGAAGCCATCGCCGTCGGTGCCATCTCGGCGCTGCGAAAGGACGACTACGTCATCTCCCACTATCGTGACCACGGCCACGCGCTGGCCAAGGGAATGGAACCCAAGATCGTCATGGCCGAGCTGATGGGCAAGGCCACGGGGAGCAGCCGGGGCAAGGGCGGCTCCATGCACTTGTTCGATGTCGCCAAAGGATTCATGGGCGGCTACGCCATCGTAGCGGGCCAGATGCCCATCGCCGCGGGCATTGCCCTCGCCGTCAAGTACCGGAACGAAGACCGCGTCGTTGTCTGCTTCTTCGGCGACGGCGCCGTGAACGAGGGTGAGTTTCACGAGACGCTCAACCTGGCGGCGATATGGAAACTCCCGCTGCTATTCGTACTTGAAAACAACCTGTTCGCCATGGGGACGCGGATAGAGGATTCGCGGGCCGGCGGCAAGGATGTCTACTTGATGGCGGACTCGTATAAGATCGCGGCACAGCAGATTGACGGAATGGACGTGGTAGCGGTGCGTGACTCGACCGAGGAAGCCCTCGGGAGGATTCGGGCGGGCGACGGACCCGTCTTTCTCGAAGCCATGACCTACAGGTTCGTGGGCCACTCCGTTCAGGACCCTCAGGCATACAGGGACTCGAGCGAGATCGACGAGTGGCAAATAAAGGACCCGATCGACACCTTCAGGGAGGCGTCCCTGGTAGACGGCATGATCAATGACGAACAGTTAGCCCGAATCGACGAGCGAGTGGCAGACACCATCGCCGAGGCCGTCAAGTTCGCGGAGGAGAGCAAAGAGCCGAGTCTGGAGTCGCTATTTGACGACCTTTATGACTGACTGGAGCTTTGTGAGCGGCCCCGTGTACCGGAGCGGCTTGCCGCGCGGACCGTCGAGCCAGTCCAAGATCGGAGCAAGGCATGGCTAAGATCATTCTCCGGGATGCCATATCCCGAGGCCTCAGAGAAGCGCTTGACGCCGACGAGGCTGTTTTCCTGATGGGGGAGGACATCGGCAGCTACCAGGGGCCCTACGCCGTGACCAGCGGGTTCCTGGAAGACTATGGCCCCGAGCGCATCAGGGACACCCCCATTTCCGAGTCTGTCGTCGTTGGCGCCGCGGTGGGCGCGGCCGTCGCCGGACTCAGGCCCATCGTCGAGGTCATGACCATCAATTTCTTGCTTCTGGCCATCGACCAGGTAGTGAATAACGCGGCTAAGCTCCACTACATGTCCGGCGGACAGATGCGCGTGCCGCTGGTAATAAGGACGGTCACGGGCGGGGGAGCGCGGCTCGGGGCGACGCATTCGCAGAGCCTCGAGGGCTGGTTCGCCTCCGTGCCTGGTCTCAAGGTGGTCGCGCCTTCTGACTCGTACGACGCACTGGGCCTCCTGCGCACGGCCATCGCCGACGACAACCCGGTCATCTTCGCCGAGCATGCCCTGCTCTACAGGGTCGAGGGCGAGGTGCCGGACGAGCACTACGAGATCCCCTTCGGCCAGGCCAAGGTGAAAAGAAAGGGAGCCGACGTCACTCTGATCGCATACTCGCGGATGGTGCATATGGCCATGGAAGCCGCCGAGACGCTGGCCCTGAAGGACGTCGAGGCGGAGGTCATCGACATCCGCACGCTTCGCCCGCTGGACATGGCTACCCTCGTAGAGTCGGTCGAAAAGACCAATCGCGTCGTCGTGATCGAGGAGGCGTGGAAGATGGGTGGGTTTTCGGGCGAGATCGCCAGCGGAATCCAGGAAGAGGCGTTCGACTACCTGGACGGCCCCGTGGGCCGCGTCGGGGGCGCCGAGGTCCCCGCACCATACAACTCGACCCTCGAAGACGCCGCCCTTCCGAACGCCGCTCGTATCGTTCAGACGGTCGAGGAACTATACGGTATCTAACGGAACATCGTAGGTAGCGCTGAGGGCGATTAGGCTCGCCGATCTGCCATCTGCAACCGCGGCGGTCCGGCCCGAGACAAGTCATTCTGACGCGCCGAGAAGCCGCCAGACGGCGGCAGGAGGTGAATCCTGGCTACTGAAATGAGCATGCCCCAGATGGGCTACGACATGAAGGAAGGCACCGTCGTGCGCTGGCTTGTAAACGAGGGCGCCGAGGTCAGCCTGGGCGACGCCATCGCGGAGATCGAGACCGACAAGGCCGTGGTGGAGTTCGAGTCGATCACATCGGGCGTGCTGCGCATGATACTCGTGCCAGAGGGAACGACGGTCTCCGTGGGCCAGCCAATTGCGATCATAGGGGATGCGGACGAGGAGATCACCGCACCCTCGTCCAAAGGGGACCCCGCGGGACCCGAGCCCGTCGAAGAAGCGCCGCCCGCCCCTGAATCCGAGGAGTCCGTCAGCATACTGCTGCCGCCGCCCTCGGCCGAGGTGGTAGAGGCGGCCCCCGCCCTCTCGCCGCAAGGGATGCGCGCGTCGCCCGTCGCTCGCCAGTTGGCCGATGAGCGCGGCCTCGATCTGAGGCTGCTACGAGGTACGGGGCCGGGAGGCAGGATCACGAAGAACGACGTGCTCTCCTTCGAGCCCGCCGCGGACCAAGGGCCTCCAGAGCCAGCGCCCGTGGCCGAGGAAATCGCCTCCACCGTACCCGCGGCCGAACACGACGTTGAAGCAGAGCCTCCCGCTGCCGAACCTCCGCCCGTGGCCGAAGAGATCGCTCCTACCGCGCCTGCGGTCGAGCACGAGCTTGAAGCAGAACCTCCCGCCGCCAAACCTCCGCCCGCGCAGCCGGTCGAGGCCGTATCCAGCGATATCGTGCCACTGACTCGCATGCGTCAGCAGATAGCGCGCGTCACGGTACGAAGCAAGCGTGAGATACCCCACTTCTACGTATCCGCTCAGATCGACATGTCGCGGGCGATGGACCTGCGGCAGCAGTTCAACGACACCCTCAAGAGCGAAGGGGTGCGCGTCAGCGTCAACGACATGATTATCAAAGCGTGCGCGGACACGCTGAAAGGCTTTCCCAACCTCAACTCCTTTTTCACCGACAATGGCATTCAGATGAACCAGTCGATCAACATCGGCGTCGCCATCGCCGAGGATGCGGGGCTGATCGTTCCCGCCATCATGGACTGCGGCAACAAGGGCATGGCGGACATCGCCAGAGCCAGCAGCGACCTCATCGACCGGGCCAAGAGCGGTACACTGCACCCCCAGGAGTACACCGGCGGCACGTTCAGCATCAGCAACTTGGGTATGTTCGACGTGACCAGCTTCGTCGCCATCATCCAGCCGCCTCAGTCGGCCATGCTGGCCGTGGGCACCGTCGCCGAGGCGCCGGTGGTGCAGGACCATGAGATCAAGGTCTCCCGGGTAATGAATGCGACGATCTCGGCGGACCATCGCGTATCCGACGGCGCCGAGGCCGCCCGATTCATCGTCGAGGTCAAGAGACTGCTGGAGAACCCTCTGGGCCTGCTCGTGTAGCGCCATTGGCGCCCTCATTCTGAGCGGGCGCGGATAGAGAGCCGCACAGATGGCGCTGATGAGGTTTGTCATTCCCACGCGGACAGTCCGCGCCAGGCGGCGAGAACCTCCGAGTACTGCTTCTCGCGTTTCTAGCCGGGTGCTCCGGCCCCTCCTGGCTCTTCGCGAAGTCAATGCCGTGCGAAGCCGAAGGGCTCAAAATAATCTCAGCGATAACGAAGTGAGCTGACCACCGTCAGACACAAGCCGTCTGAATCCGCGCCCATGGACCAAACATCGGCGAGTAGAAAGGACACGATGCCTTACATCACCGAGCCCGAGGTCTACCTGGCCACCAGGACCAGCGTGGACTGGGAGCAGGTCTCCGCGTTCCTGGATGACGAGGGTGTTCCGCCGGTCCCGGATAGCATTCGCGCCGGCGAGGACGAGTCCGCGGCTGTCGTAGAGATATCTGCGAGGCTGTGCTACATGAGCTACGGCAAGGGAAGGAAAGACATCGCCGACTTCGTCGGCAACCTCCTTTCCAAAGGCGACGGCAGCGTGTTCGAGCACGTCAACTACGGCTTCGTGGTCACCGGGGTCTCGCGGGCGATGACCCATGAGCTTGTGAGGCACAGGGCGGGCTTCGCATACAGCCAGAGGTCACAACGCTTCGTGGACGAGTCGGACAGCCCTTTCGTGGTGCCCCCCGCCCTGTCTGAGAATCGGGAGGGCACCGAGGAGGGCAGAAGGATATTCGCGGACGCGATCAGGTCGGCCTCGTCGAGCTACGGCAAGCTTGTGGATGCGCTGGAGAAATCCCTGCCAAAGGACATGTTCCCAGAGTGGAGAGACAGACGCAAGGCCATTCGCCAGGCGGCGCGAGCCGTGCTTCCCAACGCGACCGAGACGAAGATATTCGTGACAGCCAACGTCAGGGCCTGGAGGCACTTCATCGGGATGCGCGGCGCGTCCTACGCGGACTGGGAGATCCGGCGGCTAGCGCTGATAATTCTCGACCTGCTTCAAAAAGAGGCGCCGCTTCTCTTCGGTGACTTCGTCGTGGAGAACCTGCCGGACGGCACCCAGATCGCGACGCCGAAATATCCCAAGGTGTAGCCGCCCGCTACTGCAACATCCCCAGCACGATGGCGTCGAGCTGGCTCTCGGTAATGGCGCCCTCCCACCGGTCGACTACGACCCCTCCGGCGTCGAAAAACACCGTGGTCGGCATCGCGGTCACCCTGTAGTCGACGACCGCAGTGCGGTCGGGGGGAGCGCCCACTGGATAGGTGATGTCCAGCTCCCTGAGCAGCGCCAGGGCGCTCTGGCGCGAGCCCAGGCCGGTGAACACTCCGACATCGATCCCCAGGTAGATGATATCGTCGCCGTGGGCTTCGTAGCTACGCTGCAAGTCCGGCATCTCGAAGCGACACGGAGGGCAGTCCCCCGCCCAGAAATTGAGCACGACGGGCTTCCCAATCGACAGCACGTCCGCGAAGCTGGTCTGCGAACCCTCGAGCACACCCGCCCCCTGGTAGACCTCGAAGCTGAAGTCCGAAGCACCGCCACTGCCGCGCTGCGCCGAAATCAACGCGAATCCAACAAGCACTATCACAAATGCCGCGACCCCCGCACCGATAACCGTCCCGGTATTCCCCCGCCAGGATGAATTCCCGGCACTCGCCCGGCGCGCGCGCCTACCACCCGCCCCGGTCCTGGGTCGATTGCCGCGCCGGGCCGCCCTGCCTCTTTGCGCCATGAATACCTCCACGTCCGTCTGTTCGCCACCCGTTAGATGCAGGTCTGCCCCATCGAGATGCTGGGTCCTACGCGACCGGTCAGCTCCGCCGCCACGCCATTAGCGCCATCGGCGCCAGGGCGATCAAGCAGAGGCTCATTGCGATCAAAAAGAAATCATTGAATACCGCCATCCCCGCTCCCCCGACGACCGCTTCGTACACGGCGGTTTTCTGCGCCAATTGCGCGGCCGACTCCCCCGGCAGTGGAAACGGAAACTGTAGTCCAGACACGAGGCCGATGAAACGGTCCGACCCCCAGGCGGTAATCGCGGCCAGCCCGAACGCCATTCCAACGACTCGATTCGCGGTGACCATAGCCGCCGCCGTGCCGCGATTCTCCTCTCCCACGGAGTCCGTGGCGGCAAGGGCGATCGGCGCGACCAGCAGCCCGAAGCCCAGTCCGGCGATGGCGAGGTGGATGGTCAGCTCCGGATCGGCTATCCCGGCGTCCCAGCCGCTCATGAGCCAAAAACCCAGCGCGGCGACAGACAGTCCCACCAGGGTGGGAACACGATAGTCCAGGCGCTGGCATGCCAGCCCCCCTAGCACCGCGCCCAAGGGTATCGCAGCGGTCAGCCGCATGAGCCACAGGCCGCCGTCCAGGGGCGTGAGACCCATCACTGTGTTGACCATCAGAGGGATGGTGATCATCGCGATGATCAGCGCCCCTCCCACGAGCAGGTGCGTGAGGTTGGCGGCGATGACTGTCCATCCCCTGAACATCGCCACCGGCAGTAGTGGATCGGCGAATACCCTCTGGCGTCGGACGAAGAGCACCAGAGCGGTCCCGGCCAACAGCAGGTATCCCATCATTATCGAGTCGGCCAGGTCGATCCTGGCCAGGCCCAGCGTCAGAGCGGCCATGCTGACGGCGAGCAGCCCGCCGCCGAGGTAGTCCACGCGGGCCGGGAACCTCGGGCTGGGCTTCAGCAGCCAGACGACGAGCACCAGCACCACCACGGCGAGGGGCAGGTTGATCCAGAACACCCACCTCCATTCCAGGAATCTCGTAATGAGGCCACCCCACAGGGGACCGATGACACCTCCACCCTCGGCCGAGGCGCCGATCAACCCGAGGGCGAGCCCCCTGTGGCCCAGAGGAAACAGATCCCCTGCGATGGCGATTGATATAGGCACGAGCGCGCCCGCGCCAACCGCCTGAAAGACCCTGGCGGCTATCAGCCATTCAAGGCTCGGCGCCAGCGCCACCGCCACGGAGCCCGCCATGAAGCTCAAGAGCGATCCAATGAACAGCCGGCGGTGGCCCCACACGTCCGACAGCCGCCCGATGAGCGGCATCGCCACCAGATACCCCAGCAGATAGCCGGTAATGGTCCATGAGACGCGGTCGAGCTCCGTAACCGTTACTCTCATGTCCAGCATGATCTGCGGGAGCACCGTCACGACGACGGTCTGGTCGTCGGCGGCGATGAACACGCCGACGAGCACGGGGGTCAGCGCAACATAGGGACTGGCGCGAGAGCTGACTCTCACGGCCGGGCTCCAATGCCTTGACGCGATCTCCTAAAAGTCATGGCCGCTCTGGCGCCTCGATGACGACGGGCTCGTCGAACGCCGACACGACGATGACCCGGACGATACCTTCGGGGTCATTGGGGGTCACGCGGCCCATGATCCTCGCCTGAAGCAGATAAAGGGCCATCGAGTCGATGACGAGCTCGACACGGACGGTGACGCCTTCCAGCGTCCCGCCAAGTAGAGGGGCCAGGGCCGCGGCCGGCAGGACGCCGCTCAAGCGGAGCTCGCCGCCTCTGGCGCCGTCGCCGGCCAGCCGCACCTGTCCGAGCTGCAGCATGATTCCGGCTATGCCCTGGGTGGGATTGAAAAAGCCCAGGGGGCTGACGCCCGTCGGCATGGCCTCCCAGACATCGGTCAGCGGGTTGGTCATGTAGCTCTCGCCGCCCAGAGTGACCAAGCTCGCCCTGTACGCATACTTCTCGCCAAACGTGCCGCTGAATGAGACGGATATCTTGTCCGGGTTCACCACGGTCCCGGCCGCCTCCTCGACGATCATGCCGGGGAGAAACTCTGTGCCGCCGCCCTTGTGCTTGAGATTGAAACTGAAGGACCTGAGCTGGCCCATGATCTTGCCGGAACGCGACAGCGTCGCCTCCGCGTCGATTGGCGGCGGCGTGGGCGTAGGGGTTGGAGAGGGCCCGAGAGCCGCTGTCGCATCGACCTCCGCACCGCCGCAGGAAATGGTGACCAGAGCGGCCACGACTACTGCAACGGCAAGGTCGATGTGTCTATCCTTGTGCCACATCGACTGCTCCAGGTCAAGGGCGAGGAGGCCGGCCTGCTGCGCCACGACGCAGGAGCCGTTGCACCCACCGGGCCAGATCGCATTCGAAGACTGCACAAAGAGACCCTATCCGCCGGTGGGCGGATAGGGTCTCTTTGATTTTGTCCTATGATTTATGCTCGGGGGCGGCGGCTCAAAACAACGAATCCTCCACCTATCAGGAACACCAGAGAGGCCAGCAAGGCCAGTTGGGCCAATTGAGGTATCGCGGGATCGCCGACGCTCTCGGGCGGAATCGGGGTCGCCGTAGGCGGCGCTGCCGTGGCTGTGGCTGTGGCTGTGGGCGGCACCGTCGTCGCCGTGGGCG